>JADJUF010000008.1:77500-377500 GCA_016717005.1 Myxococcales bacterium | reverse complement strand
CTCGATCCCGAGGCCGCGCGCGGCGGCCTGCGGCTGTCGCTGGGGCCGAGCACGACCGACGCCGAGGTCGACGCGGTCGCGGCGCTGTTGCCGACGCTGGTCGCGCGCGCCCGCGCGGCGGGCTGACGCCGGGGCCGGTTCTGGCGCCGGCGGTTCGGGGTGCGGCTCCGGTTCCGGCTCCGGTTCCGACTCCGGTTCCGGCTCCGGGTCCGGTTCCGGGTCCGGTTCCGGCTCCGGTTCCGGGTCCGGGTCCGGCTCCGGTTCCGACTCCGCTCCGGGTCCGGGTCCGGGTTCGGCTCCGGCTCCGGTTTCGGTTCCGGCTTCGGTTCCTGGTCCGGTTTCGGGATCAGGCCGCGGGCACGGTCAGCGCGCGGTTGCGGCCGTGGAGCTCGACCGCCGCGGCGTCGCCGACGACCGCCGCGCGCGCGTACAGCCACGACGTGATCGCGTGGGAGATGACGTGCTCGCCGCGCTTGTTCCACAGCCACACCGTGAAGTCGCCGAGCGCGTTGTCGGCGTGGGGGTACGCGACCCGCTCGAGCTCGACGCCGCCGGGCGCGACCGCGGTCAGGTACGCGTCGCGCAGCGCCAGGAACTCGCGCCACTCGTCGATGGCCGCGAGCGCCTCGGTCGCGCCGACCCGCCCGCGCAGGCGCCCGAAGGTCAGCTCGAGCCCGGCGAGCAGGCGGCCGCGGGCCACGGTGCGCACCGCCGCGGCCAGCCCGCCGTCGGCGACCGGCAGCGGCGCGCCGGTGGCGAGCACGAGCTCGACGAGGTGGCCGGTGAGCTGATCGCGGGCGGCGGCCGCGGTCGCGCGCGCCGACGTCGGGTCGAGCCCGAGCGCGATCGCGCGCGCGGCCTGATCGTCGAGCCAGGTCGGGGCGTCGAGCACCGCGCTCCACGCGGTCACCGCGGCCGAGCACGCGGCGGGGCTGCGCTGCCCGAGCGCGCGGCCGTAGGCGGCGAGGGCGGCGCCGTGGGCGTCGACGGGCGCGCCGTTGTCGCTGGCGTCGACGGTGGCGGTGGTCGCGCGGGCGCTCGGCGAGGTCACCGCGGGCGGGCGTCGCACCAGGGCCCAGGTGGCGCGCCGCGCGGGCGCCACCAGCCAGCGCAGCCACAGCCCGACGACCGACGGCCCCGCGGCGCTGCCGACCGCGCGCAGGGCCACGCCCTCGAGCAGGATCCGCAGCGGGGTCGCCGGCCACGCCGCGCTGGTCGCGTCGACGGCCAGCTCGAGCCAGGCGCCGCGCTCGGCGGCGTCGACCGCGAGCCACTCGCCGGCGGCGTCGCGCGGCGCCGCGCTCGGATCGCCCAGCTCGGCGACGCTGCGGAGCAGCCGGCGGGCGTCGTCGCGAGCGCCGCGGCCGTGGGCGATCAGCCCGTGCGCGACCACGCCACGCGCGTCGAGCCGAGCGGGCAGGCGCGCGGCCAGCCACGCGACCGCGGGCGCCGGCGCGCCGGCCCGGACGATCGCGCGCGCGGTCACGATCGCGCGCCCGGCGTCGCCGTCGCCGCGCGGGTCGGTGGCGCTGAGGTACCAGGCCACCCGGGGCCACCCGCGCGGGATGGCGATCCCCTCGATCAGCCAGTGCGGCACGACCAGCCACGCCATCAGCGCCGCCAGCACCAGCGCGACGATCGGCGCGCCGATCCACACCAGCCCGACCACGACCGAACCGATCGCCCAGGTGAACAGGACCTCGACCGCCGCGATCGCCAGCGACCACGCCACGAAGTGGCCGCGGTCGAGCCGACGCGCGCGCCACAACGACGCGCGCAGGCGGGTGAGCGCGATGTAGATCATGCGCATCATCGCGGCCCCCAGCCGGTCCGGCGGAGCGCGTCGGGCCAGCCGTCGACGGGCGGCGTCGGCGACGCCGGGGCGACCGGCGCACCGGTCACCAGCTCGGCCAGCAGGCGCTGGCGCGGATCGCGCAGGCGCGCGGCCGCGGCGCGCACCGCGTCGGGGGTGCGCGGCCGCGGCCCGGCCGGGCTCGCGTACGTGCCGACGTCGCCGACGCCCAGCGCGAGCATGCCGAGCAGCTTCGCGGCCTCGCGCTCGACCTCGCGGGTGGTCGCCGTGATCGGCACCCCGAGGATCGCGAACGGATCGTCGTCGATCATCGCACCCCCGAGTCGTGGCCCTTCTGGCGGGCCGCGGCGTCGACGGGCAGGAGCGCCCAGATCTGCTTGACCGCGCGCCGGACCGCGTCGGTGTCGCCGGCGGTCACGGCCGCGCGCCCGGCCTCGACCAGGGCCCGGGCCTTGGGCAGGTCGCTGGCCTCGTGGATCGACGAGGCCGCGTCCTCGAGGTGGTAGGTCCAGGCGTCGGGGTTGCGGTTCCACGCCGCGCTCGACAGCCGGCGGACCAGCAGCAGCTGCCGGCCCAGCTCGGCCACGTCGCGATCGCGCCGGGCCCGGGCGAGCGCCGTGAGCACCTCGTCGAGCAGGCGGCGCTCGGCGTCAGTGCCGAAGCTGGCGACCGCGCCGTTGGCGATGATCGCGGCCTGCTGGGCCTCGCCGTCGAGCTCGGGCCAGCTCCGCGCCAGGTCGGCCTCGGCCAGCACCGCGTCGATCTCGAGCAGCGTCCGCCGGGCCTTCTGGCCGGCGTCGGCGTCACCGCCGTGGGCCGCGTCGATGTCGCGCTCGGCCGCGGCCAGGAGCGCCTCGACCGCGCCCAGCTTCTCGATCACCGCGGCCAGGCCGTGGCGGAACGCGTCGGTGCGCACCGCCATCAGGTGGCGGCGCTGATCCGCCAGGGCTGCGTCGAGCGCCGCGGGCGCGGCGTCGGGCACGAGCAGGTGTGCGACGTGCTCGAACACCTGGTCGATCGCCGGCACGTGGGCGCGCGCGCTCAGGCAGCCGGCGCGGTCGAGCTCGATCGTGACCTCGACGGTCGAGCCGATCGGGACGGTCGCGCGCACGTCGCCGCCGCGGACCTCGAGCGCGCCCACCAGGCGGCACAGGTGGGCCTGGTCGAACTCGCCCTGGACGATCGGGATGCGCAGCACCGCGTCGGGGTTGCCGGCGGCGATCGTCTCGACGGTGGTGTGGGTGAAGCTGCGGCGGGTCGGCAGCGGCGCGCCGCGCTCGAAGTACACCTGCACGTGATCGCTGGCGAGCGCGACGCCGATCGTGCGCGACAGCGGCGGATCCGAGATCGTCAGGCCGGCGACGATCGTGATCGTGCCGGGCTCGACCGCGACCGTGGCGCCGTCGGCGGCGGTGGCGATCAGCCGGAAGGTCGAGGCCGCGCGCGGCACCAGCGCCGCCATCGTGACGAACCCGCCGTCGGGCGCGATCGCCGCGTCGGGGCTGGCCCAGCCGCCGTCGGTCCGCTCGAGGCGGATCCGCGCGGGCGGCGCGCCGCCGACGAAGCGGCCGACCACGTGCGGCGTGAGGTCCGCGGTGACCGGCGGGTACTGCAGCCAGACCTTGACGCCGCTGGCGACCGGCGGCGGCGCGGCCCGACCGTCGAGGCCCGCGGTCGCCGCGTACAGGGCCGCGCCCTGGGCCACCAGCGTCATCGGATCGAGCCCCTCGACCGCCGCCGCCTCGAGCCGGGCCTGGACCAGCGCGCGCAGCCCCGGCATCAGCGTCGGGCCGCCGACCAGCACGATCCGCGCGAGCCGGCCGGGCCCGAGGCCGTGGCCGCCGAGCAGCCGCAGGCACACCTCGAGCGAGCGCTCGACCAGCGGCGCGGTCAGGGTCTCGACGGTGGCGCGGGTCAGCGTTAGATCGACCTCGACCTCGCGCCCGTCGACCTCGAGCGGCCGCGCCAGCGTGACCTGGGCCGAGGCGCTGCGCGACAGCTCGATCTTGGCCTCCTCGGCGGCGAGCCGCAGCAGGCGCAGGGCCGGGCCGTGGGCCGGGTTGCGGCGCTCGAGCGCGACGCCGGTGGCCTGGGCCAGCGCGGCGGCGAGGTGCTCGGTGATCGCCCAGTCGAAGTCGCGCCCGCCGAGGAAGTTGTCGCCGTCGTGGCCGACCACGCGCAGCAGGCCGTCGCGGGTCTCGAGCAGCGACGCGTCGAAGGTGCCGCCGCCGAGGTCGTAGACCAGCCAGCTCGCGGTGCCGTCGTCGTCGGCGCGCCAGCCCGCGGCCAGCGCCGACGCGATCGGCTCCTGCAGGAGCTCGACCCGCTGGAACCCGGCGAGGCGCGCGGCCTCGCTGGTCGCCGCGCTCTGGGGCAGCTCGAACAGCGCCGGCACCGAGATCACCGCGCGCTCGACCGTCACGCCCAGCTGATCGGCCACGTCGGCGCGGAGCGCGCGCAGGATCTCGGCCGACAGCTCCTCGGGGCGCTTGCGCACGCCCGCGGCCGGGAACTCGATCGCGCGGTCGGTGCCCATGACCCGCTTCCACTCGGTCGCGGTGTTGTCGGGATCGTCCTCGAGGAACCGCCGCGCCCGCTGCCCGATCGTGACCCGGCCGGAGCGATCGATGCGCACGACCGAGGGCGTGACGGCGCCGCCCGAGGCGTTGCGCACCACCTGGGTGTGCTCGCCGTCGAACACCGCGACCGCCGAGTTGGTCGTGCCGAGATCGAACCCCGCGTAGAGCGGTGACTGCGCCATCGCCGAAAAGGATAGCACCCGGGCGCCGCGGCCCGCGGCGCCGCGCGAGGGCTCAGCGCCCGGGCCGAGCCGTCAGGTGCCCGCGGCCCCCGCGCGCAAGTCGGGACCCGCGTCACCGACCTTACAACCGCGCGCGCGACGCACCCATGTGCAGAGATCAGCACCGGCGCCCGCATGCCACGGCCCCGGTCCGGGGACCCTCACGCTCGCGCGCGACGCACCGGGTGCAGAGATCAGCACCGGCGCCGCACGCCACGGCCCCGGTCCGGGGTCCCTCACGCTCGCGCGCGACGCACCAGGTGCAGAGATCAGCACCGGCGCCCGCATGCCACGGCCCCGGTCCGGGGACCCTCAACCCAGCGCGCGACGCACCAGGTGCAGAGATCAGCACCGGCGCCCGCATGCCACGGCCCCGGTCCGGGGACCCTCAACCCAGCGCGCGACGCACCAGGTGCAGAGATCAGCACCGGCGCCCGCATGCCACGGCCCCGGTCCGGGGACCCTCAACCCAGCGCGCGACGCACCAGGTGCAGAGATCCGAATCAGCGCTGCCGGTAGACGATGAACCCGCGGGTCGGGTCGTAGGGCGACACCGCGACGGTGACGCGATCCCCGAGGACGACGCGGATGCGGTGGCGCCGGACCTTGCCGGCCAGCTTGGCGAGCACCTCGTGGCCGCCCGCGTCGAGCTTGACCCGGAAGTTGCCGCCCTTGGCGATGAGGACGACTTCGCCCTCGAGATGAACTAGCTCTTCTTTGCTCACGCGTGGCCTCGTTGTGCCCACCTCGGCGGCGAGCGGGGCAGGGGATAGCACCGATCGCGTCTGAACAAAAGGCCACCGGAGGGGTCCCGCGATATACCTCGGGCGTGGATCGTCAGCCGCCCCGGACCACGTCGAACGAGATCGACCTCTATATCCGCACGTACTACAGCCTGCTCCGGTCGAGCGGCGACGTGCGGGTCCGCGCCTTCGAGGAGGCCCACCTGTACTCGAGCTCGAGCCTGCACGCCGGCGCCCTGGCGCCCGAGCCCGACGCGGCCGCCTTCGCGTACAGCGCCGCGCGCCTGCCGGACTGCATGCCCGACGTCGAGCGGCTGGTGCTGGGCCAGAGCCTCGAGCAGTTCACGCGGGCAGGCCTGCCGGTCGCCACCTGGCAGACCGTCGGCACCCGCGGGCGCCGTCGGCCGCTGCGCTACGACGGCGCGGGCACGCTCGCGGTGTTCGTGGCCTCGGCCTCGGACATCGACGACCTGGTGCCGATCGTCACCGCCTACCAGATCGAGTGGAACAAGCTGCACGGCCGCCTGGCGATCGCCGGCGCCGGCGCGGCGGCCCTGGGCGATCCCGCCCTGGCGGCGGTCCTGGGCGTCACCGCCGACGACGTGCGCACGCTGCGGGCCGGCCTGGGCCGCGACGCGGACGCGCGCCTGGCCACGATCGCCGCGCGGCCCCTCGACCTGACCTTGCGCCTGCTCGACGGCTCGTTCCGCGAGTACCAGCGCTCGGCCGCGCACTGGTGGCGGGCGATCGAGCGCGCGCGCCCGATGGTCACCCAGCGGCCGGTCTACTTCGTGTCGTCCAACAGCCACTCGCTCGCGAACCTGCTCGGCGGCTACGCGTTCGCGCACACCGAGGAGCTGGCGGCGTTCACCCGGGCCGAGGACCCCGAGGGTCTGGCGAGCATCCTCGACGCGACGCTCGGCGGCGCCGACGAGGGCGCCCGCGCCAACCTGCTGTACTACCTGCTGCGCGCGTTCCTGCGCGACCCCGCCCGCGGCGCCGCCCGGCTCGCCGCGGTCCAGGCCCACGACGCCGCGTGCGGCATCCACACGATCCCGAGCCCGGCGCGCATCGACGTCACCGCCCAGGTGATCGAGCTGGCGCGGCTGCGCCCGGCCGACATGGATCCGCGCGCGCACGTGCCCGGCCTCGAGCGCCTGGCCACGTCCGACGCGCTGATCGTCAACATCGACTACCCGCTGGGCATGGCCGCCTACCACCACCTCGCGGCGATGGCCGAGGGCACCAGCGAGGTGCGCGGCGTCTACATCATGGGCAAGGCCGCGACCCTCAACGGCCGCGTCGGCGACGTGATGATCTCGAAGGTCGTCCACGACGAGCACTCGGGCAACACCTACCTGACGCGCAACGCGATCACCGCCGCCGACGTGCAGCCGTACATGCGCCACGGCACCGTCCTCGACAACCAGAAGGCGCTGACGGTGCGCTCGGCGTTCCTGCAGAACCGCAGCTACATGGACGTGTTCTACCGCGAGGGCTACACGGTCATGGAGATGGAGGCCGGCCCGTACCTGTCGGCGATCTACGAGACCGCCGCGCCCCAGCGCCACCCCAAGGGCGAGATCGTCAACCTGACCGATCTGGTCAACGGCGAGCTCGGGCTCATCCACTACGCGTCGGACACGCCGTACTCGCGCCGGCAGAGCCTGCTGTCGAAGAGCATGTCGTTCTTCGGCATGGAGTCGACCTACGGCTGCGCGCTGGCGATCGCGCGCCGGATCCTCACCCGCGAGCTGCGGGAGCTGGGGCCGCGGTGACCGCGCGGGCGTGCCCGGCGTGCGCGGGCAAGATGAGCGAGGCCACGCCGGTGTGCCCGCACTGCGGCCACCGGGTCGAGGCGCCGCCGCCGGGCCTGGGCGGGCTGTCGCGCGACGAGGCCCGGGCGCTCCTGGTCATGCACGGCCACCACGGCCCGCCCGAGCGCCGGACCGTGTCCTCGTACCTGCTGCCGCACCCGCGCACGACCGGCGCCGGGCGCACCGCCGAGCTGGCGCTGCTGGTCGTGACCGCGCCGCTGTGGGCGCTGGGCCTGGTCGGGTTCGCGTGGAGCCGGCGGCGCTACCGCGCCGGCAGCCAGATCCCGATGAGCGAGGGCCGGGCCGCCGGCACGCTGGCGCTGGCCGGGGCGCCGAGCCTGTGGCTCACGACGATGTGGTGGCTCGGCAGCCGCGGCGCGCTGGCGCTGACCGTCGGGCTCGGGATCGGCTGGCTGGCCCGGGCGGTGATCCGCGGCCGCGCCGACGACCGGGTCAGCCTGGAGCTGTCGCGGCTCGACGCGCCCGCGGCCCCGCCGCCGGCCGCCCGGGTCGTGCCGGCGCCGCCGCCGGCACCCACCCCGGCCTCGGTGTCCCAGCCCCGGCTCGAGCCGGCCGCCAGCGCCGCCCCGGTCGAGGTCGCCGCCGCGCCCCTGGAGGGCGGGCCGCGGCTGTTGCGCTGACGCCGCCCAGACGTCACCCGAACGTGTGATCTTGGTACACCCCGTCGTCACCGCCGGGGTGTAGTGTCCGCGCCAAATGCGCCGTCGATTCGGATTCATTCCTGTCATTCCTGCTCGCGGTCACGACCCTCATCGCCTTGGTCGCCTGTGGCGACGACGGGGGCTCGACGTCACCCGACGCCCCGGTCGCGGACGCCGGGGTCGACGGCGGCGACGCCATGACCGACGCGATGCCCGACGGCATGCAGAGCTCGACCGTCCAGTGCCCGACGCCGCTGGCGGCGCCGACCGAGGGCGACTGCGACGTCGTCGACGGCGCCGGCACCGCGGTGGTCGTGCGGGGCAACGTCCTCGGGCTCGGCACGACCTACCTCGACGGCGCGGTGGTCTACGACGGCAACCTGATCACCTACGTCGGCTGCGACCCGGCGACCGCGCCCGGGTTCGCGACCGCCACGGTCATCACCTGCAAGGGCGCGGCGATCTCGCCCGGCCTGGTCAACGCCCACGATCACATCACCTACGACAACCGGGCGCCGCTGGCGTCGACGGTGGCGCACGATCCCCGGCGCTACGGGCACCGCAACGAGTGGCGTGACGCCTGGCCGACCCCGCCCAACCAGTACGGCAACACCGCCTCGAACACCGACGGCGTCCGCTGGAATGAGCTGCGCCAGGTCTTCTCCGGGACGACGTCGATCGTCGGCTCCGGCCACGCCGACGGCATGGCCCGCAACCTCGACGACGTGGCCGCGCCCGAGTTCGCGCTCGGGTTCTCGCCGCTCAACTACGAGGTGTTCATGCTCGGCGACAGCTCCGGGGCCAACGCCCACGCGATCCCCGCCAGCTGCGGCTGGAACTACCAGTCGACCGAGATCGAGGTGAGCGCCCAGCACGCGCTGGTGTCCCACACCTCCGAGGGCATCGACGACCGCAGCCGCGCCGAGTTCCAGTGCCAGCGCACGAGCTTCGGCGGCGGGCGCGACTTCGTCGAGAAGAACACCGCCCACGTCCACGTCGTCGCCGCCAACGCCGCCGACTACTACGACATGGCGCGCGATCGCAGCGCGCTCCTGTGGTCGCCGCGGTCGAACATCTCGCTGTTCGGCAACACCTCCCAGGCCCAGGTCCTGGCCCGGCTCGGCGGCACGGTCGCGGTCGGCACCGACTGGACCTACACCGGCTCGGCCACCCAGCTGCGCGAGCTGGCCTGCGTCGACGAGTTCAACAGCACCTACCTCGACGGCGCGTTCACCGACGAGGACATGTGGCGGATGGCGACCATCAACGGCGCGATCGCCAGCCGCGCCGACGACCTGATCGGCTCCCTCGAGGTCGGCAAGCTGGCCGACCTCGCGGTGTTCCACGCCGACCCCGGCGAGACCTACCGGGCGATCATCGCCGGCGGCGACGCCGACGTGGCGCTGGTGGGCCGCGACGGCGACGTGCTCTACGGCGAGGACGACGTGGTCGCGGCGCTCGACGCCGGCTGCGAGACCCTGACCGTCTGCACCAAGGCCCGGCGGGTGTGCGCGCAGCGCGAGTTCAACCAGACCTACGCCGTGCTGGCGCCCCGGGTCCCGCTGGCGTACCCCGCCATCATCTGCGCGCCGCCGGCCGACGAGCCGACCTGCCTGCCGACCCGCGCCGGCGAGTACGACGGCGTCGTCGCCGGTGATCAGGACGGCGACGGCGTGGTCGACGGCAGCGATAACTGCCCGCGGGTGTTCAACCCGATCCGGCCGATGGATCACGGCGCCCAGGCCGACGTCGACGCCGACGGCGTCGGCGACGCGTGCGACCCGACCCCGGTCGGCACCGACCTCGACGGCGACGGCACCACCAACGCCACCGACGTGTGCCCGTTCCTCAGCGACGACCAGACCGACGGCGACGGCGACAGCAAGGGCGACGCCTGCGACTTCTGCCCGGCCGTCGCCAACCCCGACTCGGTCTGTCCGGCCGTGACGGTGCCGACCACGATCTACGACATCAAGGACGGCACCACGCCGATCGGCACCACCGCGCGCATCGTCGGCGCGCTGGTCACCGGCAAGGGCTCGAACGGCTTCTTCGTCCAGGTCAAGGAGGGCGACGCCGGCTACCTCGGCCCCGATCACTCGGGCCTGTTCGTGTTCACCGCGGCCGGCTCGCCGTTCCTGGCGATGGTCAACGTCGGCAACCGGGTCGACGTCGACGGGCGGGTCGCGCTGTTCAGCGGCCAGCTCGAGCTCGACATGGTCCTGGCCGTGACCGCGACCTCGACCGTCGAGGCCGCCCCGACGCCGATCGACGTGACCGCGGCCGAGATCGCGACCGGGGGCCCGCGCGCGGCCACGCTCGAGAGCGTGATCGTCCGGATCGGCGCGGTGGTCACCGTGACCGCGGTCGACGCGGCCTTCGGCGAGTTCACGGTCATGGCCGCCGCGGGCGGCTCGGTCGTCGTCGACGACTTCCTGTTCGCGGTCACGCCGCCGCCGACCGTGGGCCTCCAGTACGGCTCGGTCACCGGCGTGCTGGCGTTCCGCAACATGGCCTCGAAGATCGAGATCCGCTCGGCCGCGGACCTGGGCCCGGCGGTGCTCGACCTCTCGGCGTTCGGGCCGGCCCAGAGCTTCGTCGCGGTCGGCGGCACCAGCGTGCCGACCTTCCCGACCATGCTGACGGTCACGCTCAACCAGCCGGCGCCGGCCGCGACCGGCGTGACGATCACCTCGTCCAACAACGCCGCCGCCCGCGTGCCCGGCGACGCGGTGACCGTGCCGATGGGGGCGACCTCCTTCACCGTGCCGGTCACCTCGACCGCGGCCGGCACCGCGACCCTGACGGCGTCGCTGACGGTGATGCCGGGCGTATCGCTGACCGCGACCGTCCGCGCGCTCACCGACGCCGACGTCCGGGTGCTCGCCTCGCTGACCCCGCCGACCGCGCTCGTCGCGCCGAGCGGGATGGTCACGTTCACGGTCGGGCTGGACGTCCCGGCGCCGACCGGCGGCACGGTCGTCACGCTCGCGACCACCGCCGGCGCGGTCCCGGCCACCGTGACGGTGCTCGCCAACCAGCAGACCGCGACGTTCGCGTTCACCGCCCCGGCCGCCGACGCCACGGTCACCGTCAGCGCCACGCTGGGCGCGACCACGCTGACGTCGATGGTCTCGGTCGTGGCCGCGACCGGCGGGCTGGTGATCAACGAGGTCGACTACGACCAGACCGTCAACCCCGACTCCACCGAGTACGTCGAGCTCTACAACGCCGGCACGTCCACGGTGAACCTGGCCGACTACGGGCTGATCTTCGTCAACGGCAACGGCACCCCGGCCCCGTACCGGACCCTGGCGCTGGCCCCGGCCGGTACGCTGGCCCCCGGCGGCTACCTGCTCATCGGCGCGGCCGCGGTCACCGGCGGCGGCACCAAGTTCACGCCGCCGGTCGGCGCCGGCAACGATCAGTGGCCAGCCACCGACGCGATCCAGAACGGTGGCACCGCGGTCGCGCCGCCCGGCGACGGCATCGTGCTGGTCAACACCGCCACGATGACGGTGGTCGACAAGCTCGCCTATGAGGGCCCGGTGACCGTGACGCTGACCGGCTACGGCTCGGTCAACCTGGTCGAGATGACCCTGACCACGGCCGCCGACCCGGGCGCCGGCGCGATGGCCCGCCTGCCCAACGGCGTCGACACCGACAACGCCGCGGTCGACTGGGGCAACACCGCCAACCCGACCCCGGGCGCGGCCAACGCGCCCTGACGGGCCGCATCGGGGCGCGCGGCCGCGGTCGGCGCAGGCGGCGGGGCGCGCCGCGACGGGGGGTGATCGTCTGTGGGCTCAGGCAGCGGGGCGACGGCTTCGGCGCCTGGGTGAACGCGCTGGGCGAGCGGATGGACGCCGGTGGTCGAGGCGACCGCCGCGAGGTCGTCGGGGCGGCACGACCCGGCGCCGCGCGCCAACCGACGGGAAGTCGCGATACTGGCCCCCGGGTGGGGCCGCGGCGATACTGCGGCGCGATGGAGCAGGTCGACTACCTGGTGATCGGGGCCGGCATGTCCGGCCTCGGCTTCGCCAACTGGATCCGGGCCGAGGCGGCCGCGCGCGGGCGACCGGCGCCGAGCGTGCGCGTGCTCGAGGCCGCTGACGAGCCCGGCGGCTACTGCCGGACCGTGGTCGAGGACGGCTTCGTCTGGGACTACTCGGGCCACTTCTTCCACTTCAAGCACGCCGACGTCGAGGCGTGGCTGCGCGCGCGCATGGACGGCGAGGTCCGGACGGTGACCAAGCTGTCGTCGATCCGGGTCGCCGGCGTCGACGTCGACTTCCCGTTCCAGAAGAACATCCACCAGCTGCCGAAGGAGCGGTTCATCGACTGCCTGGTCGACCTGTACTTCCGGGACGAGGCGGTGGTCGACGCCACCGCGGGCTCGTTCAAGGAGATGCTGTACCGGCGGTTCGGCCGCGGCATCGCCGAGGCGTTCCTGATCCCGTACAACACCAAGCTCTACGCGACCGACCTCGATCGGCTCGATCGCGACGCGATGGGGCGGTTCTTCCCCCACGCCGACGTCGCCGACATCGTCCGCAACATGCGCGCGGCCGACAACGCCAGCTACAACGCGACGTTCACGTACCCGGCCCGGGGCGCGATGGAGTACGTGCGCGCGCTCCTGCGCGATCTGCCGACCGACGCGGTGGCGCTGGCGACCCCGGCGACCGCGATCGATCTGCGGCGGCGCGTGGTCACGACCCCGCGCGGCGAGGTGCAGTACGGCCGGCTGGTGTCGTCGGCGCCGCTGCCGGCGCTGCTGGGGCTGTGCGGGCTGCCGGTCGAGCCCGGCACGTTCACCGGCAACCGCGTGCTGGTGTGGAACCTCGGCTTCGATCGCAAGGGCCCCGCCGGCGTGCACTGGATGTACTTCCCGGATCCGGCGCGGTCGTTCTACCGGGTCGGCTGGTACGACAACATCATGGGCGGCGACCGGATGAGCCTGTACGTCGAGGTCGGGCTGCCCGACGACGGCGCCGCGGTCGATCCGCTGGCGGTGCGCGCGCGCGTCCTCGACGATCTGCGGGCCGAGGGCGTCGTCACCGATCACCAGCTGGTCGCCAGCCACACCGTCACGATGACCCCGGCCTACGCCCACATCACCCAGCGCTCGATCGCCGCGGTCGCCACGGCCCGGCGCACGCTCGAGGCCGCCGGGGTCTACAGCGTCGGGCGCTACGGCGGCTGGACCTACTGCTCGATCGAGGACAACCTGCTCGAGACCCGGGCCCTGGCCCAGGCGCTGGGGCCGCTGCTGTGACCGGGGTGATCGCGCGGGTCGGCGCGGGGGCGGCCTCGGGCTATGGTCGCCGCCAGGAGCTCGCATGACCGACGTCGCCCGCACGCCCACGCTCGCCGCCGATCCGGCCACGCCGCTGGCCGGCGCCGAGATCATCGTCGCGGTCGGCGGCGGCATCGCCGCGTACAAGGCGTGCGAGCTGGTGCGGCTGCTGATCAAGGCCGACGCCAAGGTCCAGGTGGTGATGACCCGGCGCGCGACCCGGTTCGTCGGGCCGCTGACGTTCCAGGCGCTGTCGGGCCGGCCGGTGTTCACCGATCTGTTCGACGCGACCCAGGAGGCCGACATCGGCCACATCCGCATCGCCGATCGCGCCGATCTGATGATCGTCGCGCCGGCCACCGCCAACGTGATCGCGCGCCTGGCCGCGGGCATGGCCGACGATCCGGTGACGACCGTGGCGCTCGCGACCCAGGCGCCGCTGCTGCTGGCGCCGTCGATGAACGTCAACATGTGGCAGCACCCGCTGACCGCGGCCAACGTGCGCCGGCTGGTCGACGTCGCCGGCGCGCGCGTGGTCGGCCCCGGCGACGGCTTCCTGGCGTGCCGCTGGGTCGGGCCTGGGCGCCTGGCCGAGCCGGCCGACATCGTCGAGGCCGCGGCGCGGATCCGCGCGCCGCAGGATCTGGCCGGGCGCGCGATCGTCGTGACCGCCGGGCCGACCCACGAGCCGATCGATCCGGTGCGCTACGTCGGCAACCGCTCGAGCGGCAAGATGGGCTACGCGCTGGCGGCGGCGGCGGCGCGGCGCGGGGCCGCGGTGACGCTGATCGCCGGGCCGACCGCGCTGCCAGACCCGGTCGGGCTGACCACCGTCCACGTCGAGGACGCCCGGGCGATGGCGCGGGCCCTGGCCGACCACGCCTGGACCGGCGACGCGGTGATCATGGCGGCGGCGATCGCCGACTTCCGGCCGCTGGCCGCCGCCGACAAGAAGCTCAAGCGCACCGAGATCGGCCTGGCGCCGAGCATCGTCCTCGACGCCAACCCCGATCTGCTGGCCGGCCTCGGCGCCGAGCGCGCGCGCCGCGGCGCCGGCCCGCTGCTGGTCGGGTTCGCGGCCGAGACCCACGACGTCGTCAACTACGCGCGCGCCAAGCTGGCGGCCAAGGGCTGCGACCTCGTGGTCGCCAACGACGTCAGCGCCGCCGACGCCGGGTTCTCGGTCGACACCAACCGGGTGGTCGTGGTCGAGCGCGACCGCACCACCGAGGTGCCGTTCGGGCCCAAGACCGTGGTCGCGCACCGCATCCTCGACGCGGTCGGCGCGCGGCTGGCCGCGCGCGCTACTTGAGCGCGGCGACCAGCGCGTCGTAGCTCTGGCGCCCGATCGAGGCCGAGCGCGCGGTGCCGTCGGCGCGCAGCACCAGCGTGAACGGCACCGCCTTGATCTGCAGGCCGCGCGGAGCTGGCCGTCGTCGACCAGGGCCGGGCCGGTCCACCCGATCTTGGCGAGGACCTCCTGGCCGACCTCGGGCTTGCCCGCGACCTGGACCGCGACCGCGGTGACGCCGCGCTCGCGCGCGGCCCGGGCGGCCTCGGGCAGCTCGGCCAGGCAGTGGGGGCAGCCGGGCCGCCAGAACACCACCAGCGCCGGCTGGCCGCGCAGCGTGCTGGGGTCGAACGGCGTGCCGGCGGCGGTGGGCACGGTCAGGCGCGCGGCCACGTCGCCGGCGGGGACCGGCGCGCCGCGCTTGCACGACGCCAGCGCGGCGACCAGGGTGAGCGCGACCACCAGGGCAGGAGCGATCCGTGGCATAGACAGGTGGTGGGTAGCACGAACCAGCCGGGCGCGCCCGACGACCTGCCGGCCGAGCTGGCCGCGCTGACCCGCGACCTGCGCGCGCGCGTGGCGTGGCACCAGCGCGGCGGCACCTACGCCACCAGCGCCCGGCCGTCGCCGCGACCTGTGCCCACAGCCGACGCCGCCGCGGCGCCGGCGACCGAGCTGCCGGTGGCCGAGCTCGACGAGGCCGCGCCCGCGCGGACCCTGCCGATGATCCGCGACGAGCTCGGCGACTGCCAGCGCTGCAAGCTCGCAGGCACCCGCCAGAAGATCGTCTTCGGCGTCGGCCCGGCGCTGGCGCCGATCATGTTCATCGGCGAGGCGCCCGGCGCCGACGAGGATCGCCAGGGCGAGCCGTTCGTCGGCCGCGCCGGCGAGCTCCTCGACAAGATGATCGAGGCGATGGGGTGGGGCCGCGGCGACGTCTACATCGCCAACGTCCTCAAGTGTCGGCCGCCGGGCAATCGCGACCCCGAGGTCGACGAGGTCGGCGCGTGCCGGCCGTTCCTCGACGCGCAGATCGGCGCGGTGCGGCCGCGGGTGATCGTCACGCTGGGCCGGCCGGCCGCCAACGCGGTGCTGGGCGTCGACGCGCCGATCAGCGCGCTGCGCGGGCGCTTCCACGAGCACCGGGGCATCCGCGTGATGCCGACGTTCCACCCGGCGTACCTGCTGCGCGAGCCGGCGCGCAAGCGCGACACCTGGAGCGATCTCAAGCAAGTGATCGCCGAGCTCGAGCGCCTGGGCGTGGCCGCGCGCGCCCGCCGCGCGGATGACGCCGCGCGGATGACCGCCTTCGACGACGAGCTGGCGATCGAGGCGGCCGAGGCGCGCCTGGTCGCGCCGCTCGACGCCCACGCGGCCGCGACGATCGCCGCGCTCCGGGTGGGCGAGCGTCCGCCGCCGTGGCCGACCGCGGCGCAGGCGCCGGCGCTGGCCCGGCTGGCCGCGCGCCACGATCGCGCGTGGGCGGCGCGGGCGCGCACGCTGGTGCGCTGGCACCACGCGGCGCGGCTGGCCAGCGATGTCGAGGTCGCGGCGGCCGCGCGCGGGCCGCGGACGATCGCGGGGCTCGCGGCCCGGCTGCGCGCCCTCGGCGGCGCCGCGGCGCGGCTCGGGTTCGCCGACGTCGGCGCGCTGATCGCGACGCTGTACGGCGCGCCGCTGGCCGCGATCGACGGCGGCGCGGACGACGACGACGACGACGACGATGGCGCGGCGCCGCCGCTGCCGGGCGCGCCGCTGCCGACCTGGACCGACGTGCGCGATCACCTGGCGCAGCTGGTCGGCGTCGACGGCGGAGGGCTGGTGGTGTGCGACGACGCGGCGGCGGCGGCCACGGTGGTCGCGACCGGCGGGGCGACCTGCCTGTTCCCGCGGGTCACCGATCTCGCGAGCCTGACGGTCGCGACCCACGAGCTGGGGCACGGTCTCTACGCCACCGCGATGCGCGGCCTGCCGCTGGGGCTGGCGGCGGCGCCGAGCCGCGCGGTCGACGAGGCGGTGGCGGCGTGGGCGGTGCGCGCGCTCGAGCCGCGGCTGCCGCCGGCGTGGGCCGCGGTGGCGGCGTGGCGACGACGGCGCGGCGCGCGGACCCGGCGGCGGCTGGCGGCGATGGTGCGCCAGGCGCTCGCGACCGGCGACGCGACCGCGGCGTGGGCGGCGACCATGGGCGCGCGCGCGCCGGCGGCCTACCCGGCGATCGTCGACGAGCCCGGCGCCGCCGTGGCCTACGCGGTCGCCGATCGCCTGGCGCTGGCGCCCGGGCCCGGCGAGCTGGCGCGGTGGGGCGCCTGCGGCGCGGCCCTCGACGTGGCCGACCTCGGCGTCGACGCGGGCCTTCTGGCATGATGCCCGGCATGCGTGCGCTGGTCGCGTCGCTGATCGCGGTCGCCGCTTGTCGCACGGCGATCGACGTCGACGCGCTCGCGCGGCGGGCCGGGCCCGACGGCGCCGCCGACGAGCTGCGCTATCGCCTGGCCGCGCACCCCGGCGATCCGTGGCTGTGGACCGCGCTGGCGACCGTCGAGCAGCGGCGCGCGCGGCCGGGCGCCGCCCTCGACGCGCTGACCCGGGCCGCGGCGCTCGGCGCGCCGTTCCGCGCGGGCCTCGGCGCCACCGATCGCGCGCGCCTGGCGGCCCTGCTGCTCGAGCGGGCCCAGGCCCGGGTCGAGCGCGGCAGCCCCGGCGCCGACGCCGACGTCGCCCAGGCGCGCGCGCTGGGCGCGCGGATCGAGCCCGCGCTGAACCACGCCGCGGCCCGGGCGGCGATCGCCGGCGACCTGGCCCACACCGATCCGCAGCGCCGGGCCCGCGGCCTGGCGCGCCTGCGCGAGGTCGACCCGGTGCGGGCCGCGGGCTTCGCCGACGACGCGTCGGACGCCGAGGTCGCGACCACCGCGGCGTGGCTCGCGCAGGTCGGTGCGCGTCGCACCGCCAACGAGCTGCTCGACCGCCGGGCCGAGGCCGCGGCCGGCCGCGGGGCCCGGCCGCGCTGGACCGCGGCCACCGTCGAGCGCTGGCTCGAGCTGCGGCGCTGGTGGTCGGGCACCGACGATCCGGTCGACCTGCCGACGCTCGATCACGCGCGCGCGCTCGGCGCCAGCACCTGCGCCTTCGCCCGCGGCCCCACCGATCCAGGCTGCGACGTGATCGCCGCGGCCGGCAGCGCCGCGCCCGCGGGGCCATCCTGGGAGCCGGCGCTGGTCGCGGCCTGGCAGCGCGACGGCTGGCGGGTCGCGGATCCGGACGTCGCGGCGGCCTGGATGATCGTCGCGGCCCGGGCCACCGCCCGCGGGCAGCTGCCGTCGTGGGCGCACGCGGTCCGGCTCCACGTCGACCTCGACGCGGTCCGGAACGCGCCGGGCCGGGCGCCGTGGCTCGACGACGCGCTGGCCGCCCTCGACGAGCGCGGCCCGTTGCCGACGATGCTGGCGCGCGCGCTCGAGCGCCCGCCGGCCGAGGACGCCGCGTGGCCGCGCCGGGTCGCGGCGCTGGCCGCGTCGACGCCGGCGCTGCTCGACGCGCTCGCGGCGATCGCGGTGGCGTACGCGCGCGACCCGGCGCTGGCCGATCGCCGGGCCGAGGACGCGGCCGCGCGCGCTGGATCTGGCGGCGAGCGCGCCGGCGATCGGTCGCGTGTTCACCGCGCTCGGAGACCCGGCCCGGGCGCGCGCGTGGTGGCAGCGCGGCTTCGACGCCAGCCCCGAGGAGCCGGCGCTGGCGCTGGGCCTGGCGCTGGCGATGGTCGACGCCGGCGATCCGCCGGCCGCGCTGCAGCTCGTGACCCGCGCGGCCGCGGGCTCCGGCGACGCCGCCGCCACGTTCTACGCGGCGGCCCGCGGCTTCGCGGCGGTGGGCGCGACCCTCGACGCGGTCGGGCTCGCGCGCCAGGCGATCGAGCAGGGCGCGCCCGGCGACGAGGACCTCGCGGCCGGCCTGGCCGCGGCGCTGCTCGCGCGGCTCGGGCGCGATCGCAACGCCGCCGAGGTGGCGGCGCTGGCGGCGCTGCCGGCCGCGGGCGATCTGTCGGCCGTCGACGCCGAGCTGGCCCGGCTGCGCGCGGCCGACCCGGCGACCGCGATCGCGGGCCTGACCGCGCTGGCCCGCGCCGCCGATCCGGCGGCCGCGCACCTGGCGATCGCCGCGCTGCGCGCGATCGCGCACGATTGATCGCCAGCGCCCGGGCCGGGCGCGGTACCGTCGGCCGTGGCCGACGCGCATGATCTGGCGCCCGACGAGCGTCGGGAGCTCCTGCGGATCGCGCGCGCCACGCTGCGCGAGTTCGCGGACTCGGGCCGGATCCCGCCGGGCAAGCCGCACCGCGCGTCGCTCGTGGTCCCGGCCACGGTCGCGGTCGCGCTCGTGCTCGACGGTCGTCCGCTCGCGCGCGCCGTCGGCCTGACGCCGCGGCCGCTGTACCGCGCGATCCAGGAGGAGCTCGTCGCGGCGGCGCGGACGGTCACCGCCGAGCGCTCGCTCGACGACGACCTGGTCGATCAGCTGCTGATCGAGGTCGAGGTCGCGACCGCGGGCGACCCGGCGGTGCTGCGCGAGCCCTCGCGCGCGACGTAGACGCCGCTGGCGATCACCAGTGCGCCGCCGACCGCCGCGTAGCGCGCCAGCGGCTCGTCCCAGACCAGCGCGCTGACCGCGACCGCGACCAGCGGCTCGAGGTAGGTGAGCATCGCGGCGCGCGCGCTGCCGATCCGGCCCAGGCCCCACACGAACGCGGCCCCGGCGACCGCGCCGGTGGCGATCGCGCCCAGCGTCAGCCAGGCGACGCCGCCGACGGTCGGGTGGCCGCCGGCGACCAGCGCGAACGGCGCCATCAGCACCGCCGCCGCGAGCGCGTGGTAGGAGATGGCGCGGGCGGCGCCGATGCGCTGCCCCAGCCGGCGCACGACGAAGACGTTGCCGGCGTAGGCGACCGCGCTGATCGCGCCCAGCGCGGCGCCCAGCGGCGCGCCGCCGCTGCGCCACGGCTCGAGCACCAGCGCCAGCCCGGTGATCGCCACCAGCGACGCCGGCACCGCGCCGCGCACGGCCTGCCGCTCGATCCGCGGCGCCGCCAGCGCCACCAGCACCGGCGCGAGGTAGTGGGTCAGGACCGCGATCGCCACGGTCGTGGTCTGCATCGCCGCGAAGAACGTCAGGACGTTGACCGCGTCGAGCAGGGCGTTGCCGGCGAGCAGCGCCAGCGTGGTCCGGTCCCAGCGCACCGGCGCCGCGCGCAGCGCCGCCGGCAGGGTCGCGACGCCCATCACGACCAGCACCAGCACGCCGGCGGTCGCGCTCGGCAGCTCGGCCGGGCGCAGGAACACGCTCCAGGTGCCCCACGACGCCGCGGCCGCGGCGACGGTGATCGACGCGCGCGCGCGGCCAGGGGCAGGGGCTGGCGGCACGACGGGCGGCACGCCGGGACCTATACTCTCGCGGTGCGCGCCGAGGAAGCGTTCGTCCGGGACTTTCATCGCGACCACGCCGGCGCGACCGCGCGGGCGCTGGCCCGGGGCGTGGTGGTCGGCACGACCGCGTCGTCGTACGACGCGGTGGCCGCGGCGGTGCCGCCGGGCGCGCGCGCGATCGATCTCGGCTGCGGCGACGGCTACCTGCTGGCGCGGCTGATCGCCCGCGGCCACGCCCCGGGCGCGCTGCTTGGGCTCGACGTCAGCGCCGACGAGCTGGGCCTGGCGCGGGCGCGCCTGCCGGCGGTGGCGCTGGTGCACGCGCGGGCCCAGGCGCTGCCGCTGGCCGCCGGCGCGTGGGACGCGGTGGTCTCGCACCTCGCGTGGACGCTGATGCCCGACCTCGCGGCGATCGTGGCCGAGCTGGCCCGGGTGCTGACGCCGGGCGGGCGGTTCGTGGCGCTGGTCGGCGGCGGCCCCAAGGGCGACGACGCGTTCGCTGGGCTGCTGGAGCTGGCCCGGCCCTTCGCCGCGGCGGCGCCGCCGACGCCGCGGCTGGGCGATCGACGCGCGCGCACCGATCCGGGCCTCGCCGAGCTGTTCGCGCCGGCCACCGGCTTCGCGCCGCCGCGGGTCGACGACCTCGCGATCGATCTGTCCGGCACCGCCGCGGCGGTCTGGGACGCGCTGGCGCCGAGCTATGAGCTCGCGACGCTCACGCCCGCGGCCCGGGCCGAGCTCGCCGCCGCGTTCGTCGCCGCCGCGCCGCGCTGGCGGCGCCCCGACGGCGCCATCGCCGCCACCATGTACGCCCGTCTGGTCACCGCGATCCGACGGTGACATCGCGCGTCGCCGCCACCAGGTACGCCCGGCGAGGCCGCGTGATCCGACGGTGACGTCGCCCCATCGTCCACGCTCGGCCGGTCAGCGCGCCCCGACGGTGCCGCCGCCCGTCGCCCCGTCGTCCCGATCAGACGTTGAACAGGAAGTGCATGATGTCGCCGTCCTGCACCTCGTAGGTCTTGCCCTCCTGGCGCATCTTGCCGGCGGCCTTGAGCGCGGCCTCGCTGCCGTGCTGCTCGAGGTCGGCGAGGCTGTAGACGTTGGCGCGGATGTAGCCCTTCTCGAAGTCGGTGTGGATCACGCCCGCGGCCTCGGGGCCGAGCGCGCCCTTGCGCACCGTCCACGCGCGGATCTCCTTCTCGCCCGCGGTGAAGTACGACTGCAGGCCCAGGAGCCGGTAGCACTCGCGCGCGAGGCTCGCGAGCGCCGGCTCGGTCAGCCCGTACGACGCCAGCAGCTCGGTCTTCTCCTCGTCGCTCATGCCGGCCAGCTCGGCCTCGATCTTCCCGCACAGGATCACCACGCCGGCGCCCTCGGCCGCGGCCCGGGCCTTGACCGCGTCGCTCCACGCGTTGCCGGCGGGCAGGTCCTCCTCGCCGACGTTGCAGCAGTACAGGACCGGCTTGGCCGTCATCAGGCCCCAGGTCGACATCGCCTTGACGTCGTCGTCGGACAGCTCGAGCGACCGCGCCGCCTTGGCGCTGGCCAGGTGGGCGGCCACCTTCTCGGCCAGGGCCAGCTCGGCCTTGGCCTCCTTGTTCCCGCTCTTGGCCTGGTTGCCGGCCTTCTTGACCCGCTTCTCGACGGTGTCGGCGTCGGCCAGGATCAGCTCGAGCTCGATGATCTCGATGTCGCGCATCGGATCGACCGAGCCGGCGACGTGGACCACGTTGGGATCCTCGAAGCAGCGCACCATCATCAGGACCGCGCTGGTCTCGCGGATGTTGGCGAGGAACTTGTTGCCGAGGCCCTCGCCCTGCGACGCGCCCTTGACCAGGCCGGCGATGTCGACGATCTCGACGATCGCCGGCAGCACCTTCTGGGTCGGGATGTGCTTCTGGATCCGGTAGAGCCGCTGATCGGGCACCGGCACGATGCCGACGTTGGGGTCGATGGTGCAGAACGGATAGTTGGCGGCCTCGGCCTTGCCAGCGGTGAGCGCGTTGAACACGGTGCTCTTGCCGACGTTGGGTAGACCCACGATCCCGACGGACAGCGACATGGCGGGACTCGTACCGAGAATCGTCGCCGCGCGCAAGCCGTGCGCGGCCTCACGCCGACGATCGCCGCCGCGGCCGGCGTGCGATGCTCCCGCCCATGCGGACGCTCCTGACCGCGCTGGCCGTCGCCAGCGCCCTGGCCCTGACGGCGTGCGGCGACGACAGCGGCGCCGGCCCCGACGCCACGATCGACGCGCCCAGCGGCGACATCCTGGCGCAGCTCCAGGGCCTGCCCGAGGTCGACCACGTCGTCGAGCAGCCGACCACCCGGGCCGGCTACCGCTACTTCGAGCTGTGGTTCACCCAGCCGATCGACCACGATCACCCCGAGGCCGGGACGTTCCTGCAGTACGCGACCTTGATCCACACCGACGCCGCCGCGCCGCTGGTGCTGCTGCACACCGGCTACGGCAACTGGTACTACGACTACCCCGGCGAGGTGGCCCGGCTGTTCCACGCCAACCAGCTCGTCATCGAGCACCGGTTCTTCCGCACGTCCCGACCGCCGGCGCTGGCCGACTGGGCGTTCCTGACGATCGCCCAGGCCGCGGCCGACCACCACCGCATCACCGTGGCCATGCGCCGGCTCTACCGTGGGCCGGTGCTCGAGACCGGGGCGTCCAAGGGCGGCATGACCTCGATCTACCACCGGCGGTTCTTCCCCGACGACGTCGACGTGACCCTGGCCTACGTCGCGCCGATCTCGTTCGCCGCGCCCGACTACGCCTACGAGCCGTACCTCGAGGGGGTGGGGCCGCCGGCGTGCAAGGCCGCCCTGCGCGCGGTCCAGGCCGAGATGCTGCGCAGCCGTCGGGCGGCGCTCGAGAGCCGGGCCGCCGCCGAGGCGGTCGAGCGCGGGCGCAGCTACCAGCGCATCACCTTGCCGGCGGCGGTCGAGTCGGCGGTGATCAGCCTCGAGTGGGCGTTCTGGCAGTACGCGGGCGTGGGCTACTGCGGGGCGATCCCGCCCGTGACCGGCACCGACGACGAGCTCTGGGACTTCTTGCAGGTCATCTCCGAGGTCGGCTCGTCCGACGACGACAACCTCGCCGAGTTCGAGGCGTACTATTACCAGGCCGAGACCGAGCTCGGGTACCCGGGCACGATGGACGAGCACCTCGACGGGCTGACGGCGTTCCCGAGCTCGGCCTACGACGGGGCGTACCCGCAGGGCGTGACCCGCCCGGCCTACGCCGCGACCGCGATGACCGACGTCGACAGCTGGGTCCGGGCCAGCGGCGCCCGGATCCTGTTCCTGTATGGCGAGTGGGATCCGTGGTCGGGCGGCATGTTCGATCCGGCCGGGCGCCCCGACGACCTGCGGGTGGTCGCGCCCCAGGCGCCGCACGGCGCCGGCATCACCGATCTGTCGGCCGCCGATCAGGCCGAGGTGCTGGCCCGGCTGCGGGCCTGGACCGGCGTCGAGCCCGACCTGACCAACCTGCGCAAGCCGGGCCCGGCGCTGCGGTCGCCTCGGCCGCCGCGACCGATCGCCCGGCGCTGACCGCGACCGGCCGACGGTGGTACAACACCGTTCATGTCGGCCCCCCGCACAGCGCTGGTCACGGGATCCACCGATGGCATCGGCAAGGCCACGGCCTTGGCCCTCGCCCGGGCCGGCCTCCGGGTCGTGATCCACGGCCGCAACCGCCCCAAGGTCGAGCAGGCGGTCGCCGAGCTGACGGCCGCCGCGCCCGAGGCCGAGTTCATCGGCGTCTCGTTCGATCTCGGCTCGTTCTCGACGGTGCGGCGCGGCGCGAAGGAGATCGCCGAGCAGATCGATCGCCTCGACGTGCTGATCTGCAACGCCGGCATCTTCGCCAACGAGCGGGTGCTGGTCGCCGACGGGCTCGAGGCCACGCTCGCGGTCAACCACGTCGGCCACGTGCTCCTGACCGAGCTGCTGATGCCGCTGCTGGTGGCCGCCGCCCCGGCGCGCGTCATCGTCGTGGCGTCGGTGGCGCACACCCGCGGCCGGATCCACATCGAGGACCTGTCGCTGGCGGGCGCGTACACCGGCTACGCCGCCTACGCCCAGTCGAAGCTCGCCAACGTGATGCACGCGCTCGATCTGGCCGAGGCCCACCCGCCGACCGAGCTGGCGGCGTACGCGATCCACCCCGGCGTGATCTCGACCAAGCTGCTGCGCGACGGCTTCGCCGGCATGCGCGGCGGCACGACCGCGATGGGCGCGGCGCTCGCGGTCAAGCTGGCGACGGCGCCGACGATCGCCGAGCCCAGCGGCACGTACTACAACGAGGGCGTGCCGACGCCGCCGAGCGTCGCCGCCCGGGACGCCGGCGTCCGCGCGGCGCTGCGCCTGGCCACGCTGCGCTTCGCTGGCCTCGCCGACGCCGGATGAGCGAGCCGAGCTACGCGACCCGCCGGGCCGCGGCGCTCGCGCACCTGGCCGCGGCGGATCCGGGCGCGGCGTTCACCGAGTTCCGGTTCACGCTGTGGCACCCGCGCGCGATCGCGCCGGACGAGCTGGCCGACGCGCTGGGCGTGCTGGCGCAGATCCTGGTCGCGATGGCGCAGGGCGAGCTGGCCACGCGCGCGGCCCACGCGTCGGTGCACCCAGCCGACGTCGACGGGCTCTACGACCTCGGCTACCACCTGATCGAGGCCGGGCTGCCGGCGATCGCGGCGACGGTGCTGACGCGCGCGCTCGAGCTGGCGCCCGACAGCGAGCCGGTCGTGACCGAGCTGTGCGCGGCGCTCGAGCGCCACCTCGCGTACGGCGAGGCCCGGCGCCTGCTCGAGCGCTACCCGGCGCTGGTGGCCGAGCGGTTCCTGTGCCGGTACCTGTTCGCGTACAACGCCGTGATGAGCGGCGACCTCGAGGTCGCGCGGCGGCTGGCGCCGACGCTGGTGCCCGAGGACGACAACCACGTGATCATGGCCGCGCGGATCGCGGGGTTCGTGGCGCGCGCCGACCGCCTCGCCGGCGCGGCGCCGCTCGACGCGCTCGATCTGCGCGGCTGGCACCACGTGATCAGCGGCGGCGTGCTGCTGCACCGCTCGCCCCACGGCCTCGACACGCCGATGCACGGCCGCTACGCGTGGTTGCAAGACTCGTACGACCGGATCGCCACCGGGCTCGCGGTGCTGGCCGAGGTGCTGGCGTGCTGGCGGTGGACGCCGGCGTGCGTCTACGCGCCGCCGGGGCGCGGCCACGAGGCGGTGGCGCTGGCGGCGGCGGCGCGGTTCGGGGTCGCGGTGGCGCCGTGGCCGATGGTCGGCGCGCCGGCGCCGGGCCTGGTGGTGATCCACGACCTGTCGGAGCTGGCGCCCGCCGACCTGGTGCGCCTGCGCGAGCGCCGCCCCGCGCAGCTGGTCTACGCCCACGCGGCGTGCTGGACCGACGACAGCGCGATCGCGCCGGACGTGGTCAACCTGGTGCACCAGAGCCTGGTGGCGCCGTGGGACGCGCGGCTGGCGCTGCCGCCCGACGCCGACGGCCCGCGTCGGTCCGCGCCCGACGAGCGCGCGGCGGCGGCCCTGGCCGAGGCGATCGCGGCGGCCCGCGCCGACGACGATCCCGTCGACGAGATCGCCGCGGCGCTCGCGGTGGCCGCGGTCGTGGGCCCGCCGGCGCCGGGCGCGCGCGAGCGCTGGTGGGCCGGCGGGCCGGTGCCGTCGAACCGGTTCGTGTGACGCCGCGGTCGCCTCACTCGCGCGCGCCGTACCACGCGGCCAGCTCGCACCGCGCCGGCTTGCCGCGCAGGGTGTAGCCGCCGTCGTCGGCGCCGCCGGCGCCGCTCCACTCCCAGACGAACAGCCCGGCGAGCACGTCGTCGCCGGCCCAGGCCGCGGCCAGCGCGGCGAACGCGCGGCGCTGCTCCTCGAGATCGATCGCGGTGGCGCGCAGGTAGTCCCAGGGCGCGCGGGTGGCGCCGTCGCGCGCGACGTAGCCGACCTCGGTCAGCCACAGCGGCTTGCCGTGCTGCCGCGCCCCGGCGCGCAGCTCGGTCCGGGCCGCGCGCCAGGCCGCGGCCAGGGTCGCGACGTCGGCGTCGTCGCGCTGGGCCAGCTCGAAGTAGCCGGTGACCCCGACCGCGTCGAGCCGGGGCCAGAAGCTGACCTCGCGCCAGTGGTCCCAGTTGGCGCTGTAGAGCAGCCGCCCGGTGAACGCCCGCCGGGCCCGGCCGATCAGGTGGTACCAGCGCTCGCGCCAGTGCTCGGTCGAGCCCAGCTCTGAGCCGACCACCAGCGCCGCGGCGTCGTGGGCCGCGGCCAGCGCCGCGTAGTGCAGGATGAACCGCTCGTACGCGCTCCACCACGCGTCGACGTCGGTCGGCGCCAGCGTGCCGCGCCACTGGCCGGGCCCGGTCACGTCGAGCACGACGATCGGGAACACCGTCGCCGCCAGGCCCCGCGCGGCGGCGGCGGCGAGCGCCGCGGTCACCTCATCGTCGCTGGGGGTGATCGGCCCCGGCCCCAGCTCGGTGGCGCGGACGTCGCGCTGCCGCCAGCCGACCACGAGCGCGACGTCGGTGGCGCCGAGCGCGCGCAGCTCGTCGAGCGCCCGCTCGATCGCGGCGGCGTCGACGGGCGGCCACAGGCCCAGCGCGACGCCGGCGTGCGGCGGCGCGCGGCCGGGCGGGACGATCAGAGGGCACGCGGGTCCGGCGTCGCCGGGCGGCGAACCCGCGGCTATTTTTTTCGCTTGGGCGTCTGGCGCGGCGGCGGCAGCGCCAGCTTGGTCAGCGACGCCTCCATCGCGTCGGCGACCGCGCCCTCGACCGCGCTCTTGAGCGCGAACGTGCGATCGGCCGGGCGCAGCTTCTTGCCGACGTCGACCTTGATCGTCGCCGAGCCCTCAGCCGCGAACGCCATCACCCGGTCGGGGATGGTCTCGCCGAACGTGCGCAGCTCGAGCCGGATGATCAGGCGCTTCTCCTGGTTGATCGACGCGTCCTTGTCCTCGAGCTCCTCCTCGTAGGACGTGATCTCGACGTTCATCCGGTAGGCGCCGGCGATCTTCTTCTTGACCAGCCAGGCCTTGAACTTCTTGGCCGCGACCTTGGGGTCGGGCGCGCCGTCGACGGTCGCGAGCTGCGGGTGGGTCGCGAGCACCTTCTGCCACTCGGCGGTCGCGAGCGGCAGGGCGTCAGCGGTACCGGCCGGCAGCCCGGCGGTGGCGGTCACCTCGATGAGCTCGATGTGGTAGCGCTTGGGCTTGCCGGCCGCCGCCGGGGCAGCGCTGGCACACACCGCGGCGATCGCGAGCGCGACCAGGGCGACGAGACGGGGCAGGGTGGAGCGCACGCGGCCATCATGCCGCGTCGAGCGCGCGTGGTACACTGCGAGTTGCAATGGTGCGCCGGCGCTGGCCCGACGTCGTGATCGTGATCGCCATCCTGGGCCTCGGCGCCGCGGGCGTCTGGGCGCTGTGGGGCGATCGCTGGCGCCACAGCGGCAAGCCGGCGACCCCGGAAACGACCGAGTCGGCCGCGCCGATGACCTGAAATCTGCGGTCGCGGGTCGCGGCGGTGTCCCTAGCGGCCCCCGTAACTTGACGGATCGCCTCGAAAATATGTAGGCTTTTTCGGGCTCGGAGGTTGCGCGGTGCACTTGTGACGCCGCCCACATCCGCTCGGGAGAGTCCATGTTCGCGATCGTCCTGACGGAAAAAGGCGGTGAGCAGCGTCGCCTGGTCTTCAACAAGCCGGAGATCACGATCGGTCGTGTCCAAGGCAACGACATCGTCTTGCCCAAGGGCAACGTGTCCAAGCGGCACGCGCGGGTCCTGCTCAAGGACGGCAAGTTCATCATCGTCGACCTGAAGAGCACCAACGGCACCTACGTCAACGGCCGCAAGATCACGACGCCGCTGGTCGTGAAGGAGGCCGACAAGATCTACATCGGCGACTTCATCATGGGCGTCGAGGAGAGCCCGGGGGAGGGCGAGTCCGCCGGTGAGCCCGCGGCGCCGACGCCGCCGCCGCCCGCGCCGATGCCGCCGCCGCGCGAGCCGATGCCGCCGCGCGAGCCCATGCCCCAGATGCGCGAGCCCCCCGGGGGCGGCGCGTCCAACGAGCTGTTGCGCGCGGCGCTGTCGCACCAGAGCCCGCCGCGCAGCGCCGAGCGCCCGGCGGTGACGCCGATGGATCGTCCGCCCGTCCCGCTCGATCGGGGCCCGGGGCCGCTCGATCGACCGCGCGAGCCGGGCCCGCTGGCGTCGCCGGGGACCCAGGAGCCGCGCACCCGTCCTCCTCGGCCGGCGCCGGGCGGCACGCTGCCGCCGCCGATGGGCGCCCCGATGGGCGCGCCCCCGCCGGCGCCGGCCACGATGGCGCCGCCGCCGCCGATGGCGCCGCCGCCGCCGATGGCGCCGCCGCCGCCGATGGCGCCGCCGCCCGCCGCGCCGCCGATGATGGCGCCGCCGCCGCCCGCGCCCGCGCCCGAGCCGCGCCCGGTGATCCCGGCCCCATCGCCGGCGGCGCCCGCCGCGCGTCCGCGGCTGGTCGGCGCCGGGGCGCGCAAGATCGCCGCGCGCGCGGTCGCGGCGCCGCTGCGCCGTGGCGTCGTGCTCGAGCCGCTCGACCCCAAGGTCATCAAGATGCTCGATCTGCAGGCGCAGATCCTGGAGCGGCTGCGGGCCAAGCTCGACCTCGATCGCATCCCGGTCGAGCGCCTCGGCGACGAGGAGCTGTGGCAGAAGTCCGAGCGCGCGATCGTCGATCTGGTGGCCAGCCTCGAGCAGTCCGGTGAGCTGCCGAAGTACGTCGATCAGAACGGCCTCATCAAGGAGGCGCTCAACGAGGCGCTCGGGCTCGGCCCGCTCGAGGATCTGCTCGCCGACGACAAGGTCGACGAGATCCGCGTCGACCGGCGCGATCGCGTGCTGGTCGGCACCGGCGGCGCGATGCGCGGCTCGGGCCGCGCGTTCTCGAGCGACGACGTGCTGCGGCGCGTGGTCGAGCGCCTGGCCGCGCCGACCGGCGTCGTGGTCGACGACGATCACCCGGTGATCGACGTGCGCCTGCGCGACGGCACCCGCCTGACGGCGGCGGTGGCGCCGGCCTCGGTCCACGGGCCGTGCCTGGTGCTGCGCAAGCCGGTGCGGGTCAAGCGCACGCTCGGCGATCTGGTCGGCGCCGGCGCGCTGTCGGCGCCGATGGCCGACTTCCTCGCGACCTGCATGGCCGCGCGCCGCAACCTGGCGGTGTGCGGCGCGCCCGGCGTCGGCAAGGGCGCGCTGGTGGCGGCGCTGCTCGGCGCGGTCGCCGACGGCGAGCGGGTGATCACCGTCGAGGACGTGGCCGAGCTGTCGCTCGACCGCGAGGATTGGCTGGCGCTCGAGACCCGGCCGACCGTCGGCCTGGCCGCGCTGGTCGCGAGCGCGCTGCGGCTGCGTCCCGATCGCCTCGTGGTCGCGGATCTGCGCGGCGGCGAGGCGCTCGACGTCGCGAGCGCGTTCGGCGCGTCGGTCGACGGCGCGATCGTGGCGCTGACCGGCGACGGCACCCAGGCGGCGATGGCGCGCTGGGTCGCGCTGGCGCAGCTCGCGGCGCCGGGCGCGGCCGAGCCGGCGGTGCGGGAGCTGGTCGCGGCCGCGTGCGACGTGGTGATCCACGTCAGCCGCTTCGCCGACGGGACGCTGCGCGTGGTCGCGATCGACGAGATCCTCGGCGTCCGCGAGGTCGGCTTCGACACCCAGACGCTGTTCGCCTACCGCGGCGGCGACGAGGGCTTCGCGGCGACCGGCTCGATCCCTCGGTTCTGGCCCGATCTCGACAGCCGCGGCATCACCGCCGATCCGGCGATCTTCCGGACCTGAGCTTCAGCGGGCGGGTCGCCGGACCAGGCGGCCGCACGGGCGCTCCGCGGTCCGTGATCTAGCCGGACCTGGCCGCCAGCTCGAGCGGCCGGCCCTGCCGACGCGCGTCAGCGGGGCGCGACGAACGACGGTCCCGCGCACAGCGAGAAGGTCACCGCGACGGTGCCGTCGGGGTTGGCGCGATGGATCGGCGCGCGGCACTGGACCCGATCCACGTCCGGCGCCGCGACCGGCGCGGCCGCGACCCGCGCGGCCCGGACCGCCGGCGGCGCCTGGATCGGCGTCACGCGGCCGTGGCAGCGCGGGGTGGCGCGCGGGATCATCGCCATCGCGGCCATCGCCACGGTGACGAACAGCGTGCCCATGAGCACCACCAGCGGCGCGGTCAGCCCGAGGCTGGGGGCCGGTCGAGCAGGGAGGACTTCACGGCGGAACTCGCCCATGAGCCCAGATTATCACCGGCCGAGCGCGGCACGCGGTCAAAGTGAGGTCCGCTGACCGGCCACTCCAGTGGCCGCCGGCTCGACCCGCCAGCCCTGGGCCCGCGACCGGCGGCTCCGCGCGCGGTCGGGCCGGGCACGGTTCATGCTGGATGGTTGGACCATGCGCCGCTGGCTCCTGTCCCTGCTCCTCATGGTCCTCGCCACCGCCTGCGCCGACAGCGAGCTCGACCTCGACGACGAGTGGGGCATGGACGGCGCGGTGTCGCCGGTGCCGCCGCCTGGCAAGGAGGACAGCGAGTACCGCCGCGGCCTCCTCGTCAACACCGACACCCGACGCACCCAGGTCTGGACCGCGCGCAACGCCTGGGAGGACACCGACACCCCCGCGGCCCGCGCCGCTGGCCTGGCGTGGCCGGCCAGCTCGGGGCTGACCTGGGACGAGAAGTACGCGCGCTGGCTCGACTCGCTGGCGTGGACGCCGAGCGCCGACGGCTGGGCCCAGACCATCCGGCTGACGACGCCCTGGGGCAAGACCCTCGACGCGCCGTCGCTCGAGTGCGCCGAGACCTCGCTGTTCCTGCGGATCACGTTCGCGGCCTGGTACGAGCTGCCGCTGTTCTTCGAGACGGTCGACAGCCACGGCCAGCGCGTCTACTTCGGCCACAACGGCGTGCGCACGGCCAGCGGCCGCTACGCCCAGACGCCCGAGTTCGCGATCCGCTACGCCGATCACTCGAAGCTGACGCCGGCCCAGTACCAGGCGTCGTGGCCGAGCGACGCCGCGCTGCGGACCAAGCGCGTCACCGGCGGCGAGGACGTGCAGCCGGCGGTCGACGGCGGCGTGTTCGGCGCGTACGTCGACGAGATCCACCTCAACAAGCGCGCCGGCTACTTCACGGTGATGGCGCTCAACTACCTCGGCTCGATGAACCTGGCCGACTCGGCCAACACCTACAACCTGGTGCCCGAGGCGGTCCGCGCGGGCGACATGCTGATCGAGCGCTGGCAGCGGTCGGGCATCGGCCACACGCTCGTCGTCAAGGAGGTCGCGGTGCTGGGCGAGGGCAACCTCGACCTCACGACGATCTCGGGCTCGATGCCGCGGCGCCAGGGCAAGCGCGAGTCGGGCGTCGCCTCGAAGGGCTACTTCACCAGCGCCTACGCCGGCGGCCCGGGCGAGAACCTCGACGGCGACGCCTACGCCCGGCTGGGCGGCGGCGCCAAGCGCTGGCGGGTGACCAAGAACGTCAACGGCTACTGGACCAACACCTGGATGCGCGGCGACGAGGCCAGCTGGATCAACTCGACCGACTACGCGCGCATCGCCGCCCGCACCGCGCGCTTCCAGCAGCTGCTCGGGCAGGTGTCGCCGGCGCAGCAGCAGACCGAGCTGGTCGCGCAGATCGAGGACGCGCGCCGCCACCTCCGCACGTACCCGGCCTCGTGCTCGGCGCGCGAACGCCGCGAGGCCGCGTTCGCCGAGCTCTACGACCTGGGCGAGCGGGCGCTGGGCCTGTCCCGGGCCGAGCTCGATCGGCGCTACCGCGTGTTCGACGACTACGTCCTGGCCGAGCTGACCTACACCCGCAGCAAGACCTGCTGCTGGAACTCGTCGACCTCGGCGATGTACGACGTGATCATGAGCTACGCCCGGGCCGAGCAGACCGCGGCCGAGGCCGCCCACACCTGCGCGGCGCCGACGGTGTTCCGCGCCGAGGACGACGGCTACCAGCGCTGGGCCGCCCACGCCGCGGCCACCGGCGTCGGCGGCAGCTGGCGGGCGTGGTCCGAGGACGAGAGCTGCCCGCAGCGCGACGTGGCCGCCGACGAGATCGCCGCCAACCAGGCGCCGAACTACTGCGCCGCGCCGCCGACGCCGGCGTGCACCGATCGGTTCGAGCCCAACGACAGCCAGGCGGCGGCCGCGCAGGTCGCGGTCGGCACCTTCGGCGATCTGCGCCTGTGCGCCGGCGACGCCGACTGGTTCCGCACCGCCGGGGCCCGGACCGTGCGCATCCGCTTCAGCCACGCCGCCGGCGATCTCGATCTGGTCGCGGTCGACGCGAGCGGCGCGCGGGTCGCGACCTCCGACGGGGTCACCGACGAGGAGCACGTCGCGGTCCCGGCCGGGGGCGCGGTCCAGATCATCGGCTACGGCGGCGCGACCAACAGCTACGCGCTGACGGTCGAGTAGGCGACCACCGCGCGGGGCCGGCGGCGACGACTGGTGGCCGCGCCGCGCGAGGCCGACCGCGACAACTGGCGGTCGCGCCGCGCGAGGCCGACGCGGGCGCGGTAGGATGGCGCCGATGCCGCAGGTCACCGAGTTCATCCCGACCGCCAGCGACGCGCGCGCGACCTTCGCGGCGCTGGGGCGGGTCGCCCGCGAGATGCCCGCCGCCGGCGAGCCGTTCCGCGATCTCCGCAGCCGGCTGCGCGCCGCGAAGCTCTGGGACAAGGAGCGCCCGGCCGCGGCGCTGCGGGTGCTGGGCGTCGGTGGCGCCACGATCGCGCCGTCGCCGTTCGTCACCAAGCTCAAGTCGGTCACCAGCGACGACGACGTCTGCGACGCGTTCCTCGACCGCTACTTCGAGATCAACCCGCTCCTGTTCAAGACCGTCTACGAGCTGCTCGGGCAGCGCGCGCACGGCAAGGACGAGCTGTCGAAGTACCTCGGCTCGTTCGCCTACCGCGGCAAGCTCCCGTCGCGGCCCGACCTCGAGCACTACTTCGCGGCGCTGGTCGCCGGCGGCGTCGCCCGGATCCTGGGCATCGCGCTGATCCTGGGGCCGCGCGCCGATCGCTTCGCCAGCCAGGTCGCCGCGCTCGACGCCGACGAGCTGCTCGAGACCGATCAGCCGCTGCCCGAGCCGGTGATCCCGGTCGACGACGAGGTCGCGCCGGCCGCCGCGCCCGAGGCCGCCGCTGACGACGCCGCGAGCGCCGGCACGGCCGCGCCGTCGACCCGTGAGGCCGCGCCGCTGCCGCCGTACCTGCGCCACCTGGCCGCGCTCGATCCGCCGCCGGCGTCGCCGCGCGGGCGCGACCGGGTCGTGCCGCTGTCGGGGTTCGGGAACGGCGAGATCTCCGACGAGCTGCTCGACGAGACCACCCGCCGCATCGGCGCGTGGTCGGCCGACCTCGGCGGCGTGGCGTCGCCGTACGCGCCGGCCGACTTCGGCTTCGACCCCGAGGACTGGGTCGAGGGCGCCGACGAGGTCATCTACCGCGTCGCGGTCGCGGCGGCGCTGGTGTTCCGGCTCGACGTCGATCGCGCCGGGGTGCTGCGCGCCTACCGCGCGCTCGAGCAGGCCGAGGTCCTCGGCGACCTCTACCACGGCACCGTGCCCGACAACCTGCCGGCCGCCGTCGACGCGCGCGCGCTCATGCTGGCGTCGCTCGCGGCCCGCCGCTGCGCCGAGACGCCGGAGCTGGCGGCGACGATCGAGCAGCAGAAGACCGCGGCCGAGGCCTGGGCGGTCCTCGAGGGCAGCCTGGGGCGCGGTCTGTTCCGGCTCGAGCTGTTCTGGATCCTCGGGATGCTCGGCCAGCTCGGCGTGATCCGGTTCGACGATCTGGGGCAGGTCACCGCGCTGCCGCACCGGATCGTCCGCGACACGCTCTTCCGGCTCGGGTTCCTCGCGTCGCCGTACGCCCCCGACTCCACCACGCTGCTGGCGGCGGCCCGGGCCGCGCGGCGGGCCGCTGGGGGCGAGCCCGCCGACGAGATCGTGGCCCGGTTCGCGATCGCGGCCGGGTGCGCGTACGACTGTCCCCATCGGAAGACCTGCGACTTCCCGTGCCGGGAGCGCCTCGAGTGACCGGGGCGATCGGCATGGCGGTGTGACCGGCGTGGCGGTGTGACCGTGCCATCGGTGTGACCGGCGTGGCGGGGTGACCGTGCCATCGGTGTGACTGGCGTGGCGGGGTGACCGGCGTGGCGGGGTGACCGGCGTGGCCTCCGGCTCCGGCTCCGGCTCCGGTTCCGACGGTTCAGGCTCCGGCTCCGGTTCCGGCTCCGGTTCCGGCTCCGGCTCCGGCTCCGGCTCCGGCTCCGGCTCCGGCTCCTCGGGCTCCGGCTCGGGTTCCGGCTCCGGCTCCGGCTCCGGCTCCGGTTCCGGCTCCGGGTCCGGCTCCGGCTCCGGTTCCGACTCCGGCTCCGGGTCCGGCTCCGGCTTCGGTTCCGACTCCGTGCCATCGGCGTGACCGGCGTGACCGCGCCATCGGTGTGCTACGATCGAGGCGTGCTGGTCCTCGCGCTCGCCGTGTTTGCGGTCACCGCTCGGTTCTTCGGGCTCCAGCGCGGCGCCGTCGCCGGCGGCGTGTCGCTGGGGACGCTGGTGCTCGCCAGCCTGGTGCCGCTGGTGCCGCTCGGCGCGCTGATCTACCTGGCGCACGTGGTGTGGGTCGCCGGCCTCTGGCACTTCGGCAAGAAGGTCCAGCGGGCGCGCGCGACCGGGCCGTGGCAGTCCGCGAGCCGGTGGGCCAAGCGGGGCTGGTCGCTCTGGAAGTGGTAGGGAGGGGCCCCGGGCCCCTGTCTCCAGTCCCCACTCCCCAGATCTGAGGCAGGGCGGGCTAGCAGTGTTGCGGGGTTGCGGTGGCACACGGTTCGCAACTGCCTGGAGCATGGTCCGACTTGCCCGCGTGCTTGTCCCCCTCGCGCTGTCGTTCGTCGCCGCCTGCGACGTCGGTTCGGTCGCGCCGAACGGCGGCGACGACGTGTCCGACGTCGACGGCTCGGTCCCGCCGCCGATCGACGCCGCGATCCCGACCTTCGCGGTCGGGGTCGAGCCGGCGGTGGCGCAGACCACGCTGGGCACCGAGACCACGTTCACCGTCACCCTGGCGCCCAGCCACTTCAACGGCGCCGTCGATCTGACCGCGACTGGCGCGCCCACCGGCTGGTTGGTCGCGGTGTCGCCGTCGTCGGTGACGCTGACCGACGGCGTGTCCGCGACCGCGACGGTCACCGTGCGGGTGCCGTCGAACGGCGCCCCCGCGCCGACCGGGCAGGCCCTGACCATCACCGCCACGGCGCCCGTGTACACGGCCGGCGCCGCCGCGACGCTCACCGTCGCCAACGACTACCTCATCTCGGTCGGCGCCGTCGGCGGCAACACCCACTGGGGCGCGATGAACGGCGGCACCATCCGGATCAAGGCCGGCACGCGCCTGCGCATCCGCAACGACGACACGATCACCCACCGGATCCACACCGGCGGTGGGGTCGGCGGGTTCGACCACCAGCCCACGCCCGGCACGCTCGCCGGCGGCACGCTCGACGTCATGCCGACCAGCGGCTCCGACACGTTCTACTGCCACATCCACGGTGAGGGCACCGGCTCCGTCAACCTCGTCATCGAGTAGCCAGCCGGGCCGGGACGCGGTACCACCCGGCCATGGACGTCGACACGCCGCAAACGTTCGAGGAGTTCTGGCCGTACTACGTGTCGCAGCACCTCGACCCGACCTGCCGGGCGCTGCACTTCGCGGGGACGACCCTGGCGATGGCGTGCGTCGCGGCCACGCCGCTGGTGCCGGCGGCCATCCTCGCGGCGCCGGTCTGCGGCTACGGCCTGGCCTGGATCGGGCACTTCGCGTTCGAGCGCAACCGGCCGGCGTCGTGGCACTCGGCCCGGCACCTGCTGTGGTCGCTGCGGGGCGACTTCCGGATGTGGCGGCGTATCGCGACGGGGACGATGTCGGCGGAACTCGCGCGGGCGACGACGGCGGCGTAAGCCGCGGCACGTGCGGTCGTCCGCTTTCCGGACTTTGTGGCGGCGCGGCGTTTCACGCGTCCACCGGGTCTGCTATGACGCCTTCCGTTCGCCGGTCGCGATTTGAACCATGGCCCGAGAACCCCGCCGCGATATCCGCGCCCTGCTCCTGGGGCCAACGCTCGAGCTGGCCAGCGCGGTCGACGCGCGGCTGCACGAGCTGGGCTTCCCCGCGCTGCGCCCCGCGCAGGCACAGATCCTGACGCTGATCGAGCCGGGCGGCCTGCGCCTGTCGTCGCTGGTCACCGTGCTGGGCGTCGCCAAGCAGACGCTGGGCGACCTGGTCGACGACCTCGAGCGCGAGCGCCTGGTCGAGCGCTACCCCGATCCTGATCACGGCGTGATCAAGCGCGTCCGCCTGGCCGCGCGCGGGCGTCAGTGGGCGGCGGAGGTCAAGCGCGCGGCCGACGTGGTCGAGCGTGGGTGGGCCGCGCGGCTCGGCAAGCTCAAGAGCAAGCAGCTGCGCGCGGTCCTCGAGGCCCTCGCGGCCACGCCCACCAAGTCGTGAGCCGGCGACCAGCGCCTGGCCGGCGCGGCGCGCGGCCGATCGTCGTCGGTGGCGCGCTCGCGCCCAGCCTGGGGCGGCCGATCACAGGAAGTTGATGATCAGCGACGCCTTGGTGGTCGTGTCGAGCTTGAGCGCCTCGGGCGGGTTGTTCGGGTCGAGCGTGAAGCCCGCGAGCGACAGCGGCGCCGGCACGTTGTCGAACTTCGCGAGCAGGCCGAACGAGAACGACACCGACTTGGTGAGCTTGGTCGACAGGCTGGCCGCCGCGTTGGCGCGGACGTCCTCGAACGCGGCGACCGTGGAGCTCTGCTCGTTGACGTTGGTCAGCAGCTCGAGCGAGCCGTCGACGCTCGTCACCTCGGACAGCTTGCCCTTGTAGCCGATGAAGCCGCGCGCCGAGTGGATCGCGAGCGAGTCGGCGGCGCTGTCGACGTAGTTCTCGTAGCTGAAGTCGTAGCCGATCTCGGCGGTGACCTCGTGGCGCTCGGTCTTGTAGAGCAGGCGGGCGTAGCCGACCTGGCCACCGCCCGCGAAGTCCTTGCCGGCGACGATGTCGGCGCCGCCGAGCGCGGCCACGAACAGCGAGTTGTACGTCGACAGGAACCGGTCGTAGCGCAGCTTGACCTGGTACGCCTCGGCCGAGTTCTTGGTGGCCCGCGTCACCTCGCTGGCGTTGAGGATCATGTTGCCGTCGCGGTCATCGGCCGCCAGCGTCGACGCGCGCGCCAGCGTCCCCGACGCCTCGGCCGAGAACTTGTTCTGCTTCTCCTTGCGGAAGGCCTTCGCCCCGGCCGACACGGTCGTCGTGCGCGAGTTGCCGGTGGTGAAGACCAGGCCGGCCTCGGCCGTGGCGGACCACTCGGCCTTCTTCACGTCCTTGAGCTCCTCGGCCTTGCCGTACTCGAACTTCGGGGTCGGCTGCGCGACCGCGGCGGGGACGGCGACGGCGGCGGTCACCAGCGAGGACAGGACGAACGTGACGGTGCGCGACATGGGTGCTCCTTGCCCGCAGGGGGCGTGGCCGAGAACCTACGTCGGACCGCGGCCCGGCGCGAGGTCACGCGCGGGCAGAGCCGAGGTAGGGATCGGGTACGCGCCGTCACGCCAGGTTCGGGATCACGCGCAGGCGGTAGCCGAACCGGTGGCGCGACTCGATCAGATCGCCGATCTCGACCTTGACCAGCGCCCGGCGCACCCGGCGCACGAGCTGCTTGACGTGGTTGTCGCCGGGATCGCGCGTGTCCCACGACAGATCGCCGATCAGCTCGGACGTGCGGACGAACCCGCGCACGAGGTGCGGCTGGTGGGCCTCGTCGGCCATGCGCCGCACCAGCAGGGCGAAGAACTCGAACTGGGTGGCGGTCAACTGGACCTGCTTGCCGTCGACCTCGACCAGCCCACCGCCACCGCCGGTCGGCTCGAGCAGGCGGACGTCGAGCGTCGGCAGCCCGACGTCGGTGCTCTCGCGCTCGAACTCGTTCTCCTCGACCGGGGTCCGGACCCGATCGGCCGGCCGCAGGGTCGAGCTGATCGCCGGATCGATCACGACCGGCGGGAAGTCGCGGCCGTCGGCGACGAAGTAGAAGCCGACCTGGCCCAGGACCACCCGGTCACCGGCGCGCAGCACGACCGCGTCGGTGATGGTCTGGTCGTTGACCATCGTGCCGTTGGCCGAGCCGAGATCGCGCAGCGACCAGGCCTTGCGCACGGGATCGATCGACAGGTGGGCGTGGTGCCGTGACACCGAGCTCTCGAGGATGCTGATGCCCGCGCCCTCGAGCTGGCGGCCCAGGAGCGTGCGCGCGTCGACGCCGTGGGGGCGGCCCCAGGGATCGATCAGGACCGCGCCGGTGGGCTTGGCCGTGGTGGCCATGATCTGCTCAGGCACGAGCCCCAGCGGTCCCGCGATCTCGTCCCGGCAGTCCTCGCACAGGAGCCCACTCTCGACCGGCTGACGGGCACACACGGCGCAGTTCATGTCGACGATGATAGATCAACTGCGCGAGCGCCGTCGGCCACGGGGCCACCGACCGGCGCGGCATCGCCGACGGCGAGCGTGCGCGGCCTCACGTCACGGCGCCGCGGCGTAGCCACGCCCGGGCTCGCCGGGGAACGGCGCGGCGCGGTCGCGGCGCTCGAGCTCGGCCGGGGTCCAGCGGGCGCCGCGCTCGGCGAACAGCGCGACCCCGATGACGCCGACGTTGGCGTCGCCGGTCGTGCGGGCGGCGTACGAGCTGGCGACCCGTCCGAACCGGAACGCGGCCACCTCGTCGTTGGACTGGCGGAAGCCGTCGATGATCAGCTCGCCGTGCGGCTCGATCACGTAGCCCCGACGATCGAACCCGGCGGGCCGGCCGTCGAGCACGTCGAGCCCGTCGACCGAGGTCACGACCTCGAACCGGGCCTCGGTCAGGTTGCGGACCGCGATCCGGTAGCGCGCGCCGTCGGTGGCGGCGACCAGGTTGCGCCCGCCGACGGCGACGCCGGGCAGGATGTCGCCGCCGTCGTCGATCAGCGCGACCGCGACGTCGCCGCTGCCCGCGTAGGCCTCGAGCGGCGCGATCGCCGCGCCGACGTAGCTGGCGTGGGCGCGCACGCCGTCGGCGTCGTTGTAGTGCAAGACCGCGGTGGCCCACGGCCGCGCCTCGGCGCGCACGAACGGCGTGGTCGTGATCGGCGACCACGTCGTCTCGCCCCAGGCGGTGGCCAGGCCGGGCCGCTCGTCGGGCGGCGCCGCGGGGCCGGGGCCGTCGAGGACCACGCTCGCGGGCGCGATCGAGCTCGGGGGCGCGGCCGGGACCGCGCGACCTTCCGATGGCGGTGGGGCGGTCGCGGTCATCGCCGGCTTGCCGGTCCCGGCGAAGGAGCCGCCGGCGCAGCCCGCGGCGGCGGCGGCGAGGGCGGTGAGGAGCGCGAGGGCGGGGCGGAGGGCGGGGCGAACGGCGGGGCTGGTGTGGGGCATGGCTGGGGACCTCGCCATGCCAACGCGCGCACGCGGCTCGCGCTTACGCGTCGCCGTCGATCAGCGCGCGCCGGCGCCGCGGCCGCCGCCGGGTCAGAACGGCCACAGGTTCCAGAGGTAGTACGTCCCGGCGAGGCCGAACGCCGTGAGGGCCCACGCCAGCGCCAAGGCCCGCGCTCGCGCCGTCCGCGCGCCCGGCCAGCGCGCCACGACCGCCCCGATCACCGCGCCGAGCGCGGCGCCCGCGCCCGCCCAGATCAGGCCGCCGTAGTAGTTGATCGGCACCGTCGGGGTCGCGCCCGAGCGCCACGACCACCGCGCGGCGTACGGATCGTAGGTGAGGCGCGGCCAGCCGCCCCAGTCGGCCAGGGCGTACGCGAGGCAGCCGCCGATGACCGCCGCCATCGCGATGATCACGCGCCGGGGCCATCGGTCACTGGCCATGACACCGCGCGCAGCCGTGGCCGGTCATGCGGAACGCGCGCGCGCCGTCGTGGCAGTCGGCGCACGCGGCCTTGGGCGGGCCGCCGATCGCCGCGATCGACGCGGCGGTCGCGACGTCGCCGTGGCACGCGGTGCACGCCAGCGCGGCGTCACCGTCGGTCCGGTGCGGTGCGTGGCGGAACCGGGCCCGCACCGACCACGGCGCGCTCGTCCGCGCGAGGTCGCGGGCGTCGGCGCGACCGAGGCCGTGGCACGCGGCGCAGGCGGCCAGCGCCGGCGCCGGGCCGCCCGCGCCGGCGTGGCACCCAGCCCCGGTGCACGCGTCGTGGCCGCGCGGTGGCCGGAGCTCGGCGGCGGCGGTGTCGTGGACGTGGCAGCGCGCGCACGGCTGCGCCGCGTGGCGGCGGTGATCGAACTCGACGCCGAACTCCGACCGCGGCGGCGGCGCGCGATCGGCGACCAGGTGCCGCCACGGCTCGGTGGCGCCGTGGCAGGCGCCGCAGATCGTCGGCGCGCGCGCGCCGAAGTCGGCGGCGTGGCATCCGGCGCACGCGTCGTGGCCGGCGGTGCGCACCTGGCGATCGCCGTCGAGCCGGTGGCACGCGGTGCAGGCCGCCAGCGGCGTGCGCGCGTCGTGGCCGGCGTGCCCGAAACGGGCCAGCGGCCGGGCCACGGCGAACGGGTCGGTCGGCGCGCGGGTGTGGCAGCGCGTGCACGCGGTGGTGGTGGCGAACGCGGCCTGGCCGTCGTGGCAGCCGGCGCCCGAACAGGTGGCGACCGTCGGGGCCGGCAGCTCGAGGTCGTCGGTCGCGGCGATCGCCTGGTGGCAGGTCGCGCACGCCAGCGCGGCGGCGATCGGCGCCCGGCGGCGGTGGCGCCCGTGATCGAACGCGGCGCCGACCGCGAGCTCGCGCGCGACCAGCTTGGGGCGCACGTTGGCGCCGAACCCGGCGGCGTGGCAGCCGCCGCAGTCGGGCATGCGCGGCGCCGCGGTCGCGGTGTGGCAGGTCGCGCACCGGCCGTGGACCGCGGTCGCCCGCGCCGGGCCGCCGGGGACGGCGTGGCAGGTCGTGCAGTCCGCGGCGGCGTGGTGGCGATGGCCGAAGGTGATCCCGAAGTCGGCGTCGAGCGCGTACGGCGGGTAGGCGACGGTCGGGCGGCGCGCCGCGAGGGCCGTCGGGGCGTGGCACGTCTGGCACACGCGCGCGCGCGCCTCGAGGTCGGGCGCGGCCCGGGTCGGCGCCGGGCCGTGGCACGCGCCGAAGCAGGCCCGGTGGTCCGGGCGCCCGATCAGCGCGCCGCGCGCGGTGATGGGGTGGCAGCTGGCGCAGCCGACCTCGGCGCCGCCCTGGACCACGACCTTGCCCTCGTGGATCGGGTGATCGAACCCGATCGGCTGATCGGCGCGCGCCGGGCGCGCCAGCGCGAGCAGCGCGCCGAGCGCGAGCACGCACGGCCAGGCCCGCATCAGTAGCGGCCCTCGGCGACGATGCGCAGCGCCTTGAGCCCGGCGATCTCGGGGGCGCTGGCGAACCGGCTCGACAGCTCGTACTCGCTGCGCACGCGCATGCGCGGCGAGATCCAGGCCTCGAACACGAACCGCCCGCCGCCATGGACGGTGGTGTCGTCGAGGGGATCGGTCATCTCGGGGGCCGGGGACACGTCCGCGTCGTCGACGTACAGCTGCGCGTAGCGCGTGCGGCGGGCGTAGAGCTCGCCGCTGACCGAGAACTTGCGCGCGCCGCCGGTGAACCGGACCTGCGCGCCACCCTCGATCAAGTTGCGCTCGCCGACGTTCCGGGTCGGCCACGCCAGCGCCTGGATCTGGTCCTCCTCGTCGGTCACGACCGCGGCCGGGGCCGCGTCGACCCGGCTGTACACCCGGGCCAGGCCGGTCAAGGTCAGCGCCACCGTGCGCCGCATCCGGATCTCGAGCGCGCCGCCGCCCTCGACCCACCCGGCGCTGGTGAAGCTCGGCGTCGGGTCGACCCCGCGGCCGTCGAAGGCGAGCCCGCCGAAGACCAGCGCGTCGATGTTGTCGAGCAGCACCGTGCCGGCGCGCCCGCGCACGGTCGTGCGCGGCAGGCGCGGCCCCAGGTCGAGGTAGCGGCGCGGCCGGCCGGGGTCGTCGTCGCGCAGGTCGTAGTCCCAGACCCAGTCGGCGCGGCGGCGCAGATCCGCGTCGAACACCAGCCGGGTCTCGGCCGAGACCCGGACGCGCATGCTGGCGTGGTGGCGCGCGACCTCGCGGCCGGCGAGGCGCGACGTCAGCGCGAGCGCCACGTCCGGGCGCGGGGTCCAGTCGACCGTGACGTCGCTGTGGCTGGCGTCGGCGTAGCGCAGCGCGCGGACGCGCACCGCCAGCGGCCGCGGCCCCTGCCGCAGCGTCACCGCGACCTCGCCGCCGGTGATGAGCTGCCGCGGCGCCGTCGCGAGCTCGCCGCTGTCCCAGTCGGGCACGCGGCTGCCCAGGTACACGCTGGTGCGCAGCCACGACGTCGACCACGTCGCCGCCAGGCCGTCGAGGTGCGCGACCGCGGGCCCGTAGACGTACTGGCGGCCGCCGCGGATGCGCAGCGTCCGCAGCGCGCCGGAGTCGATCACCCCGTCGGCCTCGGTCCAGGCCGCGCGCACCTGCAGCGGATCGATCTTGTCCCAGGCGTCGACGATCGGCGGCGTCGACGCGATCGTCGGGGCCAGCCGGAACCGCGACGCGAGGTAGGCGGAGATGCCGGGCACGACCAGGCCGCGGCTGCCCAGGAACGCCTCGCCGAAACCGTAGGCGCGGGCGGCGCGGTAGTCGACGCCCTCGGTGAAGGGCGCGCCGCCGACGGTGACGCCGGGGGTGGGCGCGTCGCCCGCGGTGCGGAGCGCGGCGCCGTCGACCGCCATGCCGATCGCGAGCTGCGCGGTGACCCGCGGCGGCGCCGGCTCACGGCGGGCCGGCGCGGCCCGGCGGCGGCGCGGACGTGGCGGCGCCGGCGCAGGCGGCGGTGGGGTCGGCGCGAGCCGCATCGTCAGCGTGGTCGGCATGCGCGCGACCGGCAAGGTCGGCGGCAGCCGGGGCGGACGCTCGGCCGCGGCCGGGGCGATCGCGAGCGCCACGCCCGCCACGGTCAGCCACGGTCGGCTCACCGAGCACCGCTGTGGCAGGGCTGGCAGTCGGCGGCGATGTCGTGGCAGGTGATGCACGTGGCCGGGTTCTGCCGGGCCAGATCGCCGTGGTCGCCGCTGCCGAAGGTGCCGAAGGGGCCGTGCGAGCGCGGGCGCTGCTGGTGGCACGCGCTGCACGCGTCGGCGACGTGGCAGGTGGCGCAGCGGTCGCGATCGGCGATCGCCGGCGCGCCGTGATCGAGCTCGCGCCAGGTCAGGTTGTGATCGCTGGGGCGCATGACCTGGTGGCACTCGTCGCACGAGGCCTCGCGCGCGCCCGACATCATCGTGTGACAGCCGGCGCAGCGCCGCCCATCGGCGGCCTCGGCCGCGTGATCGCGCCGGAACGCGAGCGTGTGGTCGACGGGCCGCTCGGTGTCGGGCAGGTGGGATCGCGGCGCGAGCGCGCCGAAGGTCAGCGCGATCGACGCGTGGCAGGTCTCGCACACCCGCATGCGCTTGGTGATCGGCACCCGGGCCGGGTCGTCGTGGCAGGCCACGCACGCCGCCAGCACCGGCTTGGGGAGCCGGCCGTCGCGGTCGGCGGTGCGGCTGTCGCGGTGGCAGGTCGAGCAGGAGATCACCGCGCCGCGCGCGTCGGCGCGGTGGCGGCCGTGATCGAAGCGCACGTCGCGCACGATCATGCGCCGGGGCGTGCGCGCGGCGACGCCGGTGAGGTGGCAGGCGGCGCAGGTCGACATCGCCGGCGCGTCGACCAGGCCGACCTCGTCGGCGTGGCAGCGCGCGCACGCGCGGTGCCCGGCGGTGGCCGGGCGGCCGTCGGCGTCGACCTCGTGACAGTCGGTGCACGCGACGTTGAAGCCGACCGCGTCCTCGATCGTGGCGTTGTCGAGGTGGACCGCGTGCGAGAACCGCGACGGCAGCGACCGCAGGCCGTCGACCGCCGGGTACGGGCGCAGCGGCGAGGCCCCGGTGCGGGTCGGGTCGACCGCGACGTGGCAGACCCGGCACAGCGCGTCCGGCGGCGCCATGAAGGCCGGGCCGTGGCACGCGGCGGCGTCGCAGGCGGCGTGGTCGTCGGAGCCCGGCACCCGCACGGCGCCCGCGACCGCGGCCGCCTGATCGTGGCACGGCGTGCAGGTCAGCGTGGCGTGGGCCGGGTGCGGGAAGCGATCGGGCTCGGCGGTCGGCGCCGGCAGCGGCGGCGGCGCCGTACGCGTGCACGCCAGCGTCGCGATGGCGACGGCGATCGCCGCGAGCGCGCGCCAGGTGCCCATGGCCCGACGCTACCGCAGGTCGCGGTCCGCGTGCGGATCGCCGCCGCCCTCGATCGCATCGAGGTCGGCGCGGAGCACGTACGGCCGGCCGGGCCCGAGCGCGACCCGGCCGCGCCGACGCAGGGCCGGGCCGTGCGGACGCCAGCGCGTCACGGCGAACCCGCGGCGGGCGACCGGGCCGTAGCGCGCGATCGTGACCGTGCCACCGGCGGCCGGCGGCGGCGCCCAGGCGTCGTCGTCGTCATCGACGCCGTGGACCAGGAGCTCGCCGTCGCCGTCGAGCAGCGCGGCGGCGGTGCGCCACAGCCGCGGCACCAGATCATCGACGCTGTGGTGCCAGCGCGACCCGGCCGCCGCCAGGCCCGCCGCGACGGGGATCGGCGCGTTCATCGTGATCAGCCGCCAGCCGGCGTCGGCGCCGGTGACCAGCTCGGCCTCGGCGACCTCGACGTCGTCGCGGCCGGCCAGCGCCAGCCCCCGGGTCGCGAGGGCCAGGGCGGCGACGTTGACGTCGGTGGCGCGCACGCGCGCGCGGCTCGGCCCGGCCGCCAGGGCCAGCGCGGCCGGGCCGGCGCCGACGTCGAGCCACGGCCCCGGCAGGATCCGCGGCAGACAGCTCGCCAGGTGCAGCGTCGAGTCGTCGGGCCACGGCACCGCGTCGTCGTCGGCGCGGTCGGCCAGGTCGCACACCACCAGGCCCGCGCCGACCGGCGCCAGGCGCACCCGCGGGCGCAGCTGATCTCCGTCGCGCGCGGCCAGGTCGGCCGCGATCGCGGTCGCCACGGCGGTGTCGCCCAGCGCCCGCGCCAGCGCCGCGGCCGGCGCCGGGCAGCCCGCGCACCACAGCCAGATCGGCGCCGCCGCGGGCGGGCACGGCGTCGGCATCGCCGCCCGGGCGAGCGGCACGCCGGTGATCGCGCTGACGCCGAGGCAGGTCGTGACCGCGCGCGGCGTCAGGGCCGCGCGCAGGCGCGCGCCCAGGTGCGCCAGGTCGGCCGCGCGCGCGGCGCGACCCGCGACGTCAGGGCCCACGGCCCAGCCGGTGGCGCGCCATGTCGTACTCGAAGAACAGCACCAGCTCCGACGCGACCACGTCCTCGAGCAGCGCGCTGGCGTCGGGCCTGGCCGGATCGAGCACGGCGGCGTAGTACGCCAGCTCGGTCTGGCGCGCGCGGGTCGCGGCGCGCGCGGTCAGGTCGCCGACGCTGCGCCGGCCGGTGGCGAGCCGCGCGATCTCGTCGTACCAGAGCGGGCCGTCGCGGCCGGCCAGGTAGGCCTGGGCCTGGTCGTCGTCGGCGCGGCCGAGCCGCCGGCCCTCGGCCAGGATCCACAGCGCGATGTAGACCTTGTAGTAGTCGCCGATCCGCTCGCTGGCCAGCGCCTGGTAGAAGGTGTCGCGCGCGCGGTCGTACTGACCGTGCAGCAGCAGGAACGCGACCGCCTGGATGTGCGTGTCGGCGCCGTCGGGATCGACCGCGCTGGCGCTGGTCATCAGCTCGGCGCCGTCGTCGGGCTTGTCCAGCGCCCAGAACAGCTTGCCGCTCTCGACCAGCCGCTCGCCGGCGAGGTTGGGCGGCAGCTCGAGCCGCTGGCCCAGATCGGCCCACAGCGACAGCGCCTCGGCGTAGTGCCCGCGCGCGGCGTCGGCGTCGCCGGCGGCGGCCGCGGCGTCGCCGGCCAGGCGCAGCAGCTTGGCGCGGGCGTACTGCTCGGCCGGCCGATCGCCCGGCAGCGCGACCGCCTGCTCGTAGTAGCCGCGGGCCGCGCTGGCGACCCCGGTCTTGAGCGCGACGGTGCCGAGCATCTCGAGGGCCTCGAGCGTGGGCTGCGCGCGCACCGAGCTGGTCAGGGCCCGCTGGCCCGCGGCCAGCTCGCCCTGGCTGATCAGCCCGCGGCCGTAGGTGGCCAGCACCTGGGCCCAGCTCACCGACCACGTGTGCGCGCGGTGGCGGCGGGCCAGCTCGCGGTACAGCTGGCGCAGCTCGGCCAGGCACGCCGCGGCGGCGTGGCCGCGGCCGCCGTAGATCAGGCGGCCCAGGCGCTCGCGGTACAGCTGCAGCAGGCGATCGGCCAGCTCGACGTCGTCGGGATCGGCGCGGCGCGCGCGCTCGAGCAGCGCGATCGGCTGGGCCACGCGCTCGGCCTCCATCGCGTACACCGCCGCCGCGGCGGTCAGCGTGGCGTCGTCCGGGAACCGGACGAGGCCGTCGAGGCACACCGTCAGCGCCGCCCGCAGCTTGGCGTCGTCGTCGCCGCCGTCGCTGGCGCGGATCGCGCCGGCCAGCGCGGCCCAGGCGCGGGCGTCGGCCTCGGGCGCGGCCGCCGCGCGGGCCAGCTGATCGAGCCGTCGCTCGCGGCCGAGCCCCTGCAGCCCGACCAGCGCCGGCGCCAGGCGCTCGATCTGGTGCGCCGTCGCCAGCGCGATCGCCAGGTCGCGGCTGGCGCCCATCGCCGCGCGGACCGCCGGCGCCGCGGCCGGGGTCGCCGCGCCGCCGCCGATCGCCTGGTCGACCTGGTTGGCGCGGCCCAGCACCAGCTCGACGTAGCGGGCGACGAGGTCGGGCGCGAGGCCGCGCTCGACGATCGGCGTCAGCACCCCGATCGCGCCGGTGCCGAGGCCGAGCGCGCCGAGCCGGGCGACGCCGAGGTCGTCGGCGAACGCGATGATCTGGTCGAGCTCGGCGCGATCGCGCTCGGCCGGGCCCAGGCCGCTGCCGAGCCGCAGGACCAGCACCAGCGCCGCCTCGCGATCGGCGCCGCCGCGCGCGAACCCGCTGCGCGCGCGATCGAGCCGGGCCGCCCAGCCCGGGGCCTCGGCCAGCTCGGTGAGCGCCGCGGGCTCGGTCTGCCACAGCCCGGCCAGCGCGGTGGTCAGCGACCCGGCGCGGTCGAGGCGGCGCGCGGCCAGCGCCCGATCGAGCCGGGCGCCCAGCACCTCGGCCAGGTCGCGGCGCAGCGCCGCGCGCGCGTCGCCCGGCGGCAGCGCCCACAGCGCGTCGGCGCGCTCGGCGAAGTCGAGGTCGTCGGCCAGCTCGTAGGGCGCGTCGGCCAGGGGCGCGCGCGGGCGGGCCGGCGCCGCCGGGTGGCAGCCGATCACGGCGAGGGCGAACAACACGACGAGCGCGCGCACCTCGACAAGGTAGCACCGACGCTGCGCCGCACCCCGACAACGCTGCTACATTGCCGCGCGGAGGAACCCAGCGTGACCCAGCAGACCGGAATCGTGGTGCAGAAGTACGGCGGCTCGTCGGTCGCCGACGTCGACAAGATCCGGCTGGTCGCCGCCCGCATCGCGCGGACCAAGGCCGCCGGCAAGAAGGTCGTCGTCGTGGTGTCGGCGATGGGCAAGACCACCAACGCGCTGATCGACAAGGCCCGGCAGGTGAGCCAATCGCCGTCGCGGCGCGAGCTCGACATGCTCCTGACCTGCGGCGAGCGCGAGTCGATGGCGCTCCTGGCGATGGCCGTGACCGAGCTCGGCCTCGAGTGCATCTCGTTCACCGGCTCGCAGGCCGGCATCATGACCAACGATCGCCACTCGGGCGCGCGCATCCTCGAGGTCCGGCCGTTCCGGATCGAGGACGAGCTCGATCGCGGCAAGGTCGTGATCGTGGCCGGCTTCCAGGGCGTCTCGTACAAGCGCGAGGTCACGACGCTCGGCCGCGGCGGCTCCGACACCACCGCGGTGGCGCTGGCCGCGGCGCTGCGCGCCGACTACTGCGAGATCTGCTCCGACGTCGACGGCGTCTACTCCGCCGATCCGCGCGTCGTCGGCGCGGCCGAGCTGCTCGAGGCGATCAGCCACGACGAGATGCTCGAGCTGGCGGCCCAGGGCGCCAAGGTGCTGCACGACGCCTCGGTCGAGTTCGCCCGCGCCAGCGGGATCGCGCTCTACGCCCGCGCCACCAGCAAGGACGGCGGCGGCACCCGCATCGACTGGAGCCCGACCCGCGAGCGCCAGGTGGCCGCGGTCACCGGGCAGACGGCGCTGGTGCGGCTGCGGGCCTCGGGCGGGGCCGCGGTCGAGAACGCGCTGCAGATCCTCGAGGCCGCGTCGATCCCGCTGACCCACCTCGATCTCGAGGGCAAGGAGCTGCGGGCCTGGTTCACGATCGCCGACGTGCCCGACTGGGCCGCGGTCCAGGGCCGGCTCGAGAACGTGCTCGGCCCCGACATGGAGCTGGGCGAGGAGGGCGCGGTGACGATCGTCGGCCACGGCATCGGCGGCAACCCCAGCATCATCGTGCGCGCGCGGCAGACCGCGATCGCCGCCGGCGTGCCGCTCAACGCCGTCAGCGTGTCGCCGCTGCGGATCACGCTGTGGTGCGACCGGCCCCACGTCGACGATCTCACCCGGGCGCTGCACAAGGCGTTCGTCGAGTCGTGAGCGACCCGTGATCGCGCCGAGCCTGGCCCGGCTGATCCCGGCCCTGGGCCGCGCCCGGCGCGGCGGCCACCTGTGGCGGCGCGATCGCCCGATCGTCTGGGCCCACCGCGGGGTCAGCGCCCACGCCACCGAGAACACGCTGCCGGCGTTCGCGCTGGCCGCCGCCCACGGCGCCGATGGCATCGAGCTCGACGTCATGCCGTGCGCGACCGGCGAGATCGTGGTGTTCCACGACGACGATCTGCGCCGGCTCGCCGGCCGGCCCGAGCGGATCGACGCGCTGCCGTGGTCGGCGCTGGCCGCGGTCGAGCTGACCGGCGGCGGCCGGGTGCCCCGGCTCGAGCAGGCGCTCGAGGCCGCCGGCGACCTGCTGGTCAACGTCGAGCTGAAGGTCGTGCACCCCGGGCGGCCGGGCCCGCTGCCGGCGGCGGTGGCGGCGATCCTCGCCGACGTCGGCCGCCGCGACCGGCTCGTGGTGTCGTCGTTCGATCCGGTGGCGCTGTGGCAGTTCCACCTGGCGGCGCCGCAGATCTCGCTCGGGTTCCTGTTCGAGCTCGACGTGCCGGCGCCGTGGCGCGCGATCGGCGCGCTGCTCGGCGCGTCGTCGCTGCACGTGCAGCACGACCTGTGCACGCCGTCCGCGGTCGCCGGCTGGCGCGCGCGCGGGTTCGCGGTCCACGCCTGGACCGTCGACGATCCGGCGCGGCTGCGGGCCCTGGCGGCGGCCGGCCTCGACGGGGTGTTCAGCAACGATCCGCGGGCGGCCCGGGCGGCGCTGGCCGGGCGCTGACCGGAGGGCCTCGGGGTCGCCGGTCGCGATCACGCCGTCGCGATCACGCCGGTCCCGATCACGCCGTCGCGATCACGCCGTCCCGATCACGCCGTCCCGATCACGCCGTCCCGATCACGCCGTCACGTCGGCCGTCCCGATCACGGCGTCACGATCAAGCCGTCCCGATCACGGCGTCACGTCGGCGCGGACCGTGAACGCCGGTCGCGATCACGCCGTCCCGATCACGCCGTCCCGATCACGCCGTCACGTCGGCGCGGACCGATCACGCCGTCCCGATCACGGCGTCACGTCGGCGCGGACCGTGAACGCCTCGGCGCCGCGGGTGATCGAGGCCTCGATCGCGGTCGCGGTCCGGAGCTCGCCCCACAAGGTCGCCAGATCCGGCGGGCTCTCGAGCGTGTGGCCGTTGACGCCGGTCAGCAGATCGCCCGGCGCCAGATCCAGCGTCGCGAACATCGAGCCCTTCGGCAAGAGCCGCACCAGGCGCCAGCCGGCGAAGACCCCGCCCGGGCGCTCGGCCGAGACCTCGAGGCCCTTGAGCAGCTCCCCGGGCCCGGCGTCGAGCACCGCGATCAGCGCCGCCTGGGTGACCGTGGTCGCGCGCAGCCCGGGGGCGGGCACGGCGACCTCGGCGCCGTCGATGGACGCGCCGGCGTCGATCGGCGGCGCGCCCGCGCGCGGGTCGTCCTCGTCGAACGGCGACTGCGGGTTGACCTTGGGGCCGCACGCCACCGCGGCGGCGAAGACGACGACGAAGCCGGCCCAGCGCATGCCTGACGCTGCCGCGGCCCGGGCCCGCGCGCAAGTTTCGGGTTAGCGCGCGAGCAGCTTGAGCACGGCCGAGACGATCTCGGCGGTCACGTGCTCGAGCGGCGCCTCGCCGTCGATGATCTCGATGCGCTCGCGGCCGAACGTCAGCTTGGCCATGACCTCGTCGTAGCCCTCCGCGACCTGGCGCTGCATCTCGAGCTTCTCGAACAGCTCCTCGGTGCGCCCGGCTGCGGCTCGGCGGGCCGCGGCGACCTCGGCCCGGACCCGGAGGAACACGGTCAGGTCGGGCGAGCGCGCGTGCTGGTTGCACGCGGCGATCCAGGCCCGGGCCGCGCCGGTGCCCTGGTACGCCAAGGACGAGTGGTACCAGCGGTCGGAGATCACGATCGTGCCGGCCGCGAGCGCCGGGGCGACCTCGCGCTGGACGTGATCCATGCGGTCGGCCGCGAACAAGAGGCCGAACGTCCGCTGATCGATCTCCTCGCCCTCGATCGCGTGGCCGCCGGTCAGCATCGCCCGCAGCAGCGTGCCGATCGGCCCGTCCGAGGGCTGCCGGGTGACGTGGACGGCGCGGCCGCGCTCGGTCAGCGCCTGCGCCAGCAGCCGCGCCTGGGTGGTGGTGCCGGCGCCATCGAGGCCTTCGAGCACGACGAGCTTGCTCATCGCCCGGGACCATCGCAGGGGCGCGGCCCGAGCGCAATCGTCCGGCGGTCACCGCGGCGCGGAGCGGTCGACGCGCCCGCGCCGGCGGCGGTCACCGGCGGTCACACCTTCGCGCAGATCGTCGCCGGCGAGGCCTCGACGTGCGGCGTGACCACCGCGGGCGTCATGTACTGCTGGGGCTGGAACGGCTACGGGCAGCTCGGCGACGGCAACACCACGGAGCTGCCGATGCCCAACCCGACCCCGGTACGCGGTGGCTTCACGTTCGCGACCGGCCGGTGAGCGCCACTGATCGGCGGCACCGCCGTCGACGTCGGGCCGCGGCGCGTCTGCATCGACACGTGGCACCGGCGCGCATGGTCTACTCCTTCACGAGCGAGGACACCCGCGCGGCAGTCGCGGTTGTGATCACCGCCGCGTGAGCGCCAGCTCAGCGACGCGACCCGCTGGGTGACAAGGCGATCGGACCGTCGGACGCGAGGGCGGCGAGCGGGCGCGGCGCGTCGAGGTCGATCAGGCTGACCCCGGGACCATCGCAGGGGCGCGGCCCGAGCGCGATCGTCCGGCGGTCACCGCGGCGCGAAGCGGTAGTGGGCGACCAGCCACTCGCTGCCGCCGGCGTAGCCGAACAGCTCGGCGCAGGCGAGGAAGAACACCCGCCAGCGCTGGTAGCGCCGGTCGCCCTCGGCGCCGCCGCCGAGGATCGGCACGACCGCGGCACGGGCGCCGTCGAGGTTGGCCAGCCAGGCCTCGGCGGTCCGGGCGTAGTGGGTGCCGTCGAGGCGCCAGGCGTCGTCGAGACGCAGCGCCCCGGCCACGCGCGGCAGCAGATCCACGGCGGGCATGATCCCGCCGGTGAAGAACTCGCGCGCCATCCAGTCGGTGGCGCCCTCGTCCTCGTAGAGATAGGTGAGCGCGCGGTGCGCGAACACGTGCACGAACAGCCGCGCGTCGGGGCGCATCCAGCCGGCGACCCGGGCCAGGAGCGCGCCGTGGTTGCGGACGTGCTCGAACATCTCGACCGAGACCACGCGGTCGAACTGGCCGGGCGCGGCGACGGTGTTGATGTCGCCGGTGACGATCCGCAGGTTGGTGAGCCCGCGGGCCCGGGCCGCGGCCTCGATGTAGCCGCGCTGGCCGTGCGAGTTCGACAGCCCGACCACGCGCGCGCTGGGGAACCGGGCCGCGGCCCACAGCGCCAGCGCGCCCCAGCCGCAGCCGAGGTCGAGGATGTCCTGGCCGTCGGCGAGGTCGGCCCGGGCCGCGGTCAGCGCCAGCATCGCGGCCTCGGCGTCGGCCAGGGTCCGCGCGTCGGCGGGCCAGTACCCGCTCGAGTACTTGCGGTGCGGGCCCAGCACGTGGCCGTAGAACGCCGCCGGCACCTCGTAGTGCTGGGCGTTGGCGGCGTCGGTGGCGATCGCGATCGGCGCGGTGGCCAGGGTCGCGCGCAGCGCCGCCTGGCGGGCCGCGGTCGCCGCCGGGCCGCCGCGTCGCTCGTCGCGCAGCCGGGCCGCGCACACCGCGCGGATGCACGCGCGCACCAGCGGCGTCGGCACCCAGCCGCGATCGATCGCGGCGGTCACGGCGGCGGCGACCTGGCTCACGCCGGCCTCGGGCGGCGGCGGGGCAGGGGCACGAACGCGCTGGTCACCTCCTGGTAGCGGCGGTAGGCGTCGCCGCGCGAGCGCAGCGCCTGGGCCTCGGTCGCCGGGATGCCGGTCACCTTCCAGATCGACGCGAAGATGATCGCTGGGCCCACCAGCGCGATCGCGCCCCACGGGTGCGCCAGCGCGTAGCGCGTACGCGACCCACAGCAGCCACTCGCCGAAGTAGTTCGGGTGGCGCGAGTACCGCCACAGCCCGACGTCGCACACCTGGCCGCGGTGGGCCGGGTCGCGCTTCCAGCGCGCGAGCTGCGCGTCGGCCACGATCTCGATCGCGAGCGCGGCCACGCCGAGGCCGAGCCCGACCCAGCGCAGCGCGCCGCGGAGGCCGTCGGCCGGCGCCGCCACGAACGGCACCACCAGCGCCACCGCCAGCACCGCGGCCAGGAGCGCCTGGGCCTGGAAGAACACGAAGAACGGCCCGGCGCCGGCGCCGCCGCGGCCCCAGCGTCGACGCAGCTCGACGTAGCGGCCCTCCTCAGGCCGGCCGATCAGCCGGTCGGTGGCGAGGTGGAGCGCCAGCCGCAGGCTCCACGCGATCGCCAGCGCGGCCAGCGGCCACGGCCGCGGCCCGTCGAACAGCGCCAGCCACGCACCGAGGCCGAGCGCGAACGACGCCGACCACCCGACGTCGACCCAGGCCCAGTTGTCGACGCGGCGCGCCCACGCCCACAGCCCGAGCTGCAGGGCGGCGGCGATGGCCCAGAACCCCAGCAGATGGTGTGCGATCGCGGTGGTCACGGCTCGACCGTACTCCGACGCGCGCCACGCCGCCGCGGTTACGGCTCGCGCGGCAAGAGCAGCAGGTACGCGTGCGGCGCCCGCTCGATCAGCACGACCCGATCGGGGCCGGTCTTGGCCACCAGCGGGTACCACGGCTCGCCCATGTACAGGTCGACGTCCTCGACCTGCTCGGGCCGGTACAGGTCGAGCTCGACGTAGCGGCCGCCGGTCTGGGTGTCGACGGCGAGCGCGTAGCTCCACTCGCGGGTCGAGCGCGGCGGATACAGGTCGTTGTGCAGGGCGCCGCCGTAGACCACGACCATCGGCCGGGTCTCCTGGTGCTCGTCGCGGTAGCGCACCGCGCTGGCGGCGACGCGCCCGAGCTCCCGGGTCACCAGCCCCAGCAGGCGCTCGGGATCGACGCCGTCGGGGGTGACCGCCGCCGCGAGGTCGTCGCAGGTGAGGCGCATGACGTGGGCGGTGATCGAGTTGGCCTTGGTGATCCCGAACAGCGACGAGATCTGGCCAGTGGTCGCGGCCGGGCGCCGCATCGACTGCTCGATCCGGCGCGAGTTGTCGACGCCGGTCTTGCAGCCGGGCGCCAGGGTCCAGGTCTCGATCACCAGATCCGAGGTCTGGCGCGCGATCGCCGGCAAGAGCTCGCTGGCGAACCGAGCCAGCGCCGGGGTCGCGGCGGCCGCGCGATCGGTGCGCTCGTGGATCTCGCCGATCCCCAGCACCCGCGGCCGATCCGCCAGCACCACCTGCATCGCGGCGGCGACGTCGGGGTGGACGGTGTGGCGGGGCACGAACGCGTCGGCGGCGAGCGCCGCGTCGGCGCTGGCGGTCATCCCGGCGTCGAGCGCGCCGCGGGCCGGCTCGGCGCGCCGGCCCCCACACGCGGTCGCGAGCCCCAGCGACGCGATCACGACCAGGCGGGCCTGCATCACCGGTAGACAGTACCGCGGGTCGATGGTTGCCGGAAAATGTCGCCCTGGCCCCCCGCCGCCGCTCAGCTTGTTACAGTGCGCGCATGGCGCCGCGGCCCGAGCATCTGCGACTGGTCCCGCTGTTCCGGGGATTCACCGACGACGAATTGCTCGGCGTCGCCGAGCTGTTCGAGCCCGTCGTGGCCCGCCCGGACGGCATCGTGTTCGAGACCGGCGAGGCCGCGACCGAGCTGTACCTGTTGATCGAGGGCGAGGTCACGCTGGTGCGCCCGGCCGACGACACCTACCGCCTGCGCCCGCCCGCGCTGATCGGCGAGCTGGGCGCGCTGACCGGCCTGCCGCGCTCGTGCCGCGCGGTGGTCGCCGGCGAGGCCAAGCTGTTCCGGCTCGAGGCCGCCCGGCTGCAGCGCCACTTCGGCGACAACCAGGAGCTGGGGGTGCGCTTCCTCGCCAACCTGCTCGAGGTGGTCGCCGACAAGGTCCACCGCGATCAGCGCCGCATCGGCGACATGCGCCAGAACATCGTGCGCACGCAGAAGGAGCTCAAGCAGATCCGCACGCTCATCCTCGAGAGCCCGGAGAGCCCGCTGTCGCAGCCGATCCACGACGCCGTCGACGATCTGATCTCGCACAACCGCCGGGTCAACTACTGGGTCGAGCCGCCGGTCGCCGCGTCGGTCAAGTTCCGCCTCGACGCCGGCACCGCCGACGTCAACGAGCTGTCGCGCACGCAGGTCTCGGTGACCTGGCCCGATCGGACCCCGCCGGCCAACGGCGCCTGGCTCGCCGGTGTGCTCGAGCTCGGCGGCACCGAGGTGCCCGCCAGCGGCAAGGTCATCAGCGTCGACGGCAAGCGCGTCACCCTCGAGCTCGACCTGTTCATCGACATGTACGCCCAGGTCCTCGAGGGCTACCTCACGCGGGTCCAGCTCCTCGACATCCTGGTCTAGGCGCGCGGCGGCGCCGTCGGCGCGGTGTGGATGATCCGCGGCCGCGCGATCCAGCGACCCAGGCCGAGGCCGCGCCCCGAATCCGATGCTCCTGGCCCGGGGCGATCAGCCGTGTCGACGAGCGTTCGCCACGCTCCTACCGGCATGCGTCGGGGCCCCAGTGAAGCGGCCCCGCGCGATCAGCCATGCGTGGAGGAGCTTTCGCAAAGCTCCTCCTGGAACCTCAGCGCTGCGAGACCTTGCCGTCGGTCTTGGGCGCCTCGGACGGCTTGGTCGGCGCCTTGGGAGCCGGGGCCTTGGGCTCGGCCTTGGGCGCCTGGGCCTGCTTGGTGTCCTTGGTGTCGTCCTTCTTCTCGGCCTGCTTGGTGTGCCCCTCCATGCCGGGGCAGGCGAGGGCGGCCGAGGTCATGAAACCGAGCGCGACGATGCTGGCGAGGATGGTCTTCATCCGGGACAGTCTGCCACGGGCTCCCAAGGTCGCCAAGCCGGTTCGTGTTGCCGGTCCTGCTCACGTCGGAGCCGAGATGCCGCGCAGGGACGTGCCCCCGAGCCATCGCCGGCCCGGCGCGAGACGTCCGAGCCCTGACCCTGGGTTCGGCGACGGGCCCCGCTGGAGTTCGCGGCCTTTGCACGAACCTGGTGCGCGGACCACCGGGCCCGGGCCGGAGACGTCATCGACGTCGATGAGGCCGCGGCTGCGGCACCAGTCGTCCGCGAGCAGCCAGGTGCGGATGCCGATCACGGGGCTGCCTTGAGGACGGGGCCCGGGGACGTCGTCGACGTCGATGAGCCACCGCCGCTGCGCCAGCCGACCGCGTGCAGGCAGGTGCGGGGGGCCGGGGACGTCGTCGATGTCGATGAGCCACCGCCGCGACGCCAGCCGACCGCGCGCAGCCAGGTGCGGGCGGGGCCGATCACGGGGCCGGCCCGGGGACGTCGTCGACGTCGATGAGCCACCGCCGCGGCGCCAGCCGACTGCGTGCAGCCAGGCGCGGGCGGGGCCGATGTCCGCCCCGACGCCGTCGGCGGCCTCGCGCGCGGCTGAGCCACACGTGGACCGCCTCGCGCGCGGCTGAGCCGTACGTGGCCGCCTCGCGCCGCCTGCGCCGGCGTCCGCCCCGACGCCGTCGTCGGGCTCACGGGCGGACGTGCGCGCCGGGTGCTGCGCTCGCTCAGCGTCCCAGGCGTCCCCGCTGCCGTCGCCGCTGGCCCGCGGGGCGCCCGAGGGGGCATCGCCGCAGCCCCGAGCGATCACGTGCGCCGCCTCGCGCGTGCCGCTGCGCGACGATCACCGCTGCGCGGTCAGCGGCCGCGGCGGATGCGCCCGGCGTTGTGCTGCTCGAGGAAGTCGCCGATCAGGTAGAGCTGATCGCGGAAGTTCTTGCGGTTGTCGTAGGCCGCGAACCGATCGGGGTAGCGGTCGGCGAGCTGGTGCATCGGGTGATCGTCGAGGAGGGTGCCGATCATCGCGCAGTCGGCGCCGAGCTGCGACTCGTCGATCTCCAGCGCCGGCAGCTTGATCGGCGCGCTCGCGGCGCCGGCCGCGATGCGATCGGTGTCGATCACGTCGCTGAAGTCGTTGGCGGCCCGGGTCCGCTGGTTGAGCGGCACGAGGTCGAAGCGGCGCTCGATGTGGGCCAGGGTCGAGCAGTGATCGCGGACCGTGCTCGAGACGCCCTGCTTGATGTACGGGCCGATGACCAGGTTCGGGACCCGGAAGCCCATCTGGTCGAAGCCCTGGCCGGCGAAGTCGTCGACGGTGGTCGGCGGCGGCACGTGGTCGAAGAAGCCGCCGTTCTCGTCGTAGGTGATGACCAGCATGGTCCGGTCCCAGACCGGCGACGACGCCAGCGCCAGGTAGATCGACGCCAGGAACTGCTGGCCGTAGATCGGATGGATCGGCGGGTGATCGTCGTTGAGGTTGAAGCCGGGATCCAGGTAGGTCACCGGCGCCAGGTCGCCCTTGGCGGCGTCGCGGAAGAACTGCTCGTACAGGAACAGCCGCCCGGTCTTGTCGAGCGTGTCGACGATCGCCAGCACCGGGATCGTGACGTAGTAGTAGCGCCAGGGCACGCCCTTGTCGTCGAGCCGGTGGTGGATGCTGGGCCAGGTGAACCCGCCGAGCGGCAGGTCGTTCGAGGTGATCGCGTTGGAGCTGCCCGAGTGCCAGTACATGCGGTTGGGCCAGGTCGGGCCCATCACCGAGCAGAACGTCCGGTCGCAGGAGGTGTAGGCGTCGGCCAGCGCCCAGGTGACCGGCACGTGGGCGCGGGTCAGGTACTCCATCGGGTGGTGGAGCGTGCGGTCGCCGTGGGAGTTCTGGTGCGCCGCGACGAAGCCGGTGTTGGCACCGGCGGCGAATGAGTTGTGCGCGGCCGCCCAGCCGTGGGGCGGATCAGGCACGCACATGTTGCCGATCGTCGCCTCGTAGGCCGGGACCTCGACGCCGTCGAGGTCGGGGTTGGACATCGCGCGGGTCAGGCCGTCGCCGGGCAGCCCCTCGAACGCGCGCGCGCCCAGCAGGTGATCGTACGACCGGTTCTCCATCATCACGACGACGATGTGGTCGATGCCAGGCGGCAGCGCGTTGTCGCCGCACGCGGCGAGCAAGCGCGTGCCGGCGGTGGCACCGGCGAGGGCGCCCATGGTCTTCAAGGCATCGCGACGCTTCATGGCTCGAAGCCTAGCCGACCCAGGTGGCGTGCGCGTGACGGAAGCGTCGCGTCGCCCGCGCAATCGCTGCGCGCGCGATCACGTCCGCGAGGTCACGGCAGCGAAGGCTCCCGCGCGGTCCCGTCGGCGCGGTCCCGTCGGCGCGATTCCGTCAGCGCGATTCCGTCGGCGCGATTCCGTCAGCGCGATTCCGTCAGCGCGGTCACCCCGTCGGCGCGGCCCCGTCGGCGCGATTACGTCGGCGCGATTCCGTCAGCGCGATTCCGTCAGCGCGATTCCGTCAGCGCGGTCCCGTCGGCGCGGTCACCCCGACGCGCGTGCGGTCACGCCGGCGTGCGGTCACAGGAGCGTCGCGATCCAGGCGGCGCCGACCCACATGCCGATCGCGGTGCCCAGGCCCGACAGGATCGCGACGAGCAAGATCCGCGACACCGGGTTGCGCCAGAAGCCCTTGAGCGTGGCGATGTCGTCGGGCAGGCGCTCGCAGTCGCGCACGGTCGGCCGCCGCAGCCACGCCTCGACCACGCCCACGACCATCGCGGTGCCCAGGAGCGGATGGATCGCCGCGATCGGCGCGACCACGATCGCGGTCAGCACCGACAGGGGCTTGCCGCCGCCGAGCAAGGTCAAGCCCCCCGCGCCGATCGACGTGGGCAGCACCAGCGCCATGATCACGTCGGTGACGCTGACCTCGTCGGAGTGGAACGCGCCCCAGACCAGCCCGAAAACCAGGAACGCCGGGATCGCCCACTTGACGATCGTCCACAGCAGCGACGGCCGGGGCAGGGCGTCGAGCGCGACCTTGTCGACCGGCTTGCCCCGGTGGGCTAGCATGCCCGGCACGTGGGCCGCGCCCACGACCGCGACCACCGACTTCGCCCCAGCGGCGGCGGCCTCGACCCCGGCCACGAGGTACTGATCGCGCTCGTCGATCAGCGGCCGCTTGACCTCGGGCAAGGTCCGCGCCAGCTCGGACAGCATCTCCGACAGGGCCTTGGGCTCCTTGAGCGCCTCGATGTCCTCGGCGGTGGTCGGCCCGGACCTCCTGGCCGGGGCGTCGTTGTCGGCGTCCTTCTTCTTGTCATCGTCGTCGTCGTCGTCGTCGTCGTTGCCGGCCACCAGGGACGCCAGCAGCATCGAGCGCTTCCACAGGCCCAGGCTCGACCAGGTGCGCTTGAGCGTGGTGTGGATGCTGCGATCGATCAGCTCGACCCGGGCGCCGACCGCCTTGGCCTCCTCGATGGCCGCGAGCAGCTCGGCGCCCGGCTTGACGCCGAGCGCCTCGCCCATCTTGCGCTGGTAGCTGGCCAGGGCCAGGTGCGCCAGGAGGTACAGGGTCTTGCCCTCCCGGATGACCTTGAACACGTCGAGGTTGCGGAAGGCGTTGTCGGAGGTCAGGGCGTCGTAGCGCCCCTGGCACAGCTCGACGCAGACCACCTCGGGCCGGACCTCGCGGATGACCTGACGGACCTCGTCGACCGAACGGGCCGACACGTGCGCGGTCCCGACCAGGTGGACCGGGACGCCGTGCACTTCGAGTTCGGTGACCGCGGACGACACCGGCGCGTTCTAGCACGACGACCGCGCCGCGATCTGCTACCTAGCCATCATGGCCGACGCCATCGACCCCGCCACCCAGATCGAGCTCGAGGCGGCCGCGTTCCGCCGCCTGGTCGAGCACTTCCGCCAGCGCACCGACGTCCAGAACAAGGACGTGATGGATCTGGCCGGCTTCTGCCGCAACTGCCTCGCCAAGTGGTACCGGGCCGAGGCCGCCGAGCGCGGCGTCGAGCTGACCGACGAGGCGGCCCGGGAGCGCATCTACGGCATGCCGTACGCCACCTGGAAGGCGACCTACCAGAAGTGAGCGACGCCGACGCCACCCCGTTCGCTCAGCTCGGCGGCGAGGCCGCCGTGCGCCGGCTGGTCGATCACTTCTACGACCGCATGGATCTGCGCGCCGACGTCGACGAGCTGCGCGCGCTCCACGCCGCCGACCTGGCGACCGCCCGGGACAAGCTGACCTGGTACCTGACCGGGTGGCTGGGCGGCCCCCAGGTCTACGTCGAGCGGTTCGGGCACCCGCGCCTGCGGGCCCGGCACCTGCCGTTCACGATCGGCCCGGTCGAGCGCGACCAGTGGATGGCGTGCATGCGCGAGGCGCTCGCGGCCGAGGTCGCCGACGCCGCGCTGCGCGCGCACCTCGACCGGGCCCTGGCCCAGCTCGCCGACCACATGATCAACCAGCCGTGACCGCCCTGGCGCCCGTGACCCTGGCCGAGCTGGTCGACCGCGCCGCCGCGTTCGACCGCGCGGTCGCGGTGACGCCGGGCATCGACCGGTTCTGCTCGTCGGCGCCGTGGGTCGTGGCCGCGCACCACGCGCTCATGGGCGATCGGGTGCCGTGGCTGGGGACCGTCGGCGACGGCTGGATCGCGCTGGCCCGGGCCCAGCGGCCCGGCGGGCGCTACCTCGAGCCGCTCGAGCTGGCCTGGGGCCTGGCGTGCCCGCTGCTCGGCCCCGATCCGGCGGCGCTGGTCGACGGCCTGATGCAGGCGCTGGCGCTCGATCGCGACTGGGACCTGGCGCTCCTGGCCGGGATCACCACCGGCGGTCCCCACCACCTCGCGCTCCGGGCGCTGCTGCGGCCGGGCTGGCGGCTCGGGGTCGGCCCGTCGACCGAGCGCTACGTCGCCAGCCTCGCCGGCGGCGTCGACGGGTTCCTGGGCCGCCGCAGCCGCAACTTCCGCAAGGCGGTGCGCACCGATCAGCGCCGGGCCGCCGAGGCCGGCCTCGTGTTCGTGCCGGTCGCGGTGACGCCGGCGACCGCGCAGGCCTGCCTCGAGCGGATCGTCGCGATCGAGAGCCGGAGCTGGAAGGGCCAGGCCGGCGTCGGCGTCGATCAGGGGCCGATGCGCGACTTCTACCAGCGCATGATCGAGCCGCTGGCGGCGACCGACCGCGCCCGGCTGATGATCGCGGCCGTCGACGACCGTGACGTCGCGTTCATCTTCGGCGGGGTCTTCGCCGGCGAGTACCGCGGCCTGCAGTTCTCTCACGACGTCGCGTACCGCAGCTACGGCCTCGGCAACGTCGCGCAGCTGGCGCAGATCGAGGGGCTGGTGGCGGAGGGCGTGGACACCTACGACCTCGGCACCGCGATGGACTACAAGGCCCGCTGGGCCGAGCAGGTCGTGACGACCACGCTCTACGCGATCGCGCGCTGACGCCCGGCGCCCTTCACGACGCCCCGACGGCTCCGCTATGCTCGCGCGATGGCCCGTTCGCCGCTGTTCGCCGCCCTGCGCCGCGCCCTCCGCACCGCCGAGCTCGCTCGCCGCACCGGCCTCGATCCGGCCGAGCTCGCGGCGCGACGCCGGCCCGGCCCCGATCGCCGCACGGTGCTCAAGTCGGCGCTGGGCGCCGCCGCGCTGGTGCCGCTGGCGGCCGCGTGCGGCGACAACCTCGACGGCTCGGCCCGGGTCGCGGTGATCGGCGCCGGCACCGCTGGGCTCCACTGCGCGGTCCGCCTGGCCGAGGCCGGCGTCGACGTGACGGTCTACGAGGCCGCGGCCCGGACCGGCGGGCGCATGTTCACCGATCGCGGCCCGTACCCCGACGGCAAGGTCATCGAGCTCGGCGGCGAGCTGGTCGACTCCGGCCACACCGTCCTGCAGGGCCTGTGCGACGAGCTAGGCCTGACCCTCGACGATCTCGCGGCCGGCGACGCCGGCCTGCGCGGCGACACGTTCTACTTCGACGGCCAGATCGTGCCCGAGGCGACGCTGGTCACCGAGTTCACGCCGCTGGCGGCGCGCATGGCTACCGCGGCCGCGGCCGAGGACAGCCCGAGCGAGTTCGCGCGGCTCGACAACCTGTCGATCCCCGAGTGGCTGGGCACCGACGGCATGCTGCCATCGGGCTCGCTCATGCGCCGCATCCTCGAGCGCGCCTACGTCGGCGAGTACGGCCTCGAGGTCACCGAGCAGACGATCTGGAACCTGCTGTGGCTGATCGACTTCGACGCGCCCGATCCGTTCCGGATCTACGGCGACTCCGACGAGCGGTACCACATCCACGAGGGGAACCAGGCGGTGCCCGACGGCCTGGCCGCGCGCCTGACCGGGCGCATCGAGCTGGGCCACGAGCTGGTCGCGGTCCAGGCCGAGGACGGCGCGCGCCCGCGGCTCACGTTCGACACCGCCGGCGGCACGGTCGAGGCCACCTTCGACCGGGTCGTGTTCGCGCTGCCGTTCACGCTCCTGCGCCGGCTCGATCTCGCGGCCGCGGGCCTGTCCGACGGCAAGCAGGGGATCATCCGCCAGCTCGGCTACGGCACCAACGCCAAGCTGATGATGCGGTTCGGCAGCCGGCCGTGGCGCACCACCGGCCTGGCCAGCGGCGGCAGCGTGTCCGACGTCGGCGAGCTGCAGGCGACCTGGGGAGACCTCGCGCGGCTACGCCGGCGCAGACGGCATCCTGACCAACTTCGTCGGCGGCGCCCGCGGCGTCGCGCTCGGCAACGGCTCGGCCGAGGACCGCGCCGCCGAGGCGCTGCCGTGGCTCGACGCGGTGTTCCCCGGCAGCCAGGCCGCGTACACCGCCGGCTCGGCGGTGCGCATGCACTGGCCGACCGCGCCGCACGCGCTCGGCAGCTACGCTTGCTACAAGGTCGGGCAGGGCGGCTACAGCGGCCTCGAGGGCGAGGCCGAGGGCGCGTTCCACTTCTGCGGCGAGCACACCTCGGTCGACGCCCAGGGCTACATGGAGGGCGCGGCCGAGACCGGGCTGCGCGCCGCCGCCGAGGTCCTGGGCGAGCTGGGCCTGGCGCCGGGGCCGGCCATGCGCCGGATCCTCGACGTGCGCTCGGCCAAGCCGCGCCGCCGACGCCGGGGCCGTGGTACCAGAGCCGCATGAGCCCCGCGCCCGTGCTCGGTGTCGAAGCCATCCTCGAGATCCTGCCGCACCGGTTCCCGTTCCTGCTGGTCGACCGGGTGCTCGAGCTGTCGCCCGACAAGATCGTCGCGCTCAAGAACGTCACGTTCAACGAGCCGTACTTCCCCGGCCACTTCCCCGGCGCGCCGGTCATGCCGGGCGTGCTGCAGATCGAGGCGATGGCCCAGGCCGGCGGTCTGCTCGGCGCCCAGTCGGCCGGCTTCGATCGCACGACCCACGTGATGCTGTTCATGGGCATCGACGCGGCCAAGTTCCGCAAGCCGGTCGTGCCGGGCGACCAGCTGATCATCGAGGTCGTGCCGCTGCGCAAGGGCAAGATCATGAAGCTGCGCGGCGAGTGCCGGGTCGACGGCGCGGTCGTGTCGTCGGCCGAGATGCTGGCGGCGATCGCGCCGCGGAGCAAGGTGGCGTGAGCCGCGCGCTGGCGTTGGCGCTGGCGCTGGCGGCGGGCTGCCGCAGCGGCGGCGACCGTACCCACATCGTGCGCTCCGACGGCGGCGGGCCGGCCGTGCAGCTGGTCGATCGCCAGGCGGGCCCGGCCGCGACCCCGCGCACGCCCGAGCGCGAGCCCAACGACGACGCCGCCACCGCGATCGAGCTGGCGGCGACGGGGATGCGCGGCGCCCTCGACGGCGCCGCCGACGTCGACGTCTACGCGATGACCAGCCCCGGCGCGCGGCTGCTGACCGCGCGCCTGACCGGGATGGCCGGGATCGACGGCGCGCTCGACCTGCGTGACGAGCAGTTTCAGCTGATCGCCACCGCCGACCGCGGCGGCGCCGGCGTGGCCGAGGGCTTCCCCAACATCTCGCTCGACGCCGGTCGGTACTTCCTGGTCGTGCGCGAGATCGAGCACCGCAAGAAGGTCAAGGGCAAGGTCGACGCGGGCCCCGGGCGGGTCGGCCCGGGCCCGGCCTACGAGCTGACCGCGACCCAGGCCGAGGATCCGCCGCCCGACGGCGAGCGCGAGCCCGACGACGATCTCGGCGCGGCCAACGGGATCACGCTGGCGACGCCGGTGACCGGCTACGTCGGCTGGAAGGGCGACGTCGACGTCTGGAAGCTGGCCATCGACGGGCTGGCCGACGGCGACGGGCTCGACGTCGCGGTCACCGCCGTCGACAAGGTCGCGCTCACCGTCGAGTTCACCGACGCCGCCGGCCGGCAGCTGGTGCGCCAGACCGGGGCGGCCGGCGCGGCCCTGACCCTGCGCAGCATCGCGCCGCGGGTCGCGCCCGGCGAGCCGACCGTCCAGTACGTCAAGGTCAGCGGCACGCCGCCCAACCCCGACGCGACCTACGCGCTCACGATCCGGAGCCGGCTGCTCGATCTCGATGAGGAGGCCGAGCCCAACGACGCGGTCGACCGCGCGAACCCGCTGCGGTTCGGCACCGAGGACAGCGGCACGATGAGCGGGCAGCTCGGGCCGGGCGAGGTCGACCGGTTCGCGCTGTCGCCGAGCCTCGGCTTCGCGACGCTCGACGTCGCGCTCGACGCGCCCGCCGGCGTCGACGTGACCTTGACCGCGAGCGGCGGCGCCAAGGGCCAGGGCGCGCGCAGCGGCGCCCGGATCCAGCTCTCGAGCCTCGAGGTCGTGCCGGGGCAGGTGGTCACGCTGTCGGTCATGGGCAAGGGCGGCAAGGGCGTCGTGGCCGGGCCGTACCAGCTGCGGTGGTCGCTGTCGGCGCCGTCGGCGATCGCTCCGGACGTCGACCCGATGCCTCCGGAAGAAGAGTAGGCGACGCGGGTGGCGCGCCGACCGACCGCCGCCTGGACCGTGCTCGCGGTCCTGGCCCTCGCCAACCTGCTGTCGTACGCGTCGCGCAACGTGCCGTTCGCGGTCTACGACGATCTGCGCGCCCACTTCGCCGTCGACGATCGTGACCTGGGCTGGCTCGGCACGGCGTTCATGCTGCCGCACGCGCTCGCGACCTTGCCGGTCGGCTGGCTGGCCGATCGCGCCGATCGCCGCCGGGTCCTGGCCGCGGGCATCGTGCTGTGGAGCCTCGCCGGCCTGCTCGGCGCGGTGATCGACGACTACGCCGGCGTGCTGGTGACCCGGGTGCTGGTCGGCCTCGGCACCGCCGCGGTCGTGCCGGTCGCCAACGCGATGCTCGGCGAGCGCTACGCCGGTCGCCACAAGGCCACCGCGATGGCGGTCTTCAACCTGGGGCTGTTCATCGGCGGCGTCGCGGGCTTCGGCGCCGGCGGCGCGCTCGGGTTCCCCGACGGCTGGATCGCCGTCGCCGCGCCCGGCCTGGTGCTGGCGGTCGTGGTGATGCTCATCTCCGACCAGCGGACCGCCGCGGCGGTGCCGGTCGCGCGGGCGCGCCTGGGCCTGGGCGCGCGCCTGCGGTCGCTGGTGACCGACACCCGCGCCTTGCTGGCGGTGCCGACGCTGCGCCGGCTCGCGACCGCGACGACGGTGATGGCCTTCGCCGCCGGCGGGCTGCAGGCCTGGCTGCTCGACTTCCTGCAGCGCGACAAGGGCATGACCAAGGAGGCCGCGACCTCGCTGTTCGCGGGCTCGCTCGGCGCCGGCCTGCTCGGCGTGCTGGCGGGCGGGCACGTCGCCGACCGGCTGCGCCGGCGCTGGGCCTGGGGGCGGCCGGGTGCGATCGCGCTGGGCATGGCGGCGACGGTCCCGTGCGGGATCGCCGCGATCCTGCTGCCGGCCGGCGCGCCGCTGACGGTCGCGGCGGTGACGACGATGTTCTTCGTCACCTGGTACCACGGCCCGATGGCGGCCTCGATCGACGACGTCGCGCCGGTCGGGCGCGCGGCCTCGGCCCAGGCGGTCGTGCTGTTCGCGACCCACCTGCTCGGCACCGCGCCGTCGTCGCGGGTCATCGGCGAGATCTACCAGCGCGCCGGCGGGCGGCCGGCGATGCTGACCGCGGCCGGCGCGGTCGGGGTCGCGGCGGTGCTCATGACCCGCGCGTTCTCGACCTACGCCCACGACACCGAGCGCGCGGCGCAGGCGCGCGCGACTGCTGCTATAACCTGACCGTGCGTCGCCTCCTCGCGGTCGGTCTCGGTCTGTCGCTCGCGCTCGCCGCCGGCTGCGGCGGTGCGCGCACCGCCCCGGCCAGCGCGCTGGATCGCTACGCCTCGGCGCTGCGGGCCAAGAACTACGAGGCCGCCTACGAGCTGATGTCGTCGGAGTTCCGGGCCAAGGTCGGTCGCGACGAGTTCGTGCGCATGCTGCGCGACAACCCCCGCGAGGTCGACGACACCGCCGGTCGCCTGGTCAGCCGCAAGCGCCGGCTGCAGGTGACCGCCGAGCTGGTCTACGGTCTCGGGGACAGCCTGCGGCTGATCGAGGAAGACGGGCGCTGGCGGATCGCCGACAACCCGCTGGCGTTCTACGACCAGGCCACGCCGCGCGCGGCGCTGCGCTCGTTCGTCCGGGCCTACCGGCTCGAGCGCTGGGACGTGCTCCTGCGGTTCGTGCCCAAGGCCTACGCCGACCTCATGAACGTCGACAAGATGCGCGAGCAGTTCGCAGGCGAGCGCAAGGACGCGATGGCCCAGCTGATGAACGCGCTCGAGGCCAACGTCGATCAGCCGATCGAGGAGATCGGCCCCGGCGAGGCCCGGATGCGCTACGGCGCCGGCCAGCAGATCACCTTCGTCCGGGAAGACGGACGGTGGCGCCTCAAGGATCTCGAGTAGCTGGCCCGGGATCGGGGTGGGGTGACCAGATGGGCCCCCGTGCGCAAAAAATGTCGCTGTCCGGGCGTCGGGCTAACTCGCCGTGAGCGCTGGCAGAACTCGCCGCTCTGGGGTCAGCGGGCCCCTGGAGATCCCGGCACCGGGCGGTTCCGCCCACGTTCTCGACGGCAAAGATGTGCCGTCGCTTACTGGACCCCTTGGGGTTCTCGTGCGTTATGCTAACCATGAAGGGTGGTCGTCAGCGGCGCATCGATTGCAGCGTAAACAAAACGACCCGCCGAGCGTCTTACTAGTACCGCAGCGCCTCACCGTCTTCTCAAATCCTGGAAACCCCGGGAGACTAGGGCGGTTTCACCATGCTAGACCCCTGGATCATCGAAGAGATCTTGCGACGCGAGGAAGAGCAGCGTCGGCGCGATCACGAGCATCGCATCGAGGTGCCGCTCGAGTCGCCGCGCCCTGCCGAAGCCAACCCGCCGCCGACGCCCGCTCGTGAGGAGCGGGGCGTCGCCATCATCGACATCTAGTCCTTCCCCCAGGGGCCTGACGCCCTGGGGCCAACACCGACGAACGCCGGAGCGGCGGCCAACCCTGGCTGCCCAGAGGCGGACGGGCGCTGGCGGATTCCCGCCGGTGCTCGGGGATCGCGCCCGACGGCCGCGGCGGCGCGGGTGTCCGCCGATCGGGAGCTGCCGCCGAGCCTGCCGTGTGCACGGGTGTCATCCGATCGGGAGCTGGGTCGCGCCTGATCGGGAGCGGAGCGGGTGTCAGCCGAGCATGGGTGCCGTCGGTCGATTGTGACTGCCTGCCGTGTGCACGGGTGTCATCCGATCGGGAGCTGGGTCGCGCCTGATCGGGAGCGGAGCGGGTGTCAGCCGAGCATGGGTGCCGTCGGTCGAATATGACTGCATGCGTCAGAAGCCTGTGGTAGCTCTCCGGCTACTGGTCCGACCATGCCCCGTCGACTCACTCCACAGCTCGCATTCACCTTCGCGCTCACCGCGCTCGGGTGGTCGGCGCTGATCGCCCAGGCGATCGCGGCGGGCGGCGTCTTGGGCCACGCGAGCCCCCTGTCGTTCGCCGGCTTCGTGCTGGTCGTGGCCGCGGCCCGCGCGCTGGCGTTCCGGGTCGGTCCGAGCGTGCTGTCGCTCGACTCGGCGTTCTACGTCGCGGCCGCGGTCGCCGTCGGACCGGTCGCCGGCGGCGCGATGGTCGCGGTCACGCTCGCGGTCGACGCACTGGCGCGGCCGTGGTTCGCGCCGCGCAGCGTCCGCCAGACCTGGCCGGCGAGGCTCTTGTACGCGGCGTATTTCGGCGGCATGAGCGGCGGGCTCCTGGCGGCGATCGCCGCCGGGTTCGCGCGCCTCGATCTGTCGGCCGACCTCGAGCTCGACGTCATCATCCACGTCCTCCTCGTCGGCGGCGCGTTCCTCGTCGCCCACAACCTCCTGTCGGGGCTGCGCCAGGTGCTCGGCGGCCAGCCGTGGCGCCGGTTCGCCTGGGACCAGGCCGGCCCCGGCATGCTGGCCGAGGGATCGCTCCTGCCGCTGGCCGCCGTGCTCGCGCTCCTGTACCTGGCCCACGAGGAGGTCGCGTTCGTGTTCGTGTGCGCGACCTACCTGCTGGTCAACCTGATCTTCAATCGCCTGGCCCGGGCCAGCCACGCCTGGCGCGCGCGCGTGCGCGAGCTCGAGCAGCTCGATCACTCGGCCCGCGAGCTGGCCCGATCGATCGAGCTGCCGCACGTGGTCGCGACCGTGGCGCGGCAGGTGGTCCTCGCGATCCCCGCGGCCGAGACCGTGGCCCTGATCCATCGCGGCGCCGAGCGCGACACCGAGCGCTTCGTCGTCGACGCCTACGATCGCGACCGCGCGCACTTCGCGCGCCTCGCGGTGGCGCGCGGCGAGGGCGCCGCGGGGCGCGTGGTCGCGACCCTGGCGCCGGTCGCGATCGACGACCTCGCGCACAGCGACGTCGATCTCGGCCCCGAGGGCACCGAGGGCGTGCGCTCGTGGCTGGGCGTGCCGTTGTTCGTGGCCGGGACCTGCGAGGGCGTGCTGGCGGTGCAGAGCCGCGCGCCGGCGGCCTTCGGCCCCACCGACCAGCGGCTCTTGGCCTCGCTGGCCTTGCAGGTCGGCGCGGCGCTGCACAACGCGCACCTGTACACGATGGCGATGGTCGACGGCCTCACCGGGCTGTTCGTGCGGCGCTACTTCGACGCCCGCGTCGACGAGGAGATCGAGCGCGCGCGCCGCTACGACCAGGCGTTCTCGATCGTCATGATCGACATCGACGACTTCAAGCACCTCAACGACACCCACGGCCACCTGATCGGCGATCGGGTGCTGCGCGAGGTCGCGGCCGCGGTCAAGGGCGAGCTGCGCGGCGTCGACACCGCCGCGCGCTACGGCGGCGAGGAGCTGGTGATCATCCTGCCGCGCACCGAGCTGGTCGCGGCGCTGTCGCTGGCCGAGCGCATCCGCGTGCGGATCGCCGAGCGCCGCATCGCGGTCACCTCCGACGGGCCGGTGCTGTCGGTGACCGCGTCGTTCGGCATCGCCACGTACCCCGACAGCGGCCTGGGCTCGGCCGAGGACCTGGTCCGCCGGGCCGACCGCGCGCTCTACCGCGCCAAGCGCTCGGGCAAGAACCGGGTCGAGCTGTACTGGGCCGACGACAGCGGGCCGAACCCGACGGCCGAGGCCGCGGCGCACGCGGCGATCCACTGATCGCCGCCGCCGACCGCGCTCACCGAACGCGGACCGCCGTGACCGCGAGCTCCGCGTCGCCGCATTCGGCGCGGCCCGGATCGTCCTGCGTCCAGCGGTCGCTCGCCTTCGCGCTCACGGTCGTGGCGCCGGCGGCCAGGCTCACCTGGATCCGCTGGCCGCGGTCTCCGCGGTGGCCGTAGAGCCGAAGATCCAGGCAGCACACCCCGTCGCGGAGCGCGGCGCCGAGCTGCGGTTCGTCCCCCTTGCCAGCACGGAGCCCCAGCGCGCGCACGAGCGGCCGCGCATCGAACGCCGGCTTGGTGCCTTCACCGCGCACGGTCAACACCCCGAGCGCCTTGCGCTTGACGACGCAGCTCTCGCCACGGGGGGCGAGGGTGATCCGGTAGCGCCCGGCCAGCTGCGGACAGGGCGTGTCGGTGGGAGAGTCAGCGGCGCAGCGCTTGGGGAGCGGCGCCGCCGGGCCGTCATCGGCCATCGCGGGCGCGCCACCGAGCACCGCGGCCAGGGACATCGCGGCGATCGTCGTGCGCACGATGCCATCCTACCATCGCCGCCGCCGACCCGCGCGCTCAGCGGACGGGCAGGGCCGAGCCGGCCGGTGGCGGCGCGGTCGGGGCCCCGGCGCCGCCGCCGCTGTGCCACGGGTTCCAGCCGAACGCCGAGGCCAGGAGCGCCGCGCCGACGAGGAGGTACAGCACCGCGACCAGGCCGTGGGACCGGCGCGACATCGCGAGCATGCCGCGGCGCACGTTGGCCCGGACGAAGTTCGAGGGCCCGGCCACGGCCAGCCAGAGCCGGTAGCCACCGAAGCCGAGGATCAACACCGAGATCGAGATCGCCAGCCACTGCGGGATCGCCATGGTGGCCTCGATCTAGCACGGGCGGTGGCTCGAGCGGGCCATGTCGGGCGGTTGGTTGACAAATCAGCCCGGTTTGGGCAACGTGCGCCCGCCTACGGGCTGCCATGTCGCATCCGCACCATAAGTACAAGAATTCCGCGGCCTTCTATGACGTGGACGGCACCCTCATCCGGATCAACATCGTCCACACGTTCAGCTACTACGCGCAGCGTCAGCCGTCGCTCCTGGAGTCGGTGAAGCGGACCATCACCACCGCCGCCTCGATCCCGATGTTCTGGGCGGCCGACAAGGTCTCGCGCAAGTGGTTCAACGAGATCTTCTACCGCTCCTACCAGGGCGCGTCGGAGGACCGGCTGGTGATGCTCGCCGAGGAGCTGTTCGAGGACGTCATCGAGCCGAACATCTACCCGCGCGCGCGCGATCTCATCGACGAGTCGCGCCGGGCCGGCGTCCGGCAGGTGCTGATCTCGGGCGCCCTCGACTTCACGCTGCGGCCGCTGGCCCGGTACCTCGGCGTCGACGAGCTGATCGCCAACCAGCTCGAGTTCGACGGCGGCTACGCCACCGGCAAGCTCGCCAAGCCGTTCGTGGCCGGCGCCACCAAGGCCGAGATCATGCGCGGCTACGCCCGCAAGCACGCCATCGACCTGGGCGAGTCCTGGGCCTACACCGACAGCTTCTCCGACTACCCGATGCTGGCGGTGGTCGGTCACCCGACCGCGGTCAACCCCGACCTGCGGCTGCGCTCGATCGCGCGCAGCTACGACTGGCCGGTCCTCGATCTCGACGCCGCCTGACCCCGAGGCCTCCATGCGCGCCATCCGCCCCCGCACCCGTCCCGACAGCCGCGAGCACGTCGTCACCATCGACAGCGACAGCGCGCCGCGGATCATGTTCTACGGGGAGAACTTCCTCCTCGAGGATCTCCCGGTCGGGACCCGCGTCATCTACCCCAAGCGGCCGATCACCGGCGTCGCCAACCCCCAGGCGACGATCCGCTACGCCCTCAACCACCCCGAGGGCATGGATCCGCTGCACGCGCTGCTCACCCCCGGCATGAAGGTGACCGTCGCGATCGACGACATCTCGATGCCGCTGCCGGTGATGCGGCGGCCCGACGTGCGCCAGCTCGTGCTCGAGATCGTGTGCGAGATGCTGGCCGATCACGGCGTCGACGACGTCCACCTGGTGATCGCGCTGGCGCTGCACCGGCGCATGACCGACGCCGAGATCAAGCGGATGGTCGGCCCCAAGATCTGGAACGAGTACTGGCCCGATCGCCTCTACAACCACGACGCGTGCGACCCCGACGGCATGGTCGTCCTGGGCAAGACCCGCCACGGCGAGCTGGTCGAGGTCAACCGCCGGGCCGCCGAGAGCGACCTGGTCATCTACGTGAACATGAACTTCGTGCCCATGAACGGCGGGCACAAGTCGATGGGCGTGGGGCTGTGCGGCTACGAGAGCCTCAAGTCGCACCACACGCCCAAGATGATCGCGGACTCGAACTCGTACATGAACCCGCCGGACTCGGCGATCAGCCACTCGATGAACCGCCAGGGCGCGGTGGTCGAGAGCCACCTCAAGGTCTTCCACATCGAGACCGTGCTCAACAACCGCACGTTCGACGGCCCGCTCGACTTCCTGATGAAGAACGAGGACGACTTCACCGAGGCCGATCGGCTGAAGTTCCAGGGCATGAAGTGGGCGCTCGACAAGCTGCCGTTCGCGGCGCGGCGCGAGATCTTCATGCGCACGCCCGCGGCCTACGAGCTGATCGCCTGCACCGCCGGCGCGTGCGAGCCGGTCCACGACAAGACCCTGGCCAGGTCGTTCGATCAGTACGCGGTCGAGGTCGAGGGCCAGGCCGACATCCTGATCACCGGCATCCCGTACATCTCGCCCTACAACGTCAACTCGAAGGCGCTCAACCCGCTGCTCGTGCAGGTGATGGCGCTCGGCTACTACTACCACATGTACCGGGGCAAGCCGGTCTTGCGCGACGGCGGCGTCCTGATCATCGCGCACCCGTGCTCGGACAAGTTCGATCCGGTCCACCACCCGAGCTACATCGAGTTCTTCAACCGGCTCCTGCCCGAGACCACCGACAGCTACACGCTCGAGAAGAAGTACCAGGACGAGTTCGCGTACAACCCGAGCTACGTCGAGATGTACCGGCGCGGCAACGCCTACCACGGCGCCCACCCGTTCTACATGTGGTACTGGGGCCAGCGCGGGCGCGAGCGGGTGTCCCGGGTGATCGTCGTCGGCGCCGACAACACGACGGTGCCGACCTTGATGGGCTGGGAGACCGCCGACACGATGGCCGAGGCGATCTCGATGGCCCAGGGCACGATGGGCCGCTCGGCCAAGATCACGATGCTGCACCACCCCCCGATCGTGATCGCGGACGTCGCGTGATCTTGAGAGGGTTTTTCGAAAAAACCCTCCCCCGGCATGCGCCGCCCCCCCCCCAACCCCCGGCGACGTGACTCGGAGTTTGCCGCCAACACGCGACGTTGCTGCTGACTCCACCCGAAACGGCCCGGACCTGACTCGGATCCCTCCGCCAACACGCGACGTTGCTGCTGACCCCACCCGAAACGCCCCGACGCCCCACATGCGGCGTTGCTGCTGACCCCCGGTTGGACCTGACTCGGGTTTGCCGGAAGCGCCCGACGACCTCGACCCCGCCCCCGCTCGCCGCCCGCCGCGCTGACCTGGACCGTGACGCCGTGACCACGACCACCCCCGCCGACCGCCTCGACGTCACCGCCACCCTGCGCGGCAAGACGATCCTGCTCATCGGCACCACCGGCTTCGTCGGCAAGGTGGCGCTGTGCATGCTGCTCGACCGCTACCCCGACGTGGGGCGGGTCTACTGCCTGGTGCGGCCGGGCGCGGGCAACACCGCCGAGCAGCGGTTCTACAAGAAGGTCGCGACGTCCGAGGCGTTCCGGCCGCTGCGGGAGCGCCACGGCGACGGCACCGAGGCGTTCCTGCGCACCAAGATCGTCGCCATCCCGGGCGACATCGGCCGGGCGCTGTGCAACTTCGACGACGCGCAGTTCGAGGCGTTCGCGGCGTCGGGCGGCGTCGACGTCGTGCTCAACAGCGCCGGCCTGGTGTCGTTCATGCCGTCGCTCGAGAGCGCGCTGCGCATCAACGCCCAGGGCGCGCGCAACGTGCTCGAGGTCGCGCGCCGGCTCAAGGCCAAGCTGGTCCACGTCTCGACCTGCTACGTGGCCGGCCAGCGCGACGGCGAGATCTGGGAGGACGAGCCGGTGGTCGGCTACTTCCCGCGCCACGACGAGCTCAAGGACAAGGACTTCGACGCCACCGCCGAGATGGCCGACTGCCAGCGGATCATCGATCAGGTGCGCGAGCAGGCCAACGACCGCGCCCACATCTCGGACTTCCGCGACAAGGCCGCGCGGTCGCTCGAGGAGCAGCGCCGCGACCCCGACAACGAGGGCGACCTCAAGCTCGCGGTCGCGCGCGAGCGCAAGATGTGGATGGCCAAGCACCTGACCGACCTCGGCATGGAGCGGTCGCTGCACTGGGGCTGGACCAACACGTACACGTACACCAAGAGCCTGGGCGAGCAGGTCATCCTGGCCGACCGCGAGGTCGTGGCCACGGTCGTCCGCCCGGCCGTGGTCGAGAGCGCGGTCCGGTTCCCGTTCCCGGGCTGGAACGAGGGCTTCAACACCACCTCGCCGCTGGTCTACCTGGTGCTCAAGGGCCACACCCAGATCCCGGCCGGCGAGGACACCGCGCTCGACGTGATCCCGGTCGACATGGTCGCGGCCGGGATGCTCCTGGCCACCGCGGCGATCCTCGACGGCAGCCACGAGACCGTCTACCAGCTCGGCGCCTCGGACCTGAACCGCGTGACCTCGCGCCGGCTGACCGAGCTGACCGGCCTGGCCGTGCGGCGACACTGGCGCCGGAAGGTCGACGCCGGCGAGCACCCCTGGACCAACCGCATCAAGATGCGGCGCGAGGGCCGGCGGGTCAGCCAGGAGACCTTCGATCGGTTCTCGGCGCCGATGATGAAGCGCCTCGCCGACGGCGCGATCAAGATGATCGACACCCACCTGCCGCGCTGGGGCGCGCCCCGGCTCGAGGCGCTGGCGGCCCGGGCCAAGGACGAGCTGGCCAGGATCAGCCGGTTCACCGGCCAGGTGGTCGAGCTCACCGATCTGTTCAAGCCGTTCAACTACGATCGCGACATCACGTTCCGGTGCGATCGCACGCGCGCGCTGTGGCAGCGGGTCACCCCCGAGGACCAGGAGCGGCTGTGGTGGGCGCCCGAGACGATCAACTGGCGCGACTACTGGATCGGCACCCACTTCGCCGGCCTGCAGGAGTGGGTGTTCCCCACGCTCGACGACGAGTTCGGCCCCAAGCCCCGCACGGTCTACACCTACAAGGATCTGCTCGAGCTCTGGCACGCGACCACCAAGCTGCACGGCAACCGCGTGGCGCTGCGGCTGCGGCCGCGCATCGACGACGACGTCGATCCGCGTGACGTCGAGCCGGTGGTCTACACCTACGCCCGGATGGCCGACCTGGCCCTGGTCGGCGCGGCCCAGCTGCGGCAGCGCGGCGCCGCCGGCGGCCGGGTCATGATCATGAGCGAGAACCGGCCGCAGTGGGGCATCGCGTACTTCGCGATCCTCGAGGCCGGCGCCACCGCGGTGCCGCTCGACAAGGAGCTGTCGGCGCCCGAGGTCGCGAACCTGGCGCGGGTGTCGTCGGCCGCGGTGCTGCTGATCAGCGCGCGCGTGGCCGAGCGGCTGTGCGCCGACGTGGGCCTGGCGGTGCCGACCGACGCCGACGGCGCCGCCCACGCGGCCCTGGCCGCGCACCTGGCCGGGCAGGGCGTGACCGGGCAGGTGCTGGACTTCGACGAGTTCTTCACCGAGCCCGACGTGTCGCCCGGGGCGGTCGCGCCGGTGGTCAAGTCCGACTCGGTCGCGTCCTTGATCTTCACGTCGGGCACGACCGGCGTGCCCAAGGGCGTGATGCTGTCGCACAAGAACCTGACGTCGATGGTGTCCAAGCTGGCCGGCACGTTCTCGCTCTACAAGCACGACGTGCTCTTGAGCGTGCTGCCGCTGCACCACACGTTCGAGTTCTCGGCCGGGTTCCTGATGCCGCTCACGCACGGCGCCTCGATCACCTACCTCGAGGAGATCGACGCCGACAACCTGGGCGCGGCGCTCGAGGAGGGCGGCATCACCGGCATGGTCGGCGTGCCGGCGCTGTGGCAGCTGCTCGAGCGCAAGGTCTACAAGAACATCTCCGACAAGGGCATCCTGCTCGAGCGGGCGTTCGAGACCGTCGTCGACGGCAACCGCGCGCTGCGCGACAAGCTCGGCGCCAGCCTGGGCAAGATCGCGTTCTACCCGGTCCACAAGAAGCTCGGGCCGCGGATGCGCCTGCTGATCAGCGGCGGCTCGGCGCTGCCGCCCGAGACGATGAAGACCTTCCGCGGCCTCGGGTTCAACCTGTACGAGGGCTACGGCATGACCGAGGCGGCGCCGGTCCTGACCGTGACCCGGCCTGGCGACGAGCTGATCCCGGGCTCGGTCGGGCGGGCGCTGCCGGGCGTCGACGTCCGGATCGACGCCCCCGACGCCAAGGGCATCGGCGAGGTCGTGGCCAAGGGGCCCAACGTCATGCTCGGCTACTTCGAGAACCCCGAGGCGACCGCCGCGACCCTGCAGGACGGCTGGCTCCACACCGGCGACCTCGGCCGGATCGACGCCGACGGCAACCTGTTCATCGTCGGCCGCAAGAAGGAGATGATCCTGGGGCCGTCGGGCGAGAACGTGTACCCCGACGAGCTCGAGGAGCTCTACGGCGACTCGCCGTGGGTCAAGGAGATCTCGGTGGTCGGCCTCGCCGCCGGCGACGGCGCCGAGACCGTGGCCGCGCTGATCGTCCCGGACTACGAGCACGGCAGCAAGGACCGCGAGGGCGTGCGCGACGAGGTGCGCGAGCACCTGAAGAAGGTCGGCAAGCAGCTGCCGCTGTACAAGCGGCTCAAGGTCGTCCACCTGTGGGACTTCGACCTGCCCAAGACCTCGACCCGCAAGATCAAGCGCAAGGAGGTCATCAAGGAGCTCGAGCGCCTCGAGAAGGCCGCCAAGGGCGGGGCCGAGGTCAAGCGTCTGGCCGCGGCCGGCGGCTCGAGCACCGACTGGGTGCGCGAGGTGATCGCGTCGGTGGCCCAGAAGAAGCGCGCCGACGTGGCCGGCGACACCCGGCTCGACGCGCTCGGCTTCGACTCGCTCATGTTCACCGAGCTGGGCGTGGCGCTCGAGGGCGCCGGCGCGACCCTGCCGGACCCCAGCGAGCTGGTCGGGCTCGAGACCGTCGCCGACGTCGAGGCGCTGATCGCGCGGCTCGGCGGCAAGGCCCGGAGCGACGCCAAGGCCCGCAAGCTGGTCGGCAAGAGCAAGGACGACGCCAAGGACGACGACGAGATCGACGTGCCGGCGCCGGTGGTGCGGGCCGGCCGGGCGCTCCTGCGCGCCGGGATGCGCAACCTCTACGACCGCTACCTCGACACCAAGGTCACCGGCCGCGCCTACGTGCCGCCGTTCGGCGGCTACATCCTGGCGGCCAACCACACCAGCCACCTCGATATGGGCTTATGCAAGTACGCCCTGGGCGAGCACGGCGACGGCGTCGTGGCCCTGGCGGCGAAGGACTACTTCTTCGACGACCCGGTGCGGAAGGCCTACTTCGAGAACTTCACCAACCTGGTGCCGATGGAGCGGTTCGGCTCGCTGCGCGAGTCGCTCAAGCTGGCCGGCGACGTGCTTCGGCAGGGCTACGTGCTCTTGATCTTCCCCGAGGGCACGCGCTCGGACACCGGCGTGATGGCCGACTTCAAGCCGTCGCTGGGCTACCTGGCGATGACCAACAAGTGCGGGATCCTGCCGATGTACCTGGCCGGCACCCACGCGGCGATGCCCAAGGGCGACTACCTGCCCAAGCGCGACGCCAAGGTCTCGGCCCACATCGGGCCGTTCCTGTCGCACGCCGACGTGGCCGCGCTCGGCGCTGGCAAGACCCGCGCCGAGGGCTACCGGGTGATCAGCCAGGAGGTCGAGCGGACGATCCGCCGGATGGCGCCGCGCGATCAGGCGTGGACCCTGGGCGAGGCTGGGACGACGCCGTGGGCCCACTGGGCCGCCGCCAACGGGGTGGTCGTCACCGAGGAGGCGTCGTCGTGACCGCCGCGGCTGCGCCCGTGCTCGTCACCGGCGCCACCGGGTTCCTGGGCGAGCACCTCTGCGCCGAGCTGGTGCGGCGGGGCGTGGCGGTGCGCGCGCTGGCCCGGACGCGGTCCGACTACCTGACCGACCTCGGCGTCGAGGTGGTGCGCGGCGACGTGCGCAGCGCCGACGATCTCGACCGGGCGATGCCGGGCGTGACCGCGGTGTTCCACCTGGCCGGCATGGTCTCGCGCGATCCCGACGACACCACCCGGATGATGCGCCTGCACGTCGACGGCACCCGCGCGGTGGCCGAGGCCATGGCCCGCCACGGCGTCAAGCGCATGATCCTGGCGTCGACCTCGGGCACGATCGCCGTGTCCGAGGACGAGGCCATCCTCGACGAGCGCGACGGCACCCAGGAGTCGATCGCGGCCAAGTGGCCGTACTACGCCTCGAAGATCTACCAGGAGCGCCTGGCGTTCGACCTCGGCGCGCGCCTGGGCCTCGACGTGATCGCGCTGTGCCCGAGCCTGCTGCTGGGTCCGGGCGATCGGCGGCTGTCGTCGACCGGCGACGTGCTCAAGTTCCTGCGCGGCCAGATCCCGTCGATCCCGACCGGCGGCGTGAACTTCGTCGACGCCCGGGACGCGGCGATCGCCTTCGCCAACGCGCTGACCGCGGGCACGCCGGGCGAGCGCTACCTGCTCGGCGGCCCCAACTGGACCACCGCCGAGTTCTTCGGCCGGCTCGAGCGGGTGTCGAAGGTGCGGGGCCCGTGGCTCAAGCTGCCGCCGAAGCTGCAGCGCTGGGGCGCGGCCGCGATGGAGGAGGTCTACCGCTGGCGCGGCAAGGCGCCGCCGGTCGATCGCATCTCGGTCGCGATGGCCGAGCACTACTGGTGGTTCGACTCGGCCAAGGCCGAGCGCGAGCTGGGCTTCACGACCCGCGACCCGCAGCTGACGTTGGCCGAGACGGTGAAGTACCTGCGGCAGGGCCTCGACAGCTGACGTTCCCGGGCGCCCCGGCGCAGGCCCGGGGCGTGCCGAGGTCGAGGGCTGCCCGCGAAGCGGACCACCGGCGCCCCGTCGACCTTCCCGAGCGAGGTTGATCCCGCGCGCCGGGATTCTCCCAGCGCGCCGAGCGGTGCTCGCCCGAAGACCTACACGCGAGCGCTGATGTCCGTGCGCGCCTGGTGATCCGATCGGGCCGCTGGCGCGTAACCACGCTGCCGCCGGCACGTACCAGCCGTGGCGCCCCATGCTCGAACCCGAATGTGACAGCACGCCTGACGCCGCGTACACTGACGGCGTGGTGCAGCCCGGCCAGATCCTCGCAGGCAAGTTCCAGGTCGAGCGCGTGCTCGGCGAGGGCGGGATGGGGGTCGTCGTCGCGGCGCAGCACCTGCAGCTGGGCCAGCTGGTCGCGCTCAAGTTCCTGCACCGCGAGGCGCTCCAGAACGCGACGGTGACCGAGCGGTTCCTGCGCGAGGCCCGGGCGATCGTCAAGCTCAAGAGCGAGCACGTCGGCCGGGTGATCGACGTCGGCACGCTCGAGGACGGCGCGCCGTACATCGTCATGGAGTACCTGGACGGCTGCGACCTGCAGCAGTTCTTGCTCCAGCACACCCGGCTGCCGCTCGGACAGGCGGTCGACTTCGTGCTGCAGGCGTCCGAGGCCGTGGCCGAGGCCCACTCGCTGGGCATCATCCACCGCGACCTCAAGCCCGCGAACATGTTCCTGACCACCAGCGCTGACGGCGTCGCGATGGTCAAGGTGCTCGACTTCGGCATCTCCAAGGCCACCGGCGACAGCGAGGACTTCTCGCTGACCCGGACCGCGATGGTGATGGGCTCGCCGGGCTACATGTCGCCCGAGCAGCTCCGCAGCGCCCGCGACGTCGACGTGCGCACCGACGTCTGGGCGCTGGGCGTCATCCTGTACGAGCTGGTGACGGGGCTGGCGCCGTTCGCGGCCGAGACCATCACCGAGCTGACCCTCAAGGTCGCGATGGATCCGGTCCCGCCGATGCCCGTCGACGTGCCGCCGGCGTTCGCCGCGGTCGTCAACAAGTGCCTCGCGAAGGATCCGACCCAGCGCTACAGCTCGATCGCCGAGCTGGCCGCGGCGCTGGTGCCGTTCGGCGGGCCCAGCGCCCACCAGCAGGCGCAGCGCATCGCGCGGGTCCAGGCCGGCCTGGCCACGAACCTGCTCCGGAGCGGCGTGCTGCCGGTGCCGACGTCGCCGACGACGCTGTCGGCGACCGCGAGCGCGAGCAGCACCGGCGGCGCGACGTCGGGCAAGCGGTACGGGATCATGATCGGCGCGGCGGTGGCCGCGGTCGCGATCGTGGTCGCGGTGGTGATCGCGATGAGCGGCGGCAAGGGCGATGGCGCCGGCGCCGGCGCGGCCCGGCAGCCCGATCCGGGGAGCGCGGCGGGCACGGATGTCGGCGCGGCCGCGGCGACGGGCTCGGCGACGGGCTCGAACATGGCCACCGGTTCCGGATCGGCGGCGGGGTCGGGCTCCGGCTCGGACATCGCGACCGGGTCGGGCTCCGGCTCGGACATCGCGACCGGGTCGGGCTCCGGCTCGGACATCGCGACCGGGTCGGGCTCCGGCTCGGACATCGCGACCGGGTCGGGCTCCGGCTCGGACATGGCCGCGGGCTCGGGCTCAGACATGGCCGCTGGCTCGGGCTCGGGCTCGGGCTCCGGCTCGGGCTCGGCGAAGCGCGGCGGGCATCGCCGCGGCTCGGGCAGCGCCGCGGGCAGCGGCAGCGGGTCCGAGGACTTTTCGGGCTCGCGCCATTGAGTCGGGCGCGCTGGCAACGATCGCCCTGACCGGGCATGCTCGCACCATGCGACTGCACCTCGCGCTCTTGACGGTGGGGCTGTGCGCCGCGACGGCCACGGCCGTGGCCCAGCCCGACGACAGCCTGGCGAAGAAGACCGCGGCCGAGGCCGCGTTCCGGCAGGCCAAGGATCAGATCGCGGCCGGCCAGGTGACCGAGGCGTGCGAGTCGTTCCGGAAGAGCCAGGAGCTCGATCCGCAGTTCGGCACCCAGTACAACCTCGCGCTCTGCTACGACAAGCTCGGCCGGTCCGCGTCGGCGTGGGGGTTGTTCACCGCGCTCGCCGAGACCGACTCCAACAAGGGCCGCAAGGCCGACGCCGCCAAGCGCGCCAAGGCGCTGGGGCCGAAGCTGGTGCGCGTGCTGCTGGTCCTGCGCGGCGACACCCCGAACGTGCGGGTCGAGCGCGACGGCACCGACATCACCGCGGCGATCGGCGTCGCCACGCCGGTCGATCCTGGCAGATCGATGATCTCGGCCAGCGCGGAGGGCTACGAGCCGTGGAAGGCCGAGGTCGCGGTCATGGGCGATGGCACCACGGTCACCGTCGAGATCCCGTCGCTGACCAGGATCCCCGAGGTGCCGACGCCGCCGGATCCGGACCCCGATCCGACGCCGATCGTCGTGCGACCGCCGCCGCCGCCGCCGCCGCCCAGCGATCCCGGGCCTGGTCGCCGCAGGCTCGGCCTGGGGCTGACCGCCGGCGGCGTGGCCGCGCTGGGCGCCGGCGTCGCGTTCGGGCTGATGGCGCGCAGCGCCAGCGACGAGGCCAAGGCCGAGTGCGGCGGCGACGTCGGCGACTGCCGCGGCGATCTCGCGACCGCGCGCGACCTGACCGACTCGGCGCGCACCCGCGCCACGATCTCGACCGTCGCGTTCGCCGTCGGCGGCGCCGCGGTGGTGGGCGGCGTGGTGCTGTACCTGACCGCGCCGAAGCGCCGCGGCGCCCGCGAGGTGGCGGTGGCGCCCGCCGTCGGTAGCGATCAGCTCGGGCTGCTGGTCCGCGGCTCGTTCTAGGCGCCGCGCATGTCGACCAACCTCTCGGTCAACCTCAACAAGGTCGCGCTCCTGCGCAACTCGCGCGGCCACGACAACCCGTCGCCCCGGGTGGCGGCGCACGCGTGCATCGACGCGGGCGTCGCCGGGCTGACGCTGCACTGGCGCGCCGACGAGCGCCACACCCGCGAGGCCGACGTCCGCGACCTGCGCGCGATCTGTCGTGAGCGCGGCGTCGAGTTCAACCTCGAGGGCGACGAGCGCCCCGAGCTGCACGCGCTGGCGGCCGAGCTGGTCGTCGATCAGTTCACGCTGGTGCCGGTCAAGCCGGGCGAGGTCACCAGCGATCACGGCTGGGAGCTGCCGCGCCAGACCGCGCAGATCGCGGCGATCCTCGGCGGGCTCAACGACCGTGGCGTGCGCACGGCGATCTTCATGGATCCGGATCCGGCGCAGATGGCCCTGGCCGCCGCCACCGGCGCCGCGCGCGTCGAGCTGTACACCGAGCCGTACGCGTCGGCGTGGTCGACCCCGCGCCGGGCCGAGGAGCTCGCGCGGCTGCAGGCGTGCGGGCGGGCCCTCGCCGCCGCCGGGCTCGGCGTCAACGCCGGCCACGATCTCGACCTGCACAACCTGCCGACGTTCGCGCGCGCGGTGCCCGAGCTGGCCGAGGTGTCGATCGGTCACGCGCTCCTGGCCGACGCGCTCTACCTGGGGCTGGCCGAGACGATCGCGCGGTACCTGCGGGCGTGCCGCGGCGAAGACGTCGCCGCGCCGGTCACGCGTTGATGCGGCGCGCGCTGGCCGCGCTGGGCGCGCTGGCGGCGTGCGGCCACCCCGCGCCGACGACGACCGCGCGCGGCTGCCCGACCGCGGCGGTGGTGGCCTCGTCGCAGGAGCAGCTCGACGCCCTGGCCGGGTGCGCGCGGCTGCCCGGGTTGTCGGTGCGCTCGGCGGCGCCGCTCGACCTCGCGCCCCTGGCCGGGCTGGCGCAGGTCGACGGCGATCTGATCATCGGGCCGACCCTGGCGCTGACGTCGGTGGGCCTGCCGGGGCTGCGGACGGTCGGCGGGCGGTTCGCGGTGGTCAGCGGCGGCGCGATCAGCGGCGTGTTCGCGCCGACGGTGGTCGAGGTCGGCGCGCTCGAGATCCGCGACCTGCCGAGCCTGGCGACGCTGAGCTTGTCGCGCCTGGTCTCGATCGGCGGGCCGATCACGATCGCGCGGGTGCTGGCGCTGGAGCTCGTCGACGTCTCGGCGCTGACCACGACCGGCGCGGTCGCGATCGACGCGCCGCCGGCCACGACCTGGCTCGGCGCGCGCCCCGTCGGCGCCGCTGGCCCCTGAGGAGTTCGTCACACCCGAGCCGCCTTCAGGTCGTGATATCTTGGCGGAATATGTACCGCTTCCTGTTCGTGCTCCTGGGTGGGGTGCTGGTGCTCGGGTGCGCGTCGAGCAAGGTCGGCGGCAACTGCGACCCGGCGGACGAGCCGTGCGCGTGCGACGTCGCGACGCCGTGCCCGACGGGCTACGTCTGCGGTCCGGGCGGCACGTGCGTGGTCGACCTCGACGCGGGGCCCACGGTCGACGCCGGGCCCACGGTCGACGCGCCGCCGCGCAAGGCCTTCGGCGATCCGTGCCTGGGCAACGCCGAGTGCGAGTCGGACATCTGCATCTTCGTCGGCACCGGCGGCCGTTGCACCCGGCTGTGCGACAACGACTGCCCGAGCGAGTGGGGCTGCTTCGGCGTCATCGACGTGATCGATCCGGGCGAGATCGACAACGTCTGCGTGCCCGTGATCGACCAGCTGTGCTCGGCGTGCAGCGGCGACGCCGAGTGCACCCAGCTCGGCATGGACCGCTGCCTGACCTACCCCGACGGCGATCAGTACTGCAGCCGCGACTGCAGCGTCGTCCAGTGCCCGACCGGCTACGCGTGCACCGACCTGACGATCGGCGGCAGCCCGACCAAGCAGTGCGTGCCCAACAGCGGCGCGTGCGACTGCAGCGCCGCGAACACCGGCATGATGGAGACCTGCTCGATCACGACGCCGTTCGGCACCACCTGCGGCGGCATGCGGACGTGTCAGGGCGCGACCGGCTGGGGCGGGTGTGAGCCGCCGGCGGCGACCGACGACCCCGACGGCACGTACACCGACGCCAACTGCGACGGCATCGACGGCGACGTCACCCGCGGCGTCTTCGTCGCCGGCGGCGGCGCGAACGTGCCGACCTGCGGCCTGACGTCGACGTCGCCGTGCCAGACCATCAGCTACGGCGTCGTCCGGGCCGCCACCGTCGGGCGCAACCACGTCTTCGTCCAGGCCGGCACCTACAACGAGGTGGTCGTGCTGGTGAACGGCGTCAACGTCTGGGGCGGCTACGACTTCAGCTGGCAGCGCGCCGGCTACGCCACGCCCGGTCACCGGGTCGAGATCATCGGCGCCCAGGACAACGCCGCCGGCGGCGACGGTGAGTACCTGGCCGTGCGCGCGCACGACCTGATCGTGCCGGTCACGCTCGGCGACCTGGTGATCACCGGGCCGACCGCGACGGGCCAGGTCGGCGGCAACGGCCGCTCGAGCTACGCCGTCCACGTCGACGCCGCGACCGTGCGGCTCGAGCGGGTGGCGATCAACGCCGGCAACGGCGCCGACGGCGCGACCGGCAGCGCCGGCGCCGACGCGGTCCTGACGGCGTCGCAGAGCTACATGGACGGCGGGCGCGGCGGCGACGGCCGCGAGTACAACACCACGTGCGACTCGAGCGGGCGCGGCGCCGCCGGTCCCGCGGGCACCAACACCTGCACCTCGAGCCCGTCGACCCGCGCGATGAACGCCGGGGCCGGCGGCGCCGGCGGTCAGATGGACACCGACTGCAACGTGTTCTCGCTCGACTACAACGCCCGCGCGGGCGCCAGCGGGGCGGCCGCGGCCTATCGCAACGGCAGCTTCGGCGCGCCCGGCACCGGCGGCAGCGGCGTCGACCAGTGCGGCCCGACGACCGGCGGCGGCCCTGGCCAGGTCGGCAACGGCGCCCGCGGCACCGCCGTCGCTGGCGCCGCGGTGACCAACGGCTACTGGTACGGTAACCCCGGCACCGCCGGCGACACCGGCGAGAACGGCGGCGGCGGCGGTGGCGGCGGCGGCGCCGGCGGCTGCGACATCGGGACCGACTCTTACGGCGCGGGCGGTGGCGGCGGCGGCGCCGGCGGCTGCGCGGCCCGCGGCGGCGGTGGCGGCGGCGGTGGCGGCGGCGGCAGCTTCGGCGTGTTCGCGGTCAGCAACGGCGCGGTGACGATCACCGGCTGCGCGCTGGCGCGGGGCAACGCCGGCCGCGGTGGCGACGGCGGCACCGGCGGTCGCGGCCAGAGCGGCGGCGCCGGCAACACCGGCGGCGCGTCGCCCGGCGGCGCCACGCCTGGCGTCGGTGGCGCCGGCGCCCACGGCGGCCACGGTGGCGGTGGCGGCGGCGGGCAGGGCGGCCGCTCGGTCGGCCTGGTCACGACCCCCGGCTCGACGATCACCCAGGACTGCACGATCAGCGGCGGCGCCCTCGGCGCCGGCGGCAGCGGCGGCGCCCACGCGCCGGCCGCGCCCGCGATCGAGCGCGACGGCAACGACGGCCAGGGCGGCGCCAACGGCACGCTCCAGACCACCCGCGCCTGCGCCAGCGGCACGAGCTGCTGAGCGGGGCGCGCGCCGGGCCGCAACCCACGCTCGATGTAGCCGGTGTAAGGTCAACTACAGTGAAATGATTCGTCAAGTGCCGGGAAGGTCTACGTCTCAGCTCGCGTAGAATGGTGCATCCAATCCGGCTCTCGCTGGACATTCGTGGATGGGCATTCGGATGCACGTGTCGCGGCAAACTGATCGACGCGAGCCACAACGCTCGACCGGGATCTCGCAACCAACCGTCGCGGTGGTCAGGCCGAGCGCCGCGGCGTGCGAGCGCAGGCGGCGGACGCTCGACGACAGCGGCCGGGCGCCGCGCCGCCCCCCAGCCGCGACAGCAACGCCAAGCGGCCGCGCCACGCCCCGCGCGACCCCACGCTCGACCCCCCCGGCCCCGCGACCCGCCGCAACGCCCACCCGACCCACGACGCCGCCCGCCGGGCCCCCCCCCGGCCCCCGGACAACCGCAGCCGCACGCGCGCGCGCCAGGCAGACCACCCGCGGACCCGCCGCGCCACGCCCCCCCCCCCCCCCCCCCCCCCCCCCCCCCCCCCCCCCCCCCCCCCCCCCCCCCCCCCCCCCCCCCCCCCCCCCCCCCCCCCCCCGGCGCCCCCCCCCCCCCGATCACCGCCGGCGATCCGGACGGCCTCGCCGCCATCGGCGTCCACGTCGGCGACGACTTCGACGCGCCGGGGGTCGAGTGGGGGCTGGGCCGCCGCGGCAACGAGTACGTTATCGTCAAGGGCGCGGCCGGCGAGGTCGACTGGGGCAAGCTGCCCGACATCGTCGGCCTGGCCCACAGCCACCACATGACGCCCGGCCGCCAGCTCCGCGGCAAGGGCCTCAAGCTGAAGGAGCTGCTCAAGGGCTCGACCGACGCCTCGGGCGCGATCAACCGCGGCCTGGTGCTGCCGTCAGCCGCCGACTTCGGGTACTGCGCGCACAACGGCGTTCCGCGGCATGTCGTGGTCACGCCCTACGTGTTCGACAAGAAGACCGGCCGGGTCCGCAACCCCGGACCGGGTGACGAGGGCATGCCCCGCGTCGAATTCGAGCTCAAGCGCCCCGACCTGGTCGGCGACTTCGAGGGCAACGCCGACGTGCCGGTCTACAAGGCGACGGTCGTGATCAGCGCCGGCGGCGAGCTGATCGACACCCAGCAGATGTGGTCGATGCGCCACCCGGCGATCGGCGACGTGGTCGAGCCCAACGCGATCCCGGCGACGTGGCGCTCGCGGACGCCGGGCGAGGCACCGCCGGACGTGACGCGCTCGACGCACAAGCCCGACGACACCGGCGCACCCACCGATCCGGCGACGACCTACACGTACCCGGACCGCACCAAGTACGTCGAAGACCACGGCCCCGAGGTGGTGCGCTGGGCCGAACACGGCCTCGACGGCTCCCAGGCCAAGGCGCTCCTGGCCGACCTGCCGACGCGCACGCTCGTGGCGCTCGGCGACATCCCCGCCAAGGATGCCGCGCACCTGGTCGGGGTGATCGGCAAGGACACGATCGCCAAGGTCGTGCCGCCGCTGACCGGCGGGGACGTGGCGCTGGAGGCCAAGTACCTCGGCGAGGAGGGCGCCCGGCGATTCGCCGGAGACAACACCGAGAAGAAGGGGCCATCTCGCCTGAAGCGCCATGCCGAAGGCCTGAGCCACTCTGCCCTGGAGATTGATTCGGCAAAGGCGCTCACCTCCTCCTCAATGATGGTCGATTCAAACATTGTCATTTCGATCCAGAAGCTCCAATCAGGCGCAAGCTGGAATACCCTCCAGGCGGGCGAGAAGGTCTTCGTCAACCGTATCCGCAAGCTGTCAGGCCTGCCAGAGCTAGCCGCCGACCCTCCCGATCGGTCCATTGCAGGCCTCGTTGGACATGCCGATTTGCGCACAGCGAATATCGTCACAGGCGAGGTGGGCGGAACGGGAATGGCCATTGCAAGGCCAATGTCTGCCACACGCGACACGCCGAAATACGCAGGGGTACTCAGCGAACTCAGCAGCCCTCCACCGATCGGAGGAAGTGGACAGGCTGACAAGCTCGTTGTTGCGGATGCGGTGTTCGCAGTCACGTCGGATGGCAGTGCCCCGACGCTGGTCTCCGGCGATGCCAACGTCTTCGCCCGCTTGGCGCAGCGCTACCTTCCGCCGGGCTCATTCAAGCAAAAGCCATATCTCGACAGACGTGGAGTCAAGAAGACTCAGTCAGTCGGTGCTGCCGTCGCCGAGGACCTGCCAGATTTCACGGTTGAGATCCCGGATGGACAAGGCGGCGTTCATAGACTGCGAGTCATCCCCGTTCATCCAGGAGACAACACGTGACGTACGGCTACCTGCAAGCGACGCTCCGATGCCGGACCTGCATGGCAATCACGCGGATCGGCTTCAAGTCGAACCTCGTCGACGATCCGTTCGCGGTGCTGACGCTCGGTGCGCCGATCGACGACGGAGACCTCCACGCCGTCGCGAAGGCCTACCTGCACACGAAGAAGGGCGCGTCTCGGCGCGAGTCCGCCGACGTGACGATACTCGAGCAAGCGATCTGCTCAGTCTGTGGAGCTGAAGCATGGTGCCAGGTCCGCGTCATCGCGGGAACGTTGACCGCGATAACGCCGGTGGTGCTGACGGCCGATGTCGTGAACGATGCCGACTTCATCGCGGAGGCGTTCGCGTGGGAGTTCGAGCGCGTCACGGGCGAGTCACCCTTTGGCGCATCGGGCTACCGCGTTGACTGGCACGAGGTCCTGGAGCGGCATGTGATGCTTGGAACGCATCAACTCGAGCGCTCGACACCTCGGATAAACCGCCAGCGCGACGACCCCGGTCGCTTCTTGGCCTACGCGCTCGAGGCCCCTGCCGACCGAACGGTCAACGTGCTCGACGACGTCAGCGAGATCCCAGGCTGGGTCTCCGACCTCGACGACCTCCACGACTACCTGGCTATCGAGGTGTCACCGTTTGCCGACACGGGGCGCCCCGCGTGGATGCTGGTGCGGCGCGCGGATCTTGTCGGCTTCCGGCGCCAAGGTCTCGTGCTCGATGGTGCGCCCGTCGCGGTCGACGAGGCGGAAGACGCGCCGTGCGGCGCAACCATCCATGGCGCCTGGACGCTGGTCACGCGCGTTCGAGGCGCGGCTGATCGCGGCTCGTTCCTCGCGATGAGCCGCGACGCTCGCTATGCGCTGGCGACCATGACGTCGCGCCAGCGCGAGCCGCTCGATCGCGTCCGGGCGAGTCTCCAGCGGGGTGGTCCAGCGGTCGCCCCGCTCATCGCAGTGACGGAACTGCGAACCCGCCACGACGATCTGGTCGTCTTGCTCGAGGTCGAACCCGAGGGACAGCCGCTGTCATGCTGGTGGATCCCCTTGGACGCAACCGGCGTTGCGGAGCTCGCCACATCACTCTTCCACCTGCTGTCGGCGGCCGATGGGGCGCTGGGCGGACTCCGACCCGAGACGATCTTTGCTGAGAACGAGCCGGCCACGCCCTTCACCGCCAGGATCACCGGCGTCGCCCCGCGCGGCGAGGCGTTCATGGCGGGGCAGGCGCCGCGGTCGGTGGGCTCGGTGACGCCGTACCGGTACCTGTACGACGCGCCCGAGGTGCTGCGCGGTGGTCCGCCGACGCTGGCGGGCGACGTGTTCGCGGCGACGGCGGTCGTCGCGCACATGGCGACGGGCGCGCACCCGTTCGAGGGCGAGTCGGCGTTCATGCAGCTGTCGGCGATCGTCGCGGGGCAGCGGCGCGCGTACCACGGCCCGCCCGGGCTCGAGGCGCTGATCGCGCGGGGGCTGGCCGCTGATCCGGCGCAGCGCCCCAGCGCCGCCGAGCTGGCGGCGGCGTTCGCGCAGGCCGCGCCGCTGCCGCCGGGGTGAGCGGTGCGACGCGACCGACCGCGGCCCCTGGCGGCGCGCGATCGCGTCACGTCACCGCGGCGCGGTCGCGTGGTATCAGGGGGCATGAAGCCGATGTTGATGCTCGCGTTCCTGGTCGCGAGCGCCGCCTGTGGCGGCTCGTCGAAGCCCGCTGCGCCCGCGCCCCAGCCGAGCGCCGCGTGCGTCCGGGGCGGCTGCAGCGGCGAGCTGTGCGAGGAGGCCGAGGCCGGCACGGTCACCACCTGCGAGTTCAAGCCCGAGCACGCGTGCTACCGCGAGGCGGCCTGCGCGCGTCAGGCGGACGGCGCCTGCGGCTGGACCACGACCGACGCGCTGACGGCGTGCCTGGCCGACCCGCCGCCGCTCGAGGGCGAGGCCGCCGAGTTCCCGATCTCGCCGATGTGATCCGCGCGGCGATTCCGCGCCGTGCCGTGACCGCGCGCTACAGCCGCTCGAGGTACGCCGACAGCGGCACGCTCAGGCCGGCCGAGAAGCCCCAGCGGATCGCGCCGTCCTGGTCGCCGTCGGGGGGGTACACGAGCAGCATCGCCGGCGACACGTAGGCCTCGACCAGGTCGCCGAAGTCGACCGCGAGCAGCACCGGGTGCAGCATGATCGCGCTCGACTCCTCGGAGTCGAGCAGCGCGCGGTAGAGGATGCCCGAGGCCGCGGCGCCGACCTTGAACGTCAGGCGGTCGCCCAGCAGCGACGGGCTGGCCATCCCGAAGCCGACCTGCTCGGCGATGATCGGCGTCGGCCGGCGGGCGCTGCCGGCGTCGTAGGCCGGATCGGAGTAGAGGCCGCCGACGCCGACGGTCAGGTGGAAGTAGCCGCGCCAGGTGTGCTTGTGCCGGAAGTCGTCGCCGGCCTGGGCCAGGCGCTGGGCGAACTTGCCGCCGTCGATGCGCAGCGCGCCGCCGTCCTTCTCGACCGACTCCTGCAGCGCGTGGATCAGCTTGGTCACCCAGCAGTCGACGCTGGTGTCGTCGGTGCACGCGTTCTGGCGCCCCTGGAGCGAGCCGATCAGCGTGTCGAGGCGGACCCGGCCGATGACCGCGAACAGGAGCTCGAGGCTCATCGGCTCGTGGGTCTTGATCGCGTCGAGCACCGGCTCGAGCACGTCGTAGAGCGGCGCGTCGAAGCCCGACACGCGGGTCGTGCCGAGGGTCCGCAGCGCGGCGATCACGTCGCCCGAGCGCATCGACAGCGGCGACTGCCGCGCGACCCGCTGCATCAGATCGAGGAACGCGATCAGGCGCGCGGTCGAGGTGCGCGCGAACCGGAGCCGGGCCGGGACCTCGCCCGGGAACACCGCGCGCAGGGCGTCGTCGACCGCGGCCAGCGCGGCCGCGGTGGCGCGGAGCTCGTGGGTGAGGTCGACCGAGGCGTAGAGCGGCAGGTCGCCGACGTCGAGCGAGACCTTGCGGTCGGGGCCCGGGAAGCGCGCGAACACCGCCTTGACGTCGGCGATCGCGGCCTCGAGCCGCGCCAGGGCCGGCTGGACCTTGTCGAGCGACGCCGCGAGGGCCTCGAGCTTGGTCGCGGTCTCGACCTGGTTGCGCGGGCCCCAGGCGACCAGCCCCGCGCGCACGTCCTTGCGGACCTTGGCCAGCGCGAGCGTGCGCGGGTCGAGCGCCCCGGCCGGCGCCGCCGGCCCCGTCGGCGCCGCCGGTCCCGTCGGCGCCGCGCCCAGATCGAACTTGGCGCGATCGATGATGCGCAGGATCCGATAGATGTGGTCGAGCTGGTCGACGCCGATCGCCAGCCGGATCGACGACGGACCGATCGCGCTGCGCGCGCTGGCGGCGGCGGCGATCAGCTCGTCGATCGTGAGGCCGCGATCCTCGTAGACGCTGGCGCGCAGGAGCGTGCGCAGATCGGTCAGCCCGCCGCGGAGCTTGTCGACGCGCGTGCGCGAGCTGGCGATGATCAGGTCCTGCCAGGCCGCGAGGTTCAGGCCGGGCGTGGTCGACAGGTTGGCGATCGTGCGCGACTGGCTCGCGGCCTCGATCAGCCGGCGGACGTCCTCGAACCCGCCGTTGCGCAGGAGCTTGACCAGGCGCAGGGCGTCGAGCACCTTGGCGACGCCGATCGCGCGCTCGGCGGTGGCGCGCTCGGCCAGCTGCGTGCACAGCGTCACCGCCGCCGGGTGACGCCACGGGCACTGCGGCGCCTCGGACGACTGGCTGCTCGAGCGGCCGAACAGCCGGGTCTGCCCGAGCCAGTAGTACGCGACGTCGACCAGGTAGCCGTGCAGGAGCGGCGGCAGCGCCTTGCCGCGCTTGGCCCCGAGCACGCGCGCGCCGTTGGTCACCGTCTGGCCGATCTCGGGCGCGGCGCGCAGCTCGTCGGAGGTGGGGTACAGGCCGTCGATCAGGTTGGCGGCGACGAACGCCCGGACCACGGTCATGCCGAGGTCCTGGAACTTCTCGCGCCGCAGCGTCGTCGGATCCGCCAGCAGGCGGGCGCCCTGATCGAGCAGGTCCCGGAGGTAGCGGTAGCCGGCGCGGCGCTGGGCTCGCAGCAGCTCGCCCACGACCAGCTTGATCGCGGCCTGGCGGGCGCGATCGAGGACCACGTCGACGACGAGGTCGGCGTCGAGCTTGCCGCGCCGGGCGCTGGTCGGGATGGCCGCCGCGACGTCGGCGATCGTGATGCCGCCGGCATCGGCGCGGGCCGCCGCGCCGGCGTCGGGGTTGATCATGTCGACGTCGCCGCCGGCCGCGGCCTGGAACTCGGCCTCGAAGAACAGGTCGCTCTGGATCAGCGACTGCTGGCACAGCTCGACCGACAGGTCCGGGTGGTCGCGGCAGACCTCGTCGAGCGTCGCGCAGGCGACCTTGTCGGCGGCGTCGCAGCCGCGGCGCAGGTAGCCGGCCGCGCGCGTGACGTCCTTGGCGATGCCGTCGCCGTCGCGGAAGTGCGTCGCGACCCGGACGCACGCGCCGACCTCGTCGCGGTCGCACGCGAGGTGGTCGGTGTAGAGCGACCGCACCACGCAGCTCGGCACGGTCGCGTCGTCGCAGGCGCAGAACTGGTTGTGCCCGACCAGCCGGCACGAGCGGTCGGCCGCGGTCCGGGCCAGGGCCGGGTCCCGCAGGGGCTGCGGGCCGAGCGGGCCGCGCGCGCTGGCGATCACGAGGCAGCCCTGGGCGTCGCCGAGGTCGCACCGGCGCGCGGCGATCGCCAGGCCGCGATCGGGGTCGGGCGCGAGCCCGATGTTGGGTCGGCCGTAGATCAGATCGGTCGCGAGCTGCGGACACAGATCGTGGCCGTTGCCGTCGCACGTGGCCAGCAGCGCCTGCACCGCCGGCCCCTGGGCCGCGGGCTCGCGGACCGCGGCCAGCACGTCGGCCAGGCGCAGGTTGGCGCACGCGCGGACCTCGCCCCGCTCGCACAGCCGCACCAGCACCGGCTTGATGGTCGCGGCCTGGGCCGGGTCGTCGACCGCGAGGCACGCCTCGATCACCTCGTCGCGGGTGCACACGGCCAGCATCCCGGCGCTGGCGGCCTTGAGGCGCCGGGTGGTCTCGACGGGGTCGCCGAGACGGTACGCGACGTCGCGCAGCGCCTTGCACGCGCGCGGGTCGCGGCCCTTGGCGCACCCGCGCTCGGCCTCGTCCGCGGCGACCTTGATCTGGACCGTCGGGCGGGTCCCGTCCGACGAGGTCGCGAGCGCGAGGTCGGCGCGGGCGCGGGTCGCGCAGCCGCTCGGGTCGGCGTCGGTGCAGATCGCCCGGGCCGCGGCGCGCACGAACGCCGCGCGGAAGTTGTCGCTGCGGTCGATCTCGAACATCCAGCCGTCCCGGCGCAGCTCGCCGAGCGCGACGCAGGCGGCCGGATCGGCCGGGGCGTCGACGTCCTCGGCGTCGACCCCACAGGCGCGGGTGAACAGGGCCAGCGCCTTGGGGCGGTCGAGCGCGACCTCGCGGCCGCGCAGGAGCGCCTCGGCGTAGGCGGTGCACGCGGCCGGCTCGCCGGCGCCGTCGGCGCACGCGCTCGCGCACGCGGCCGGGTCGGGGCACACCGGCGCCGCGACGGCCGCCGCGGCGGCGAGCCCCAGGATGACGAACGCGACCACGACGAGCCGGCGCGGCGATGACATTGTGTCGACGGTGCCACGACGCCACCGCCGGTGCCATCGGTCCGGGACGAGTCCTGGCGCCGGCGCTTCCGCCGCCCGGGCGGGCCGCGGTACACGGAGGTCATGGACAGCGACTTCCTGCGCGGGCGCCTGGCGCTCGTCACTGGCGGCGGTCGGGGCATCGGCGCCGCGATCGCGCTGCGGCTGGCCGCCGCCGGGGCCCGGGTGGTCGTCACCGGCCGCGGCCGGGCCGAGCTCGACGAGGTCGCCGCGCGCGTCGGCGGCGTCGCGATCACCGGCGACCTGGGCGATCGCGCGAGCGCCGACCGGATGATCGACGCGGTCCGCGCGGTCGGGCGCGTCGACGTGCTCGTCAACAACGCCGGCATCGCCGAGAGCGCGCCGCTGGCCGACACCGACGACGCGATGTGGGACCGGATCATCGAGCTCAACGCCACCGCGCCGTTCCGCCTCGCGCGGGCGCTGGTGCCGGCGATGGTCGCGGCCGGGTGGGGGCGCGTGATCACGATCGCGTCGAACGCCGGGCTGACCGGCTACGGCTACACCGCGGCCTACTGCGCGGCCAAGCACGCGGTGGTCGGCATGACCCGGGCGCTCGCGATCGACCTGGGGCGGACCGGGGTCACGATCAACGCGGTGTGCCCGGGCTGGGTCGCGACCCGCATGGCCGACGAGGCCGTCGCGCGCATCGCCGCCAAGACCGGGCGCGACGTCACGGCCGCCACCGCCGCGCTCACCAGCATGAGCCCGCAGCGCCGGCTGATCGAGCCCGAGGAGGTCGCCCACGCGGTCGCGATGCTGTGCCCCGACGCCGCCCGCGGCATCCACGGCCAGACCATCGTCCTCGACGGCGGCCAGGTGCTCAAGTGAGCGCCCGGGTCGAGCCGGTGGTGGTGCCAGGCTGGCCGACGCCCCGCGGCTACGCCAACGGCATGGTCGGCACCGGCCGCACGGTCTTCGTCGCCGGGCAGATCGGCTGGGACGCGCAGGGCGTGTTCCACAGCGACGATCTCATCGCGCAGTTCGATCAGGCGCTGGCCAACGTGGTCGCGGTGGTGACCGCCGCCGGCGCCGCGGTCACCGACATCGCGTCGATGACCGTCTACGTCACCGACATCGACGGGTACCGCGCGCGCCTGCGCGAGCTGGGACCGGTGTGGCGCGCGCGCCTGGGCAAGCACTTCCCGGCCATGGCCTTGGTCGCGGTGACCGCGCTGGTCGAGCCGCGGGCGCTGGTCGAGATCCAGGCGCACGCGCTCGTCGCCTGAGCGATCCGTTGCCGCGCCGTCGTCGCCGCCGGACCCGCGCGGGCGCGACGGGGCGCGTGGTACACCCTCGGCCATGGAGCTGCCCGTCCCGCGCACCTTCGGCTTCGTCCTCGATCGCGGCGTCGCCACCATCACGCTCGATCGGCCCGAGCGCCTCAACGCGCTGACCTTCGCGAGCTACCTCGAGCTGGCCGAGACCTTCGAGCAGCTCGATCGGTTCGACGAGGTCCGGGCCGTGGTCATCCGCGGCAACGGGCGCGGGTTCTGCTCCGGTGGCGATCAGGACGACATCATCCACCACCTGCTCGGGCAGTCGACGCCGCAGCTGCTGGCGTTCACCCGCGCCACCGGCCGGCTGATCGCGGCGATCCGTCGGTGCAAGCGGCCGGTCGTCGCCGCGGTCCACGGCGCGGTCGTTGGCGCCGGCGCGGTGATCGCGATCGCGTGCGACGTGCGCATCGCGGCGGCCAGCGCCAAGCTCGGCTTCATCTTCCCCAAGGTCGGGCTGTGCGGCGCCGACATGGGCGCGACCTACCTGCTGCCGCGGATCGTCGGGCTCGGGCACGCGTCGGAGATCCTGTTTTTCGGCGACCTCGTGCTGGCGGCCGACGCGCTGCGGATCGGCCTGGTCAACCGCGTGGTCGACACCGTCGAGGACTGTCACGCCCTGGCCGACGCCTGGGCCGCGCGGCTGGCGGCCGGGCCGGCGTTCGCGCACGCGATGACCAAGCAGATGATCGAGAGCGAGGCCACGATGGGGCTGGCCGACGCGATCGAGGCCGAGGCCCAGGCCCAGGCGCTGTGCATGCAGCACGGCGACTTCGCCGAGGCCCACGCCGCGTTCAAGGCCAAGCGGCCGCCGCGGTTCGCGGGCGCGCCCGAGAGCGACGCGTGACCATCCCGCTGTCGACCGACGACCTGCCGTGGTTCTGCGACGACGGCGACCGCGCGCTGGCCGCGCGGCTCCGCGCCGCCGCGCCGGCGCTCGCGGCCAGCGAGGACGCGGCCGACGAGCCGGCCCGCGATCGCGCGGCGGTGGCGGCGCTGGCCGCGGCCGGGCTGTTCGAGCTGGTGGCGCCGATCGACGGCGCGGTCCGGGCGCGCAGCCTGTGCCTGGCGCGCGAGCTGCTGGGCTGGGTCAGCCCGCGCGCTGACTCGATCTTCGCGGTCCAGGGCCTGGGCGCGTACGCGGTGCTGGCCGCTGGGGACGCCGCGCAGCGCGCGCACCTGCCGGACCTGGCCGCCGGGCGCGCGGTGGCCGCGTTCGCGCTGACCGAGCCCGAGGCCGGCAGCGACGTGGCCGCGATCGCCACCCGCGCCACCGCCGCGGCCGACGGCGGCTACCGCCTGACCGGCGAGAAGATGTTCATCTCCAACCTCGGCGTCGCCGGGGTCGCGACGGTGATCGCCACGGTCGATCCGGCGCTCGGGCGCAAGGGCCTGACCGCGTTCTGGCTGCCGCTCGCGCAGCCCGGCGTCACGGTGATCCGCCAGGAGCCGATCGCGCCGCACCCGCTCGGGCGGCTGGTGCTCGACGGCGCCCGCGCCACCCGGGTCGGCGAGGTCGGCGCCGGGTTCGCCCTGGCGATGCGCACGCTCGACACGTTCCGGGTCTCGGTGGCCGCGGCCGCGGTCGGCATGGCCCGGCGCGCGCTCGATGAGGCCAGCCGCCACGTCCGGGCCCGCGCGCAGTTCGGCAAGCCGCTGGCCGAGCAGCCGCTGGTGCAGGCGCACCTGGCCGACATGGCCACGCAGATCGACGCGGCCCGCCTGCTGACCTGGCGCGCCGCCGCGGTCAAGGACGCCGGCACCAGCCGCGCCACCGTCGAGGTGTCGATGGCCAAGCTGTTCGCGACCGAGGCGGCCCAGGACGTGATCGATCGCGCGGTCCAGCTCCTGGGCGGCCGCGGCGTCATCGTCGGCGCGGTGGTCGAGCACCTGTACCGCGCGATCCGGCCGCTGCGCATCTACGAGGGCACCAGCGAGATCCAGCGCACGATCATCGGCCGCGCCATCGCCACCGGAGGACCCTCATGACCGACGTCCGCTTTCCGGACGACTTCAACCTGGCCGACTACTGGCTGTTCGCGCGGGTGCGCGCAGGGCGGGGCGACCACCCGGCCATCCGGTTCGGCGATCGGGCCTGGACGTACGCCGAGGTCGCCGATCGGAGCGCGGCCCTGGCGCGCGCGCTGGTGCGGCTGGGCCTGGCGCCCGAGCAGCGGGTCTACATCGTGCTGCCGGACCTGCCGCCGTTCGCGTGGGCGATCTTCGCGATCCTGGCGGCGGGCGGCGTCGTGACGATGGGCAACCCGGCGGTGCCGCCGGCCGATCTGGCCGGCGTGATCGACTACGTGCGCGCGCAGGTGGTGGTCACGACGCCCGCGGTCGCCGACGCGCTGGTCGCGCACCTGGCGCCGGGCCAGCCACCCATCGGGTTCCTGCTCGTGCCCGACGCCGGCACCGACGGCGACCCCGAGGCCGCGTGCGCCGCTGGCCCGGCGCTGGCCGCGAGCGGCCTGGCCTGGCGCGCGGTCACCGACGCGATCGCGGCCGGGCGCGCCGACGCCGCGCCGCTGCCGCGCACCCACCGCGACGATCCGGCGATCTGGCTGTTCACGTCGGGCTCGACCGGCCGGCCCAAGGCCGCGATGCACTGCCACCGCGACTTCGCGTTCAACACCGAGGTCTACGCCAAGGGCACGATGGGCTACCGCGCCGACGACGTCACCGTCAGCGTGCCGCGCTTGTTCTTCGGCTACGCGACCGGCACCAACCTGTGGTTCCCGTTCGCGGTCGGCGCCACGGTCGCGCTGTTCGCCGAGCGCCCGACGCCCGAGAGCCTGGCCGCGGCGATCGCGCGCTACCGGCCGACGATCGTCACCAACGTGCCGACGATGCTCGGCAAGCTGCTCGATCACGACGACGAGCTGCGCGCGGCCGGCCGGCCCGGGCTCGACCTCGGCAGCGTGCGCTTCCACCTGTCGGCGGGCGAGGCGCTGCCGGCGCCGCTGTACGAGCGGTTCCTGGCCCGGTTCGGCGGCGCGATCTACGACGGCATCGGCTCGGCCGAGATGTTCCACATCTACTGCAGCAACCGGCCCGGCGACGTGCGGCTGGGGACGCTCGGGCGCGTCGTCGACGGCTACCAGCTCAAGATCCTGCCCGAGGAGGCGCGCGGCGCCGACGCGGCCGAGGTGCCGGTCGGCGAGATCGGCGTCCTGTGGGTGCGCGGCGACAGCGTGGCCCAGGGCTACTTCCAGGATCGCGACAAGAGCTGGCTGACCTTCCACGGCCACTGGTGCCGCACCGGCGATCTGTTCCGGATCGACGGCGACGGCTACCTGTACTTCTCCGGGCGCGCCGACGATCTGCTCAAGGTCGGCGGCGTCTTCGTCGCCCCGACCGAGGTCGAGGACTGCCTGCTGGCGCACCCGGCCGTGAGCGCGGTCGCGGTGATCGGCGCCGACGACGCCGGGCTGGTCAAGCCCAAGGCGGTGGTCGTCGTGCGGCCCGAGGCCCGGGCCCGGCTGGCCGCCGACGCCGACGCGCTCGCGGCCGAGCTGCAGGACCACGTCAAGGCGCGGCTGTCGAAGTACAAGTACCCGCGCTGGGTGGTCTTCGTCGACGAGCTGCCGCGCAACGATCGCGGCAAGGTCGACAAGCGCCGGCTCGCGACCGAGGTCAACCGATGACCGCGCGCGGCGCGCACCTGCACCAGCTGACCACCGTCGAGCTCGGCGCGCTGCTCGCGGCCGGGCCGGTGGTGGCGCTGGTGCCGATCGGCTCGACCGAGCCCCACGGCCCGCACCTGGGGCTGGGCACCGACGTCGCGATCTCGACGGCGGCGTGCGCGCGCGCGGTCGACCTGCTGGCGGAGCGCGGGACCACGGCGGTGATCGCGCCGGCCGTGCCCTACGGCGTCACCGAGTGCGCGGCCGGGTTCGCCGGCGCCGTCAGCGTGCCGGGCCCGATCTTGACCGCGTTCGTCGGCGCGGTGTGTGACGGGCTGGTGGCCCAGGGCTTCGCCCAGGTGGCGCTGGTCAACAACCACCTCGAGCCGGACCACGACGCCGCGATCCGCGCGGTCGCGATCGATCGGCCGCAGGTGGTGGTCGCGTGCCCGCTGACCCGGCGCTGGGCCCGGACGCTGTCCGCCGAGTTCAAGAGCGGGGCCTGCCACGCCGGGCGCTACGAGACCTCGATCGTGCTCGCGGCCGAGCCGGCGCTGGTCGACGAGGCCGCGCGCGCGACCCTGGCCCCGGTGCCGATCAGCCTGGCGGAGCAGCTGCGCGCCGGCGTCACGACGTTCGTGGCGATGGGCATGCGCGACGCCTACGCCGGCGACCCGGCCGCCGCCACCGCCGCGGAGGGCGCCGAGCAGATCGAGCGGCTGGCCGAGATGATCGTCGGCGAGCTGTCCACCCCATAACCGAGGCGGTCAGCGCAGGAGCCGCGGGCCGTCGCCGCGGCTTGGCTCGGTCGACGCCGCCGCGGGCGCTGGGGCGCGACCCTCGAGCGGATCGAGCCGCGGCGCCGTCGGCAGCACGCCGGTGGCGACCGCGCGCGGCAGGTCGGGCGGCGGTGGGGCCGGGGGCGGCGGCGGCGCGCGCAGGCCCGCCAGCTCGTCGGCCCGGCGGTGCAGCCGCAGGGTCACGACCACGCCGTAGATCCAGACCGCGGCGATCACCAGCGGGAACCCGATCACCCCCCACTTGCCGGCGAGATCGTAGAGCAGCTTGGTCGAGCGACCGACGTAGAGCGTGCCGCCGTGATCCTCGAGCTTGCTGAAGTCCCGGTACGACGACCACGCCAGCCACAGCATCAGCGGGGTGACCACGAACAGGACGTGCCAGACCTTGAGCTTGGGCCCTTCGTCAGGGTCGTCGAGCCGGTGCCACCACATGGCGCTATCGAAGCGCGCCGGCCGCGCGACCGCAACTCGAATCGTGGCACGATCGCGCGATGGCGCGCCCGTGGGTCCAGGTGCTGATCGGGGTCGCCCTGGTCGGCTGCGACGCCCGGAGCCAGCGCGCGCCGGCGCCCGCGTCCCTGGCGCCGACCGCCGACACATCGACCGCGGTCGCGCCGACCGCCGACACATCGACCGCGATCGCGCCGACCGAGCCCGACCCCGCCGACGCCGACCTGGTGCTGGCGGTGGTCACCGTCGACCTGTCGCTCACGACCCTGCGCGCGGCCGGGCCGGGCGTGGCGAGCTCGCCGGCGCGCTGGCCGATCTGGCTCGACGCCAGGACCATGGCGCGGGCCGAGGCCGCGCTGACCGCGCTGGCCGCCTCCGACGATCGCGCGCTGGCGGCCGTGGCCGCGCGCTACCGCGCCGCGCTGGCGCGGCACCTGCCGACGATCCGCGCGATCCTCGACGGTCAACGCGCGTTCGTGGCGTGGCCCGAGCTCCTGACGGCGCTCGATCAGCTCGTGGCCGCCGGCGCCGACCTGCGGGCCCGGGCCGCGACCGGCGCGCCGGCCGGGCCCGCGTGGCGGCGGCTGCTGGCGGCATGCGACGATCTGGTCACGATCGCGCCGCGGCTGGCTCCGGGCGCGGCGGCCGCCGAGCGCGCCGGCGCCGACGCCGCGCCCACCGCCGAGGAGCTCGAAGCGGTCGGCGTCGCGTGCGCGGCCGCGACCGCCACCTACGCGGCCAACCCCGAGCGCCATCCCCAGTACGTCCGCATCGGCGGCGCGGTGGCCGCCGGCTACCTGGACGAGGCCGCGCGGCTGGGGCGGCCCGGGTGCTGCAGCGGGCTGGCGACCGTCGCGCAGAACCTGACCTACCTGGTGCTCGACGCGTCGAAGGCCGGGCTGCCGGCCGAGGCGCCGCCGACGCCGCGCTGATCCGCCGCGGTCACCACCATGGTCGACGACCGCCGCGCCGTCACCACCCCCGTCGCCGCCACCCCGGCACGCCCCGCTACTCCTTGAGGCCGTGCTTCTGCTTGACCTGATCGAGCACGCGCGCGTACTCGAGGTCCCACGCCGACGACCCCTCCTGGATGTTCTTGAGCCGGTTCCGGACTTCCTGATCGAGCTCGTCCTCGACCGCCATGTGCTTGCGGACGATCTCCTTGATCTTCTTCCGCAGGGTCACGTCCTCGGCGTAGACCTCGTCGACGTTCTTCGACTGCATGAAGGTCTCGACCATCTGGTTCGTGATCCAGGTCAGGGCCTCCTCGCCGAGGCCGAAGTCCTTCTGGTCGGCGAGCTGCTTCTTGGTCCGGAACAGGTGGCCGTGGGGCAGGCCGCGGATCTCGAGGATGTCCTTGGCCCGCTCGGTCAGCTCGCGGTCGACACGCAGGTACTCCTTGAGCACCGAGGCCACGTCGAGCTGGGCCTCGTGCGGGTCGGACACCTCGAGGTCACCGTCGCCGGTGAGCTTGTTGATGACCTCGGCCGCGATCGTGTCGACTTTGCCCGCGTACAGTTTCATGGGGATGGCGCACTGTACGGTCCGATATCGACTTTCGCAAGGACGCCACCGGCCCTATTCTCGTCGAGAATGACGGTGCGGACGCGCAAGCTTGTCGTCGCTGGGGTGCTGGTCGATGGCGACGGGCGCGTGCTCATCACGCGCCGACGCGACGATCAACCGCTGGGCGGGTTCTGGGAGTTTCCGGGCGGCAAGCTCGAGCGCGGCGAGGCCCCGATCGCCGGCCTCGTGCGCGAGCTCGACGAGGAGCTGGGCGCCGCGGTCGAGGTCCGGCGGGTGTGGGAGGTGTTGCACCACCCGTACCCCGAGTTCGACCTGCTGATGATCGTCTACGCGTGCCGGCTCGCGCCCGGCGCGCACGCCCGCGCGGTCGAGGTCGCCGACCTGGCCTGGTGCCGCCCGGACCAGCTCGGCGCGTACACGATCCTGCCCGCCGACGCGCCCCTGGTGGCGCGGTTGCTGGCCGAGGGCGCCCCCGCTGTTTGACCGGGGCGGGCGTTGTCCCGGCCAATCCTTTGACCTCGTCGGGCGCGGCTGCCTACAATCGCGACGATGGAAGGCCGCGGCAAGGTCACCAAAGAAGTCCTGTGCGAGGAAGCTCGCTTCATCCTCGCCAACGTGATGGCCGAGGCAAGGTACGGGCGACAGAACCGCTTCGACGACATCCGCCGGGTGTGCGAGGGCGCGGTCTCGATCCCGTTCGGGGAGTACGTCAGCTTCCTCGAGAAGTCGGGGTACCTGCGCCAGGATCGCAACGGCGACTCGCTCGAGGTCACGCCCGAGGGCGAGGACGTCGTCAACGGCGGCAACCTCACCGACTTCACCGAGCGCGCGGTCGCGCACTTCAAGAAGCTGCGCCAGACCCGGACCCAGGCCGGCCTGCTGGGGCCCAACGCGCCCGGCATGACGACGAACTCCGGCGTGGTGTCGTCGGCCCAGGGCGGCGCCTCGGGCGCCATGGCGGCGCCGCGCAAGGACGCGCTGGCCGGCAAGATGATGTCGTCGGGCGGGCGCCCGTCGATCGCGGTCGGCGGCGAGATCGCCGGCGTCGGCGCCGAGGACGCGCGCTACGAGAAGCTGGCGTCGCTCGGCTCGGGCGGCATCGGCACGGTCTACCGGGCCCGTCAGGTCGCGCTCAACCGCGAGGTCGCGCTCAAGGAGGTGCGCGATCTGTTCGGGTTCTTCAGCGAGGACCAGCGCTACGAGATCGTGCGGCGGTTCAGCGACGTCGTCCGCGCGTCGGCGACCTTGGCCCACCCCAACATCCTGCCGATCCACGACGTCAACCTCGAGCGCGAGTTCCCCTACGTCGTCACCGAGCTGGCGCCCAACGGCTCGGCCCGCCGGCTGATCAACGACGCCGAGGACATCCCGGTCGATCTGGTCTTCAAGTACCTGCTCCAGACGCTGCACGCGCTGCGGGCCGCCCACGCCCAGCGGGTCTACCACCGCGGCCTCAAGCCCGAGCAGCTGCTGATCGACGGCTACGGCAACGTCAAGGTCGCCGACTTCGGCTTCTCGCGCGTGGTCGAGCGCGACCACGCGGTGATCCGCCAGGTCTACGTCGGCATGGGCAACGTCGCGTACATGGCGCCGGAGCTGTACGCCGACCCGATGGGCGCCGGCGCCCAGACCGACATCTACGCGCTCGGGATCATCTTCTACGAGCTCCTGACCCGGAAGCTGCCGGGCCGGCGCTCGCCGATGCCGTCGACGATCAACGCCGCGCTGCCGACCGGCATCGACGACATCTTCGACAAGATGACCCGGGACTCGCGCACCGAGCGCTACACCACGGTCGACGACATCCTCGAGGACATCGACCGGCTCGAGGGCCTCGGCGACCTGCTCGACAAGCAGACCCAGGTGCTCGTGGGCGAGAACCCGCTGACGTCGATCCGCTTCCGCGAGGGCTCCGAGGAGCCGATGGGCGCGCCGCTCGACGAGGACGGCGACGGCGACAAGAAGGGGCCGGTCCACCGGCCGTACTCGTTCCAGCAGCGGCGCGGCAAGAAGCCCTGATGGCGTGCGGCCACCTCGCGGCGGTCGCGGCCGGCTGCGATCCGTGCTTCACCGTCGACGCGTCGCGGGTCACGTTCGGGCCGGGCGCGCTGGCCGAGGTCGGCGTCCGGGCCCGCGCCCTGGGCATGACCCGCGCGCTCGTGGTCACCGACGCGCGCCTCCGGGCGCTGCCGTGGTTCGCCGAGGTCGCCGCCGCGCTCGCCGCGGCCGGCGTCGACGCGGTCGTCTTCGACGAGGTCGCGGTCGAGCCGACCGATCGCTCGATCGCCGACGCGGTCGCGGCGGCGCGCGCGGCCGGCGTCGACGGGCTGGTGTCGCTGGGCGGCGGCTCGACGATCGACACCGCCAAGCTGGCCAACCTGGGCGCGGTCTGTGGCGCCGACGTGCTGCGGTTCGTGCCGGCGCCCCACGGCCGCGGCGAGGTGATCGACCGGCCGCTCCTGCCGCACCTGGCGTGCCCGACCACCTCGGGCACCGGCAGCGAGGTCACCGGCATCGCGATCTTCGACGTGCGCGCGCTCCACGCCAAGACCGGCGTCGCGTCGGCGCGGCTGCGGCCGACCGAGGCGGTGATCGATCCGCGCGTGACCGCGACCCTGCCGGCGGCGGTGGTCGCGGCCTCGGGCCTCGACGTCCTGTGCCACGCGCTCGAGTCGTACACGGCGCGGCCCCACGGCGCGCGGCCCGCGCCGGCGCCGGCGACCGCGCGGCCGATGAGCCAGGGCGCCAACCCGTGGAGCGACCTCGGCTGCCGCGAGGCGCTGCGCCTGCTGGGCGTGTACCTCGTGCGGGCCGCGACCGACGCCGCCGACGCCGAGGCCCGGGCCCAGGTGATGTGGGCCGCGACCCTGGCCGGCATCGCGTTCGGCAACGCCGGGGTCCACGTGCCGCACGCGATGGCGTACGCGGTCGCCGGCGGCGTGCGCGGGTTCGTCGCCGACGGCTACCCGGCCGGCGCGCCGCTGATCCCGCACGGGTTCGCGGTGGCGGTCAACGCGCCCGCGGTCGTGACCGCGCTGGCCGCGACCGCGCCGGCGCGCCACCTCGAGGCGGCGGCGCTGCTCGGGGGCGACGTGGGCGGGGCGGCCCCGACCGACGCCGGCGCGGTGCTGGCCGCGACGGTGGCCGCGCTGATGCGCGCGATCGCGGCGCCCGCGGATCTGCGCGCCGTCGGGTACGGCGTCGACGACGTGCCGGCGCTGGTGGCGGCGACCGTGCCGCAGCGGCGCCTGCTCGACAACGCGCCGCTGGCGGTGACCGCGCCGCTCTTGACCGAGCTGTTCGCGGCCGCGCTGGGGGCGCCGTGACCGCGCGGGCGCGCCCGGCCCGGGCCGCGTACCCGCACCACGTCGCGATCACGACGCGGTGGATGGACAACGACGTCTACGGCCACGTCAACAACGTCACCTACTACAGCTACTTCGACACCGCCGCCAACACGTACCTGATCGACGCCGGCGGCCTCGACATCCACGGCGGCGACGTCATCGGGCTGGTGGTCGAGTCGGCGTGCCAGTACCACGCGCCGATCGGGTTCCCGTCGCCGCTGACCGCCGGGGTCCGGGTCGATCGCCTGGGCCAGCGCGCCGTGACCTACGGCATCGCGATCTTCGTCGACGACGCGGCCGCGCACGAGCGCGACCTCGCGGTCGCCCACGGCCACTTCGTCCACGTGTTCGTCGACCGCGCGACCCGGCGACCGGTCGCGATCCCCGCGCGCGTGCGCGCGGCGCTGGCGGCGATCGTGGTCACGCCGGCCTGAGCCGGGCGCGCGCGCGGCGCTGGCGGCGATCGTAGTCACGCCGGCCTGAGCCGGGCGCGCGCGCGGCCGACGCTCAGGCGTCGTCGACCGAGCCGCGGCTCACCCGGCCGTCGGGGAAGCACTGCACGATCGTCCGGGCCGGCAGCTCGAGGCAGGTCAGCGGGCCGCCCTTGCCGGCGCTGGTGTCGATGCCGATCAACGGGCCGCGCCGCCACGGCGCGGTGCGGGTCGGATCGAGCGGCGGCAGATCGGGGACCGGGGTGTGGCCGAACACCAGCGGCGGCCCGGCGTACTCGCCGAAGAAGTCGGGCTCGCGCTGCCACAAGAGCGCCTTGGGGGCCGACGCCTCGGGCAGGCGCCAGACCGCGCCCTCGCCCTCGAGCCCGGCGTGGACGTAGGTGGCGTGGGCGTCGCGGTGCCACAGCGGCAGCGTCCGGAACCACGCGATCACCGGCGCCGGCAGCCACGTGCCCGGCGCGAAGTAGCGCGCGACGTGGGCCTCGCCGAACGGGTCGGCGTCGGGCTCGTCGATGAACGATCGGTACGTGGCCGCGACGCCGTTGCCGATCGGCAGGATGAAGCTGGGATCGCGATCGTCGACGGCCTGCAGCAGCGCGTCCTCGTGGTTGCCGCGCAGGCACACGACCTGCCCGGCGGTCGCCTCGGGCAGCCGCCGCAGGATCTCGACGACGCCGCGGCTGTCGGGCCCGCGGTCGACGTAGTCGCCGAGGAACACCAGCGCGTCGTCGGGCGCGATGAACGGCAGCTCGGCCAGCAGGCGCTGCAAGAGCGCCCGCTCGCCGTGGACGTCGCCGACGACGAACGTGCGGCCGCTCACGCGAGCCTCCGGCCGCGGACGCCGAGCGCGCGCAGGTGCGCGACCAGCGGCGCGACGTCGGCCAGGCAGCTGTACAGGTGGGCCGACAGGCGCAGCAGCGGCCCCGGGCTGGCCGGGTGGTCGACGATCGGCACCTCGACGCCCCGGGCCAGCAGCGCGCGCTCGACCGCCAGCGGCGTGGCCCCGGCCGGCAGGGCGATCGCCAGCGCCGCCATCGCGCCGTGGCGCCGCGCCGCCAGGCCCGGCGCGACGATCGGATCGGCGTCGAGCGCCGCGGCGACCTCGGCCGCGGCCGCTAGCGCCAGCGCATGGCCCCGGGCCCGGACCGCGTCCCAGCCGCCGCCCAGCTCGGCGACCGTGGCGATCGCCGTCGGCGCCACCAGGTACGGCGACGGGTCGTGGCTGCCGGTCCAGTCGTGCTCGAGGCGGAAGCGCGTGGTGCCGTCGGTCGGCATCGACGCGCCGTGGCTGATCACCAGCGGTCGCACGTGGGCGCGGCGGGCCGGCGCCACCCACAGGAACGCGGCGCCCTTGGGCGCGCACGTCCACTTGTGCAGGTTGCCGGCGTAGTAGGTCGCGCCCGCGGTCGCGAGCGCCAGCGGGAGCTGGCCCGGGGCGTGGGCGCCGTCGACGATCAGCGCCACCGTCGGCGGCAGCGTCGCCGCCAGCGCCGCGACGTCGAACACCACCGCGGTCGGGCTGGCGATGTGGTCGCACAGGACCGCGCGGGTGCGCGGCCCGACGCACGCGCGGATCGCGGCCTCGGGCGCCGCGTCGTCGACCAGCGGCAGCGGCACCGCCGCGACCACGACCCGGGCGCCGGTCTGGGCCGCGAGCCGGTCGAGCTGGTTCTTGCAGGCGCGGTAGGCGTGGCTGGTGGTCACCAGCTCGTCGCCCGGCGCCAGCTCGAGATCGGCGAGCGCGGTGGCGATCGCGGTGGTGGCGTTGGGCACGAACGCGAGCCCGTCGGCGTCGGCGCCGACGAACGCCGCCACCGCGGCCCGGGCCGCGGCCAGCGCCGGCGCCAGCTCGACCACGAAGAAGCGCATCGTCGCGGCCTCGATCCGCGCGCGCACCGCGTCCTGGGCCGCGAGCGCCGCGCGCGGGCACGCGCCCCACGAGCCGTGGTTCCAGTGCAGCACCTCGGGATCGAGCCCGAACGCGGCCAGCGGCGCCGCCGGCGTGGCCAGGTCGATCATGGCAGCAGCTCGACGAGCGCGCGCGGGTGGTAGCGCGTGGCCAGGGCCGCGTCGGGCGGGACCGCGTCGTGGACCCGCTCGACCCACCGACGCGGCAAGGTCGCCAGCCCGTCGCGGGCGCCCAGCATCGCGCCGACGATCGCGCCGTTGGTGTCGGCGTCGCCGCCGCGGTTGACCACGTCGATGACCCCGGTGACGAAGTCGGGGGCGTGGACCAGGTGCCAGAACGCCAGGCGGAACGCGACCCGGACGAAGCCCTGGTGGCGGTGCAGGTGGAGCCGCTCGTCGGTCACGCCCGGGTCGGCGCGCTCGGCGGCGTCGAGATCCTCGGCCAGCGCGGCGTGGGCGGCGGTGACGCGATCGCGATCGTCGCCGATCGCGTCGAGGCGGGCGGCGCCCTCGTCGAGCCCGGCCCGAGCCGCCGCCAGCATCGCGGCCGCGGTCGCCGCGCCGCCGGGGGCGACGGCGCACGCCAGCGCGGCGTCGTAGGCGACCTGGGCCAGGCGGCAGCGCGGATCCCAGTGGGTCAGACCGCACTCGGCCAGCGCGGCGTCGACGAGGGCGTCGGGCCGGGTGCAGTAGGCCACGGCGATCGGCGCCGCGCGCATCAAGCCGCCGTTGCCGGCGGCCTCGCGCCCGCGCTCGAGCCAGACCGCGCGCGCGGCGTCGTCGACCGACGCGCCGGCCCCGAGCCGACGCAGCACCGCGCCGGTCTGGCCGCCGATGTCGAAGGCGTGGGCGCTCCAGTCGACGAAGCGGGCCGCGAGATCGCTCCGATCGAGATCGCCGTCGCCGACGATCAGGCTCTGGGCCACGGCCGCGGCCAGCTGGGTGTCGTCGGTGACAGCGCCGGGCACGACGTCGAAGGGGCCGCCGCCGACGATGTCGTCGAGCGGCCCCGCCGCGAGGGTCGGATAGGGCGGGGCCGGCGGGGTCGTGAACTCGAGCGTCGTGCCCAGCGCGTCGCCGAGCGCGAGCCCCCACAGCGCACCGAGCCCACGATCGCGATCGGCCGGCGCGGTCCACGACATGGCGGCATCCTAGCGCACCGCCGGGATCGGCCCACCCCGACCGGGCGGCGCCGACGCAGGCGGGAGCGTACAGTCGCGCGGTGCCCGCGCCTGACGCCGCTGCTCGCCGCCTGGACCGCTGGAAGCTGTCGCTGCTCGATCTGACGCTGCGCAACCGCCTGCTCGACGCGCGCGACGGCCGCCAGGTGCTGCCGCTGGTCGGCGCCGATCCGGTGGCGCTGGCCGCGCTCCTGGCCGAGGGCGCGACGCTCGAGGTCACGCCCGGCGCGCCGGTCGCGCCCGACGCGGTCGGCGGCCCCGAGCGCGCGGCCGAGGCCATGGCCAAGGCCGGCGCCGACGCGCTGGCGCACAAGCGGCTGATCGCCTCGGTCGGGGTCGACGAGCTCGATCGACGGCTGATCGCGATCGCGCGCAGCGCCCGGGAGAGCGTGCAGGAGAGCGGCGCGACGACCTTGTGGCTGGCGCTGGGCGTGCTGCGCTGGTTCGAGACCGACGGCGGCGAGATCGCGCGCCACGCACCGCTGGCGCTGTTCCCGGTCGAGCTGCGGCGGGCCGGCGCGCGCGAGCGCTACCGCGTCAGCGCCCGCGCCGACGAGGAGCCGCGCTGGAACGACACGCTGTTCGAGAAGCTGCACAGCGAGTTCGGCGTGGTCGTGCCGCGGCCGGACAGCGATCGCGACGACCTCGACCTCGCGGCCGCGATGGGCGCGCTGGCGGCGGCGGTGGCGAAGTTCCCGCGCTGGCAGGTGCTGCCCGAGGCCCGGCTCGGCATCTTCTCGTTCACCAAGTTCGTCATGTGGACCGATCTGGCCGAGCGCGGCGAGGCGCTGCTGGCCGCGCCGGTGGTCGCGCACCTGGCCGCCGGCGACGGCCACGCGTTCCCCGCGCAGCCGGCGTTCCCGGTCCCGGCCGCGCTCGACCAGACGCTCGCGCTCGGCGACCTGTACGCGCCGCTCGACTGCGACTCGAGCCAGCTGGCCGCGGTGCTGGCCGCGGCCGACGGGCGCTCGTTCGTGCTGCAGGGCCCGCCCGGCACCGGCAAGTCGCAGACGATCACCAACCTGATCGCGCAGGCGCTGGGCGACGGCAAGACCGTGCTGTTCGTCGCCGAGAAGCAGGCCGCGCTCGACGTCGTGCAGCGGCGCCTGGCCGGCGCCGGGCTGGGCGACTTCTGCCTGGAGCTGCACTCGCACAAGGCCAAGAAGCGCGAGGTCGTGGCCGAGCTCGGGCGCGTGCTCGAGCGGGTCTGGCGGCCCAACGCGCCGGTGGTCGGCGACGACGCGCGCCTGGCCGGGACCCGCGACGAGCTCAACCGCTACGTCGCCGCGCTCCACGACGGCGGCGCCGCCGGGGTCTCGGTCCACGACGCGCTCGGGGCGCTCGGCCAGCTGCGGGACGCGCCGGCGCTGGCCGACGGCGCCGCCGACGACGCCGCCGCGATCACCGCGCAGCGCGACGCGGTCAAGCGCTTCGCCGAGGCCGCCGCGACCGTCGCGCCGGTGACCGCGCACCCGTGGCACGGCTCGACCCTCGCCACCTGGCAGATGTCGACCGAGGACGCCGTCCGGGCCGCGCTGGCCGAGGCCGCGACCGCCGGCGGCGAGCTGGCCCAGGCGATCGCGGCGATCGCGCCACAGCTGCCGGGCGTGGCCGCGGCCACCAAGGACGAGCTCGACGCGCTCGGCGTCCTGGCCGAGCACCTCGCCGGCAGCCCGCACCCGGGCCCGGCGCTGATCGACGCGGCGCTGGCGCACCCGGCCGGCGCCGCCACCGGCGCCGTCGCCGACAAGATCGCGCTGGTCAAGGCCCGGGCGTCGGCGGCCGAGCCGGCGATCACGGCGCCCAAGGACGCGGTGACGTGGCTGGCGCTGGCGCGCCGTCGGCGCGAGCTGGGCCGGCGCCTGGCGACGCGGTGGAGCGAGCGGGTCTACGCGCTCGAGCTCGACGATCTGGCGGCGCGGTTCCGGGCCTGGGCCCACCGCTTCCCGCTGTTCCGCTGGTTCGCGCTGCGCGCGGCCCGGCGCCAGGCCCGCGCGGCGCTGGCGGCCGGCGCGCTGCCGTCGGACACCGAGGTCGCCGACGATCTCGCCACCGCGGCCCAGGTCAACGCCGCCGAGCGCGCGCTGGCCGCGGTCCAGCCCACCGCCGCGACCTGGTTGGGGGCGCTCGCGGGGGCGACCGCCGACGACGGCGATCTCGACGCGGTCGAGCGCGCGCTCGCCTGGGCCCGCGAGCTGCGCGCGGCCTTCGAGCGCATGCGGTGCCCGCCGGCCGAGCGCGAGCGCGCGTGGCGATCGGTGGTCGCGCTGGCCACCGACCGCGCCGTCGCGATCGCGACCTGGACCGCGCTGGCCGCGAGCGCGGCGCGGTGGCGGACCGCGCTGGGCCGGCTGCGCGACGTGTGCGGCGTCGAGATCGTCGACGGCGATCGCCCGCACCTCGAGGCGATGGCGGCGCAGGTCGCCGCCTGGGCCGCGGCGCCGACGGCGCTGCGCGACTGGACCGCGTTCGTGCGCGCGCGCGCGGCCGCGGTCGCGGCCGGCCTGGGCAACACCGTGGCCGGGGTCGAGCGCGGCGCGGTCGCGGCCGGCGCGATCGAGGCCGCGTGGGAGCGGGCGATGTACCGGGGCGTGGCCGAGCGCTCGACCAGCGCGACGCCGGCGCTGGCGACCTTCCACGGCGCCAGCCACCACGCGCGCGTCGCCGAGTTCGTCGAGCTCGACCGGGCGCAGCTGGGCGTGGCCCGGGCCCGCGCGATCGCGCGGCTGTCCGAGCGGGTGCCGCGGGTCTCGGCGGCGAGACCGCCGACGCCGGCGAGATCGGCGTGCTGCTGCACGAGCTCAAGAAGCAGCGCCGGCACAAGCCGCTGCGGGCGCTGTTCCGGGAGATCCCGAACCTGCTGCCGCGGCTCAAGCCGTGCGTGCTGATGAGCCCGCTGTCGGTGGCCCAGTACCTCGACCCGGCGGTGCGACGCTTCGATCTGGTCGTGTTCGATGAGGCCAGCCAGATCCCGACCGCCGACGCCGTCGGCGCGCTCGCCCGCGGACACTCGGCGGTGGTGGTCGGCGACTCGAAGCAGCTGCCGCCGACGCGGTTCTTCGAGCTGTGCGACCGCGCGGCGGCGGCCGCGACGACGAGCGCGGCCGACCCCGACGACGAGCTCGAGGAGCTCGAGAGCATCCTCGACGAGTGTGTCGCCGCCCGGCTGCCCGAGCTGCGGCTGACCTGGCACTACCGCAGCCGCCACGAGGATCTGATCGCGTTCTCGAACGACCGCTACTACGGCGGCACGCTCGACGTGTTCCCGGCCGCGGCCGCCGACGTGCCGGGCCTGGGCGTCTCGCTGCGGGCGATCGCCGGCGTCTACGATCGGGCCGGCACCCGCCAGAACCGGATCGAGGCCGAGGCGGTGGTCGCCGAGATCGTGGCGCGCCTGACCGACCCCGACCGCTGCGGGCGCTCGATCGGCGTCGTGACGTTCAGCAAGCCGCAGCAGGAGCTGGTGCTGGACCTGCTCGACGCCGCCCGCGCCGCCGACCCGGGCCTCGATCGGTTCTTCGCCGAGGACGCCCGGGAGCCGGTGCTGGTCAAGAACCTCGAGACGATCCAGGGCGACGAGCGCGACGTGATCCTGTTCTCGGTCGGCTACGGGCCCGATCGCGACGGCAAGGTCGCGATGAACTTCGGGCCGCTCAACCGCGACGGCGGCGAGCGGCGCCTCAACGTGGCGGTCACGCGTGCGCGCGACGAGCTGGTCGTGTTCGCGTCGATCACCCCCGAGCAGATCAGCGCCGACGTCTCGGCGCTGGGCGTGCGCCACCTCGCCGACCTGCTGCGCTACGCCCGCGCCGGCGGCCAGGCCGCGACCGAGCGCGAGGCCCGGCCGGCGGCGACCGCGCTCACCGGCGCGATCGCGGCGGCGCTGGTCGCCAAGGGCTGGACCGTGCACCACCAGGTCGGCTGCGCCGGCTACAAGATCGATCTCGCGGTGGTCGACCCCGACGAGCCCGGCCGCTACGTGCTCGGGGTCGAGGCCGACGGCCCGGCCTACGCCCGCGCCGCCACCGCCCGCGATCGCGATCGCCTGCGCGGCCAGGTGCTGACCAACCTGGGCTGGCGGCTGCACCGGATCTGGTCGCTCGACTGGTACCACGACGCCGACAAGGAGCTGGGCCGGGTCCACAACGCGGTGATCAACGCGATCGCCGCGGCCCGGGCGGCGCGCAAGGCGCCGGGCTCCCGGTCGGGGCCGGTGGCGGTCAAGGCCGAGGGTAGCGCGCCCACGGCGCGGCGGGGCGAGGCCAGCGCGCCGACCGCGACGTCGCCATCGGCGGCGGCGCCGACCGCCGCAGCCCCCGTCACGACCTCGCCATCCGCCGGGTCGCGATCCGCCGCGTCGCCGTCCGCCACGTCGCCGTCCGCCACGTCGCCGTCCGCCACGTCGCCGTCCGCCACGTCGCCGTCCGCCGCCATATCGTCCGCTGCCGCGGAGGCCGCCACCGAGCGCACGCCGGTCGGGCGGTACGCGGTCGCGACGATCGCCGCCAAGCGCCGCACGGCCGACGATCTCTTCGACGTCGCGCGCGGCGACGACCTCGGCAAGGTCATCGACAGCGTCCTGGCGATCGAGGCGCCGGTCCACGCCGGCCTGCTGGCGCGCCGGGTCGCGGCCGCGTTCGCGGTCAGCCGGGTCACGCCGCGCGTGGTCGAGCGCGTGCGCCTGATCGCCGCCACCCGGGCGCAGGTCGGCAGCCCCGACGACCCCGACGTGGTCTGGCGCCGCGATCAGGATCCCGCCGCCCTGCCGGCCGTCCGGGTTCCGGACGACCGCGCCGCGGACAGCAAGCGCGACTGGGACGAGCTGCCGCTGCTCGAGCTCGCCGCCGCCGCGCGGGTCGTGCTCGAGCGCAACCTCGGCCTGCCGCGGCTCGAGCTGGGCAAGGAGACCGCCAAGCTGGTCGGCTTCACCCGGCCCAGCGACAAGCTCCTCGCCCGCATCGAGGACGCCGTCGCCGTCCTCGCCGCCCGCGGCCTCGCGCGCCTCGACGCCGATCGCGCCAGCCTGCCGTGACGCGGCCGCCGCGGCGCGCGAGCCAGCGCCGAGCGATGGCCGCGACGTCCCGGTCGCGCCGGTCGGGGGCGTGGCGCAGCTGATCGAGCTGACGCCGCGACGATCAGACCGCGCGCAGCGCTGGGCGCGCGTCCAGGGTCTCGACCGGGCCCCAGTCGGGGTCGCGCAGGTAGCGCAGCAGGCCCGACGCGAAGCCGGCGCCGTGCGACGCGTGGAGCACCGGGAAGATGGCCCAGGCGGTCGCGACCGCGACCGGCCCCAGCGGCGCGGCGACCCGGACCGCCTCGGCGCCGGTCAGCAGCGCGTACGCGGCGAACGCGGCCGGCGCGATCGGCCACAGCGGCGGCAGCACGATCAGCGCGCTGGCCCCGAGCACCATGCCGAACGGGATCAGCGGGCGCAGCGTCGGGAACCGGCCGAGCTTGAGCAGCGTCCGGGCCCGGCCGCGCCCGTACTTCCAGTACTGCTTGGCCAGGGTCGCGAACGAGTCGCGCGGGTAGTAGTGGACCTCGATCGCCGGCGACAGGTAGATCTTGCCGCCGCTCGCGAGCAGGCGCTGGTTGAGCTCGGCGTCCTCGTTGGTGATCGCCTTGGGATCGTAGAGGCCGATGCGCTCGAAGATGCGCTTGCGGAAGGCGCCCAGGAACACGGTGTCGACGAAGCCCTCGGCGGTGGCGTCGCGGTACCGGGCGCCGCCGACGCCGACCGGGGACGCCAGCGCCGCGCACAGCGCCCGCTGGAACGCGGTCTTGGCCTTGGCCCGCTGGGCGCCGCCGACGTTGTCGGCGCCGGTCGCCTCGAGCTGCTCGACGCACGTCCGCACGTAGCTGGGCGTGTACTCGCAGTGGACGTCCATGCGCACGACGATCTCGCCGCGCGCGGCGCGGATGAGCTGGTTGAGGCCGGCGGCCTGCAGGCGATCGGGGTTGTCGATCACCTTGATGCGGGGGTCGTCGATCGCCAGCTCGGCCAGGATCTCGCGGGTGCGGTCGGTCGAGCGGCCGTCGGCGATCAGGATCTCGATGCGATCGCCCGGGTAGTCCTGGGCCTGGACCGAGCGGATGCACGCCTCGATGTAGTGCTCCTCGTTGAAGGCCGGCATGGCGATCGTCACCAGCGGAGTACGCATCCGCCGATGGTACACGACCGCGGTCACCGCCGCGGCGGCGGCCGGCGCCCGCTGGCGCGGTACGCCGCGTAGTCGGCCAGGATCGTCGCGTGATCGAACGCGATCGGCGTCGGCAGCGCGTCGAGCGCGAACACCCCGGCCCCGGTGGCGTCGTCGCCGCCGATCGGCGCGCCGGCGGCCCGCCCGAGGAACACCGTCGACATCGTGTGCTGGCGGGCGTCGCGGGCCGGGTCGCTGTAGACGTGGAACAGCTCGGTCAGCTCGACGTCGAGGCCGGTCTCCTCCTTGGCCTCGCGCACGCCGGCGTCGGCGACCCACTCGCCGCGATCGACGAAGCCGCCGGGCAGGGCCCAGCCGCGCGGCTCGTTGCCGCGCTCGATCAGCACGACCGTGCCGGGGCGGCCGTCGAGCTCGATGACGACGTCGACGGTCGGCGTCGGGTTCTGGTAGGTCTTGGCGGGCGTGGTCATGGGGCCTCCGCGTCGGGGTTCACTGCGCGAGCGTGACTTCGACCCAGTCGAGCAAGAGCTGCTGCATCTGGTCCTTGGCCGCGGCCGCGCTGGCGTCGCCCCAGCGGTCGCGCCGCTCGCCGGGGTCGGTCGCCAGCTCGTAGAGCTCCGTCCGCCGCTGCGAGATGACGTTGATGATCTTCCACGCGCCGTCGCCCGCGACCGCCATCTTCAGATCTTGCTCCCAGCCCGGGTAGGCCAGGAGCTCCGCGAACGCCGGCCGGGGCGGCAGCGCCTCACCCCGGATCGCCGGCGCCAGGCTGCGGCCCAGCCAGCTCGGGTCGGGCGCGGCGCCGGCCAGGTCGACGACGGTCGGCGCGAGATCGATCAGCTGGACGACGTCGTCGACCGCGCGCGCCGGCGCGCCCGGCACCCGGAACGCGAACGGCACCCGCAGCTGCTCGTCGTACAGGTTGGTGCCGTGGAACATGCTCTGGCCGCCGAAATTGTGCTCGCCGAACGCCTCGCCGTGATCGCTCATGACGACGACGACGGTGTCGTCGTCGAGGCCGGCCGCGGTCAGGCCGTCGAGGAGCTGGCCGACCCAGCCGTCGACGAACGCGATCTCGTAGTCGTAGCGCTCGGCGTGGGCCTTGGTCCCCGACGTGGTCACCGGCGGGTAGCCCGGGTGCTCGACGAAGCTCGAGTGCGGCTCGAACAGGTGCACGAACATCGCGAACCGCTGGTGCGACTTGCCGAGCTCGGCCAGGGACGCCACCGCCCGCGGCACGATCCGCGGCGACGCGACGTCCTTGTTCGACGGGCCGATGTCGAGCGCGCCGTCGTTGTCGAAGGTGGTGAAGCCCTGGGTGAAGTTCCGCTCGGGCCGGAAGTAGAAGTGCGACGCGTGGCCCCGGGTCTCGAAGCCGGCGGCGGCCAGCTGCTCGAACAGCATGACGTTGGCGTCGTCGACCCGCGGGTACTTGGCGTGCATCTGGTCGACCTTGACCAGCGACGGGTAGCGCGAGGTCATGAAGCTCGGCATCGACCGCGGCGTGTTGTTGGCCTGGGCGTAGGTGCGCTTGAACCACACCGCCTGGGTCAGGAACTTGTCGATGTTGGGCGTCAGCGACGCGCCGTTGCGCTGGTAGCCGCTGGCGCCGAGCCGATCGACCCGGAGCGTGTCGATCATGATGATCAGCACGTTGGTCCTGGGGCCGGTCGGCGCCGCGGCGCCGCCGTCGGTGGGCGCCGCGGCCGGCGTCGGGCGCGGTCGCGGGGTCGGCGCCGACCTCGCGCGGACGATCGCCGCCCTGGCAGTTGTCGTCCTTGCCGTTGCCCGGGATCTCCTTGGCGTTGGGGTTGACCTCGGGGTCGTGGTCGTCGCAGTCGGGCCCGCGGAAGAACGCCGAGACGCCGTCGCCGTCGCGATCCGACAGCGACTGCAGCACGGTCACGAACGTGCGCGACGCGACGCCGCGCTCGGTCACGGCCTTGGCCACCGCCGCTGACGGCTGCCGACCCAGCGTGACGACGCCGAGCCCGAGCGCGACGACGAGCCCGACCGCGACCACGGGCCCGCGCGCCGGCACCGCCCGTCGGACCGCGGCCAGCGGGCCGAGCGCGAGCGCGCCCAGCACGAGCGTCACCACCGGCAGGAGCGCCACCTCGACGATCGCGCCGATCGGCAGCGCGGCGTTGTCGAAGCCCGCGTGGAGCAGGCGCTGGCGGGCGATCACCAGGATCACGATCACCGCGAGGCCGACCGCCCAGACGAACCGCGGCACGCCGGCGAGCGCCGGCACCGGCGCCACGACGACCCGCGCCAGCCGGGCCAGCGGCACGATCACCAGGCCGGCGCCGATCGCGATGAGCATCGCGACCGGGCCCATGACCCGCGCGCCTGGCACCGGCCGGTGGGCGTTGGCGACGATCAGCTTGGTGGCGATCGGCACGATCGTCGCGACCGCGACGGCCACGACCGCGGCGGCCAGGACGACCGCGGCCCAGGCGACGTCGCGGTCGCGATCGTCGCGCAGCCGACCGATCGCGCCGGGGCCGAAGGTGGCCGAGAACCCGGCGGCGATGGCGCCGGCGTAGAGCGCGAACCCGAACGCCGGCAGGCCCCACAGGCCGAGCACGGTCATCATGGCGCCGCCGCCGGTGGCGATCCCGTCGACGATCGCCAGGACCAGCGCGGCGACCAGCGCGGCGCCAGCGCCGCTCGCGAACGCGGCGACAGTCGGACGGGGGGGTGGGGCAGGGGCCTCGGCCATGGCCGAAGCGTTACCACGTCCGATCGCGCCGCCGCCGCCGCGAGGCGACGCCGGGATCGGTCAGCGCCGGGTCTGGACCAGCGCCAGCGCGTCGTCGCGCTCGGGGACCCCGTCCCACGCGCCCAGCACCTGGCACGACAGCGCCGCGGCCGCCGACGCCAGCTCGATGCAGCGCGCGAACGGCAGCTCACCGAGCAAGCCCGCCACGAACGCGCCGTGGAACACCGAGCCAGCGCCGGTCGCGTCGATGGTCTCGATCGGGAAGCCCGGCACCTCGACCAGCTCGCCGCCGTGGCGCCCGACCGCCCCCGCGGCGCCGAGGGTGACCACGACCGCGCGCGGGCCCAGCTGGACCAGCTCGCCCAGCGCCTCGATCAGATCTCGGCGCGGCGCCAGCTCGGCCAGCAGGCGCTCGGACGTGATCAAGATGTCGGCGAACGCCACCAGCTCACCCGAGCCCTCTACCGGCCCGGTCAGGTCGATGATCACCGGGATGCCCCGGGCCCGCGCCCGCTGCGCGACCTCGATCTGCGCGCGCGGGGCCGAGTCGTCGAGCAACAGCGCCCGGGCGCCGCCGAGCGTGGCGTCGACGTCGATCGGCAGCGCGTCGAGGTCGATCTCGTCGCCGGCCGCGCGCTGGATCAAGCGGCCACCGTGCGGGTCGACGGTCACGATCTCGGTCGGCGAGCCGCCGGGGTTGACCCGCAGCAGCGCCCCGTCGATCCCGTCCTGGGCCAGCGTGGCCCGGGCCAGCGCCGACAGGCCATCGGTCCCGACCCAGCCGGCCAGGCGCGCCTGACATCCGAAGGCGGCGGCGGTCCGGAGCGCGACGGCGACGCCCGGACCTGGCGACACGGCGATCGCGGCCAGCTCGCCGGCGTCCCCGGAGGTCGCGTCTGGCACCCGGTGCGCAAGCGCCGAGATCGACACGCGGACGCACCCGACCCCGGCGACGATGGGCCGGTTCACCGAGCGCTCCGTGTCGGACCGATCACACCCGCAGGGTACCAGGCCCGCCGTGGCTCCGGGCCGCCTCGACCGCGCGATCTCGCCGGTGTAGGGTCGCGTACGTGAGCGATCGGCCCAGGCAACCCTCCGCCCCGCTGGCGGGTCTGACCTCGGACCCACGCCGCGAGGAACCGGTGGCCACGACCGCAGTCTCCGAAATCCCACGCCCCCGCACCGCCGTCCCCGGCGCCGCCATGGACGACGCAACGCTGATCGCTGCCTGTCGCCGCGGCGAGGCCCGCGCGATGGAGACCCTGTACCACCAGTACAAGCGCCGGGTGTTCGGCCTGTGCCACCGCATCGTCGGCCCGGTCGACGTCGAGGAGGTCGCGCAGGAGGTCTTCGTCCGGGTGTTCCGCGGCCTCGGCGGGTTCCGCGGCGACGCCCAGCTCGGCACCTGGGTCTACCGGCTCGCGGTCAACTGCGCGCTGACCCACGCCGCCAAGCAGAAGCGCCGGCACGAGGTCGGCGACGATCAGCTCGAGAGCATGGCCGCGCCGCCGACCGCGCTGCGCGACCCGCGGCTGTCGCGCCGGGTCGAGGCGGCGATGGCGCTCCTGCCCGCCGGCTACCGCGCGATCCTGGTCCTGCACGACATCGAGGGCCTGTCCCACGAGGAGTGCGCGGCGATCATGGACTGCCGGATCGGCACGTCCAAGTCGCAGCTGCACAAGGCCCGCGCCAAGATGCGCGAGCTCCTGGGCCCGGCCCTGGCCGCCGAGCGGCTGCCCGGGGACGGCGCATGACCTGTCGCGACCTCACCGCCTCGGTGGTCGCCTACCTCGACGGCGATCTCGACGACGATCGCGCGAGCGCCTGTCGCGGGCACCTGCGGGTGTGCGCGGCGTGCCGCGACCTCGCCGATCAGCACGCGCGCCTGCGCGACGCCCTGGTCGAGCTGCCGCCGCCGGAGCCGCCGCCGGCGCTGTGGGCCCAGATCAACGCCCGGCTCGGCGCCGCCGAGATCGCCGACAGCGAGCGCGGCCCGGTCGCGCGCGCCTGGACGCGCCTGCGCGGCTGGGCCCGCCCGGTGCTGTGGCCAGCGACGATGATCGCCTCGGCCGGCGCGATCGCGCTGGTGGTCGGGCAGCTCCGCCACGGCGGCGACGCGACCCGTCCGCTGGCGCTGACCGCGCCGGTCACCGAGCTCGCCCCGCCGGCGCCGCCGGTGCACCTGGCGCTGCGCGACGCGCTCGACGAGCACGCCGACCTCGAGCGCGACGCCGAGGCCCGCTTCCGCAAGGTCGCCGCCGAGCTGCTGGCGATGGCGCGGACCGAGGTCGCGAGCTGGCCAGCCGCCCGGGCCCGGCACTTCGCCCACGAGGTCGAGCGGCGCGAGCGCGCGGTCTTGACGTCGGATCCTGGCCTCGGCCGCGATCGCGCGTGGCACGAGCTGACCGCGTACCTCGAGCGCGTCGCGCTGGGCGAGCAGGTCGCCATGGGGGGCGCACGATGACCCGCGCGCTGCTGGTGCTGGCGCTGATCGCCGCGCCGCTGGGCGCCCACGCCGACGACGGCACCGACGGCGACGGCGACGGCGCGGTGGTCGAGCGCGCCACGCTCGAGGTCGTGCCGACGACCCGCGCGATCGGCGCGATCGCGATCGACAACCCCTACGGCGACGTCCGCATCGAGGGCTACGACGGCACCTCGGTCGTGATCGACTCGGTCAAGCACGCGCCCGATCCGAGCGCGCTCGGGCGCCTGCGGGTCGTGGCGGTGCAGGGCCCCGACGGCGCGGTCCGCCTGACCACCGAGGTGATCGCGCGCAAGGATCGGCCGGCGGTCGCGCTGGCCACGATCCGGGTCGATCTGCGGGTCCGGGTGCCGCGCGCCGTCAAGGTCGCGGGCCGGGTCAGCACCGGCCGGCTGTCGGTCGAGAACGTCGACGCGGGCGCCGATCTCGACTCGTCGACCGGGCCGATCGTGGTCCGCAACGTCGCCGGGGTCGTGTTCGCGCGCTCGCTGGCCGGCAGCCAGCGGTTCGAGGAGGTCTTCGGCACGCTCGACAGCCACGCCGTCGACGGCGACGTCGCGTTCGACGGCGTCCGCGGCGCCGCGCTCACGGCCCAGGTCTACGACGGCGACATCGACGGCCGGCGGGTCGCGTCGCGCCAGGTGCGGATGTCGACCATCACCGGCGCGATCGATCTCGAGGCCGAGGCCCAGGCCGGCGGCGCGCTGACGGTCACGTCGCTGCGCGGCTCGGTCGACGTGCGGGTGCGCGGCCAGGTCGGCCTGGCGGTCCGCGCGCGCGCGGGCGGCCGGCTGTCGATGACCGGCGGCACCCCGAGCGCGGCGCCCCCGACCACGGCGGATCGCTGGGTCGAGGCCCAGTACGGGCGCCGGCGCGGGCGGGCGGCGGTCAAGGTCGAGTCGCGGTTCGGCGACGTCAGCTTCAGCCTGCTCCAGCAGTAGCCGCCCGGCGGCTCGCCGCGCGCGCCTTGACCCGCCGGGGTTCCGCCGACATGCTGCGACGATGTCGGTGCCCGCCACCTCGGATCGCCTCCGCGAGTACGCCGCCCAGACCGTCGCGTACGTCAAGCGCGCGGTCGGGGTCGATCTCGACTTCGACAGCGACACGCTGCCGCTGCTCGACCACTACCTGCGCTCGGTGCCGACCGATCAACCGGCCACGACCCGGCTCGTGGTCGCGACCGCCGCCGCGTACTTCGGCGAGGTCGTGCAGCGCCGGCTCGGCGGGCGCTGGGAGACCGAGACCGAGGAGATCACCGGCTGGCGCATGGTGCTGCCGACCGGGCTGGCGTTCTCGCCGGCCGGCATGGTCGGGGCCGCGATCGCCCGGGCCGAGGTCGACGATCTCGACACCGGCCTCGAGGCGCCGCCGCGGATGCGCCCGTACGTCGAGCAGGCGATGGCGCGGATGAGCCCGGTGTCGACCGAGGAGTACTACTCGCTGTGCGGCCGGCTCGACACCCTCGAGCACGTCCACGAGGTGCTGGTGACCGTCGCGGCCCAGCTGGCCGGCGAGCCGGTGCCGGCCCCGGACGACGGCACCGATGACGACGTCGAAGACGACGCGCCCGCCCCCGACCCGGTCGACCCGCTCGTCAATTGATCGGCCGCGGCTGGATCGCGCGCGCGGCGCGATGATATGCCGTCGGTATGTCTCGTGGGCGCGAGCGCGCACCTTCGCAGAACGCGTACCGCGGCGCCGTGGGCGCCACCCGCACCCGTGCCGTGCACGTCACGCTGCCCTCGGGCGACGTGATCACGGCCCGGGTGTACGACGTGATCGACGCCGTCGCCGATCCTGACCTGGCGCAGCGCCTGATGGCCGGCGAGCCGATCAACCGGATCGCCGGCCCCGACGGCAGCGAGGTCGTCGTGACCACCCCGGTGGTGTTCCACGACCCCGCGGCCGAGGTGTTCGTGGTCGTGGCCAGCGCCAGCGATCGCCACCGCGAGCTGGAGCTGCGGGCCCAGACCTTCACCGAGCTGGCGGCCGATCGGACGGCCGCGGTGCCAGCGTACGTGCGCGACTTCGGCCTGGTGTTCGGCGCGGCCGGCCTGACCGCGCTGCTCGAGGCCCGCGCTGGCGCAGCGCTGTCGACCCACCGGGCCGCCGAGGCCGGCCGTGAGGTCGAGCGCGAGCGCCGGGAGCTGGGCGAGCGCCGCGCCGAGCTGGCGACGCGGGAGGCCGCGCTCGAGCAGCACCTGCGGGAGCTCGAGGCCCGCCAGGCCGACCTGGCCGCGGCTGGCGCCGAGGCCGCGCGCCGCCTGGTCGAGGCGGATCGGGACGCGACCCGGCTCGGTGCCGAGGCGGCCGAGCTCCGGGCCGAGGCCGCCGAGCTCCGGGCCGAGGCCGAGCGCGAGCTGACCCGGGCCCGGGCCGAGGGCGCGCGCAGCGCCATCCGGCCCTCCCGCCCGACGCCGGGCGCGCCCACCGCCGCCGCCAGCGAGCCGGTCACGACCCCGGTGCGGTCGCTGACCGAGGTGCCCGACGAGGTGACCAGCCCGTTCGAGATGCTGGAGGAGGCCGACGCGCCCGAGCTGCCGTCGTCGGCCGATCCCATCACCACGGTCACCGCCGACGCGCCGCGTCCGGGCAGCGATCCGTGGGTGCTCGGGTTCGCGCGCTCGACCGCGCCCGCGGTGTTCTCGATCGACGACGACGGCCGGGTCCGGGTCGCGCTGCGCGCCGGCGGCACCAGCGGCGCCGCGCTGACCGCCAGCCGGCTCGACGTGCGCCTGGTCGTCCACCGCCTGCCCGAGTACGGCGTGATCGCGCTGGTGATCGGCACGCCCGCCGCCCTGCGCGGGGTCGGCCCGAGCCACCGCGTCGTCGTCCCGCTCGACGTCGCCGGCGAGGTCGATCGGCGGTTCCTGGCCGCCCTCGAGCGCGACTTCACGATCGAGGTCGACGTGATCGTCGACGGCCGGCCGGTCCGGCGGGCCCGGCTCCAGGCGCCGCTGACCGAGAACGTCGGGTTCGTGCTGCGGGCCGCGTCGGATCACCTGCGCGCGCTCGGCGCGTCGGCGAACTTCGCCCGGGGCCTGGTCGCGCTCGGCGGCTCGGGCCTCGATCTGCTCGGCCTGGCTCACCCCGAGCACGGCGAGTTCCGCGTCGACAAGCTCGAGCCCATGGCCACCGCGAACCAGGCCCGTCGGGCCCTGGCGATCGCCCGCCGGTTCTCGCGGCCCGCGCGGGAGGACTACCTCGCGTGCGTGCGCAGCTTCCCGCTGACGCGCTGGCGCGAGCTGCGCCGCGCGGTGCTGGCGCGCGCGATCGAGCTCGGCCTGTGGATGGGCCCCGAGCTGGCCCAGACCGCGGTGTCGGAGGGCCTGGCGCGCTCGCGCCGGGATCTGCTGGCGCGGCTCGAGGCCGGGTTCGCGAACCTGCTCGGGCAGGCCCAGGCCAACGATCTGGACGCGGACGCCATCGAGGACAACCGCAAGGCCCTCGCCGACGAGGCCACCGCGCTGGGCGTGGCCTCGGCGACGAGCGCGAGCGCGGAGGACGAGCCGGCGACGTCGGGGACGATCGCCGCCAAGCCGACCGCGGCGCCGGGCGTGCGCGGCCTGCCGGTGCCCGAGCTGGTCCGGCTGCTCGACGATCGCGATCGCCGGCTCGCGGCCGCCCTCGAGCTGTGCGAGCGCGGCGACGGCACCGTCGCGCGCCTGGTCATGAACGCGGTCCGGCGCATGAGCCGCGCCGACGCGGTGCGGGTGCTGGGCGCGATGGTGCGGCTGGGGCCGACCGCGGCCCCGACCCTGACCGCCGGGCTTGCCAGCTCGAAGGCGTTCTTGCGGCACGGGTGCGCGCTGGCGCTGGCGCTCCTGCACACCGAGGCGGGCACCGAGGCGGTGGTCGACGCGCTGCTGGGTGAGCCGACCGAGATCTGGCGCGAGATCGCGCGGGCGGTCGGCCACGTGGGTCCGCCGGCGTTGATGCCCCTGGCGGCCCGCCTGGGCCGGCTCGGCGACCGCGCCAGCGCCGGCGATCGCGAGCGCATCGCCTGGGCCATGGCCCACGTCGGCGTGCGGGGCGGCAAGCACGCGGTCGAGACCCTCGCCAACGGCCACAGCGCCGTGGCGCCGGTCGCGCGCATGGCGATCGAGCGCATGGCGCCGGCGGCGTCGGACGACGTGTCCGGGCGCAGCCCCGGCCGTGAGGTCACGGTCAACCGGGCGTTCTCCCGGCGGTTCTTCGAGGCGCTCGAGCGCGGGCTGCCCGAGCTCGGCAAGGGCGAGCTGGCGGCCCTGGACGCGTCGAGCCCGATGGAGCTGCTCGACGACAGCGACCTGGTCCCGGACGATGACGGCGGGGACGAGGAGCTCGACGAGAGCGATCTGGTGGACGAGTGAGGCGCGAACGGGGCGCCGACGCGCAAAACCAGGTATGCTGATCGCTCGCCCAAGATGCGCATCGGGATCTTCAGCGACGTTCACGCCAACATCGAGGCCCTGACAGCGGTCCTCGAGGCGTTCCGTGGCGAGCGGATCGATCAGTACGTGTGCATCGGTGACACCGTCGGCTACGGCGCGTCGCCCAACGAGTGCTGCGACGCGATCCGCGCGCTGGCCAAGTTCACGATCCTCGGCAACCACGACGCCGCCGTCGCCGGGCGCATGGACTACTCGTACTACTACGACGCCGCGCGCGGCGCGCTCGACCTGCACGCGCGGCTGCTGACGCCCGAGAACATGGCGTGGCTCAAGGGCCTGCCGTACGAGGTCAAGGACGGCGAGGTCACGTTCTGCCACGGCTCGCCGATCAACCTCGAGGAGTTCGAGTACATCTTCTCGACCGAGCAGGCCGCGCGGTGCCTCGACATCTGGGACGACCTGGCGACGGTGACGTTCATCGGCCACTCGCACCTGTGCAAGTCGTTCGCGCTGTCGCAGGACGACGTCTTCGAGGTCGTCGCGCAGAAGTTCACGATCCGCCCCGACCACCGCTACATCATCAGCGTCGGCTCGGTCGGGCAGCCGCGCGACTACGACAACCGCGCCAGCTACACGATCTACGACACCGACGAGCGGGTCTTCGAGTTCAAGCGCGTGCCCTACGACATCGAGGCCTCGGCGCAGAAGATCTTCGCGAGCGATCTCGAGCGCAACTTCGGCAACCGCCTGTTCCTGGGCGTGTGAGTTCCAGCGGCTTCGTCGGCACCTCGGTGCGGAAGCCTCGACGGGCCCCGCCCCGTGAGGCTCCAGCCGGGTCGACCGGAGCGCGCCGTGAACCGGTGCCTGGCGTCTGAGGCGACGGTTCGTCCCGGCGTCCGGGGCGCAGGTCGATCAGCGGCCGAGGGCGGCGGGGCGCAGGTCGAGCGGCGCGGTCGCGGCCGCGCGCGCGGTCGCCGCGTCGATGACGCCGGCGCGGCGCATGGCGCGGACGACGACGTCGACCCGGTGCGCGGTGTCGGGATCGAGCCGGTGCTGAGCGGCGAGGCGGGCGCTGATCGTGCGCGGCGCCGGCGTCAGCGCCGCCAGGAACGCCACCTGGCGGACGCTCAGCTGCGCCGGCGCCCGTCCGAACCAGTGGCGCGCGGCCGCGGCCAGGCCGTACACGCCCGGGCCGAGCTCGATGACGTTGAGGTAGCGGGCCAGGATCGTCGACTTCGAGACCACCGCCTCGAGCCGCCAGGTCAGGACCGCCTCCTCGAGCTTGCGCGCCAGCGTCCGGCGCTGGTGCAGGAACGCGTTCTTGACCAGCTGCTGGCTGATCGTCGAGCCGCCGCGCGCGAACCGCTCCTCGCGCAGATCGATCTCGAGGCTGCGCGCGATCTGCGTCAGGTCGAAGCCGTCGTGGTCCCAGAACCGCGCGTCCTCGGCGGCGACGAACGCGCCGCGCACGTAGGCCGGCACGGTCGCGAGGTCGACCCAGTCGCCGACCCCAGGGCCGACCGCGGCGCTGCTGCCGTCGGGGAAGCGGTGCTCGGCGACGCCGGCCAGCGTGCGCGGGTCGACCGCGGGCGCGTCGGCCACGACCTCGCACTGGTTCGCGAGGTCGACGTCGAGGTGGACGCCGTCGCCGAGCTCGGCGTCGAGATCGACCGTCGCGCTGGCGGTGCCGCCGATCGTGCCGCGCACGACCAGCTGATCGAGGTGGCCGCGCACCGGCGGCGGCAGCGCGTCGAGCAGATCGCGGCAGCGCGTGGTCGGCACCGCCAGCGCCAGGTTGCCGACGATCGGCCCGGCGCCGCCCCAGCGCACCCAGCCGTGAGCGTCGAGGGCGGCCGCGCCGCGCGTGAGCGCGAGCTGATCGACGTCGAGCCGATCGCCGGCGCGGCGGACCGCGAACGCGACCGCGCCGTCGAGCGCGATCGCCTCGTCGGCGATCGCGCGGTGGTCGAGGCGGGCGCCGGTCAGCTCGAGCTGGCCCCGCGCCTCGGTCGTGGCGCCGGTGGCGATCGTGATCCGCCCGCTGACCCGGGCGTCGGCCAGCCCCAGCGGTCCCGCGCGGGTGCCGAACACCGCGAGCGGGACGCGCTCGCCCGCGAACGCCAGCGCGGTGCCGCCGTCGGCGGTCGTGGCCGCGATCGCGACCGGGCGGGGCGCGCCGCCGTCGTCGACGGTGCCGGTCAGGCGCCACGGGCCATCGACCGCGTCCCGGACCAGCGTCAGGTCGCTCGCGACCAGGCGCGGGCCGCCGAGCGTGACGCCGAGGCGGCCGCCGACCACCGCGGCCCGCTCGATCGCCAGCTCGGGCAGGCGCACGTCGGCGCCGACCCGCGCGGCCGAGCCGTCGACCGACCAGCCAGCGCCGCCCGCGGTGAGGGTCGCGGCGCCGGTCACCAGCCGGACCCCGTGCCCCGACGGGTGCAGCTCGACGTCGCCGGCGCGCACCCGGACGCCGCGCACCTCCGCGACGAGATCGCCGCCCGACACGACGATCCGCCGCAGGCGTCGACCGGCCCGGGCCGCGCCGCCGTGGCCGCGGCGCGCCGCCAGCCGGGCCAGCACCTCGCGCCAGACCTCGTGCCCCTGCGCGTCGGCGAGCGCGCGCACGCGCGGGTGGGTCACGCGGATCTCGTCGGGCGTCAGGTCGCCGGCCAGGAGCGAGTCGAGCGAGACCGCGGCCTCGACCGCGTCCGCGGTCAGCAGGCCGTCGAGCGCGAGCCGGCGCACGGTGACGTTGCCGGTGAGCCCGGCCTCGAACGCGCCGACGTGGGTCGCCACGCCGGTGGCGCGGGTCAGCGCCGGCTCGAGATCGGCGTGGATGCGATGGTCGAGGTAGCGCTGGGCCGCGACCGGCGCCGCGACCGCGAGCGCCACCGTCACGACCGCGACGCGCTCCTGGCGCAGCCGGCGCCACGCCGCGGCCACCGCGGTCACCTCGCCCGGCGCGACGTCGGCCCGCATCAGTGCGGCGCGATCGGCTCGGCCCGACGCTCGTCGCCGTCGTAGCCGCGCTGGGCGATGCGGCGCTCGCCGCGGGGACGATGGGAGGGCAGGGCGGCCGCGAACAGCTGGGCCTCGCACAGCTCGCCGAAGTCGATGCCGGCGGCCGCGGCGATCCGCGGCAACAGGCTGGTCGGCGTCAGGCCCGGCACGGTGTTGACCTCGAGCAGGTACTCGTTGCCGGCCTCGCTGACGATCAGGTCGACGCGGGTCGCGCCGCGGCAACCCAGCGCCCCGACCGCGCGCGCGGCCTGGGCCAGCACGCCGCGGTAGCGCTCGGGCGACAGCCGCGGCGGCAGGTAGTAGTTGGTGGCGCCGCGCGTGTACTTGGCGCCGTAGTCGTAGAACTCGGTCTTCGGCGCGATCTCGACCGCGCCCAGCGCGCGATCGCCGAGCACGGCCACCGACACCTCCTGGCCCGCGATGTAGCGCTCGACCAGGACCTCACCGTCGAAGCAGGCCGCGGCCTCGATCGCCGCTGGCAGCTCGCGCTCGCTGGCGACGATCGTCACGCCGACCGAGCTGCCCTCGCGCGCCGGCTTGACGACGCACGGGTACCCGAAGTCGCCGTGGGCGCTGACGGCGTCCTCGCCGTCGCCGTGGGCGACGTAGTACGGCGCGGTCGGCAGGTTGTTGAGCCGGAACAGCTCCTTGGACTTGATCTTGTTCATCGCCAGCGCCGAGGCCAGCACGTCGGAGCCGGTGTACGGGATGCCCATCATCTCGAGCATGCCCTGGACGCAGCCGTCCTCGCCGTAGCGGCCGTGGAGCGCGATGAAGGCGACGTCGATCGACGCCTGGCGCAGCGCCAGGTCGAGATCGCGATCGACGTAGATCGGGACCGCCTGGAAGCCGCGCGCGCGCAGGGCCGCCAGCACCGCCTCGCCGCTGCGCAGCGACACCTCGCGCTCGCTGGACATGCCACCCATCAGGACGCCGATCTTGCGGTTCTTCATCGTCGAGACTCCTGCCCGTAGCGCCCGAGCCGGGGTGGCCCGAAGCCGTGTCGATCGCCGTGTCGAAGGAGACAGCACGTGCGGTGCCAGCGCCCGCTGCCCCTGGGGACGCGCGCTCGCAGGCCCGTGTGGCCGGGGAGACACGACCGCCGCGGCCTGTCAGCGACGCTACGGGCGCGATCAGGGCCGGGCAAGTTTTTGTCGTCGAGTCCAAGGGTTGACGTCGTCGGGCCAAGGGGGTTATCCAGTCGGCCGGTAGGTCACCATGGCGAACAAGTCCGAGAAGTCCGAGAAGGCCGACAAGGCTGAGAAGAGCGACAAGCCCAAGGCCGCCAAGGGTGGCGCGTCGAAGCGAGCCGCTGGCACCAAGGCGCCCAAGGCCGAGGCAGCCGCGAAGCCCGCGAAGGCCCCGGCGAAGCCCGCGAAGGCCCCGGCGAAGCCCGCCAAGGCCCCGACGAAGGCGAAGGCCCCGGCGAAGCCCGCGAAGGCCCCGGCGAAGGCCAAGGCCCCCAAGGCGCCCGCGCCGACCGAGGTCGTCACCGAGGTCGAGCTGGCCCCGAGCGAGACCAGCCCCGAGGTCGCGCCGATCGAGGCCGCTGGCGATCTCGGCGACCTGATGATGGAAGACGCGATGCTCGATGGCACCGCGCCCGAGCCGCCGCTGTCGGCCGAGGAGCAGGAGCTGGCCGCGCTCTACGGCGACGACCTGGCCCCGGCCCCCGCCGCCGCGGCCCACGCCGAGTTCAGCGACAGCCGCACCGCCGACGAGGATCGGCCGATGCTGCCCGAGATCAACGGGCGCCAGGAGCGCCAGAAGCGCTGGGAGGAGCGGCGCGAGCAGCGGCGGTCCCGGCGCGACTTCGACCGCGGCCGGCGCGCGGACCGGCCCCGCCCCGAGGGCGAGCGTCGTCCCGAGGGCGAGCGTCGTCCCGAGGGCGAGCGTCGTCCCGAGGGCGAGCGTCGCCCCGAGGGCGAGCGTCCGGCGCCGACCCAGCTGGCGCTGCCCGCGCCGACCTCGCTGCCGGTGTCGATGCCCGCCGACGCGACCGGCGTGGTCCGGGTCGGCAACGCGCTGGGCGACGCCGCCTGGCAGGTGTTCACGTCGATCCGCGGCGCCCAGCCGATGCCGGTCAAGCAACTGGCTGGGATGATGCGCAAGCGCGGCCTGCTCGACGTCGATCCCGAGCTCGCGTGGCCGCACCTCAAGGCGGCGCTGCTCGGCGACGAGCGCAGCTACCGGTCGCTGGGCCTGCGGCCGCGCATCGTCTACCGCGGCCGCGATCTGTTCGCGCCCGGCCCGGTGGCGCAGAGCGCGACCGCCGACGCCGAGGCCGCGCTGGCCCGGGCGCTGTCGACGATGGCGGTCGCCACGCACGCCACGCTCAAGGCCCGCATCGGCCAGGCCGGCCAGGCCGGGTTCGAGCGGCTGGTCCACGCGTACCTGATCGCCGTCGGCTATCAGGAGGTCAACTGGATCAAGCGGACCGACGCGATCAGCTACGCCACCGCGGTCGCGCCGGGCTCGACCGGCACGATCATGGTCAGCGCCCGCGCGGGTGACGCCCCCGTCGATCGCCGCGGCGTCGGCGAGCTCCGGGTCGGCGTCGAGGCCAAGGGCCTGCTGGCCGGCCACCTGTTCGCGGCCCGCGAGCTGTCGACCGAGGCCGAGCGCGAGCTCGAGCGGCCCGGGCGCTCGATCTCGGTCTACGCCGGCGACGGCTTCGTCACCGCGCTCCTGACCGCGGGCGTAGGCGTGGTCACCGCCGCGGCGCCGGTGCGCTACGTCGACGACCAGCTGTTCGGCGAGCTGCTGGCCGGGTGATCGACTGGCGCTGGCTCGGCCGCGTCGCCCACGGGGACGCGATCGCCCAGCAGGAGGCGCGGCGGCAGGAGATCCTCGCCGGTGACGCCGCCGCCCAGGCGGTGCTGCTGTGCGAGCACCCGCCGGTGATCACGCTCGGCCACGCCGCCGATCGCGGCCACGTGCTGATCGACGACGCCGAGGCGGCGCGCCGCGGGATCACGATCACGCCGGTGTCGCGCGGCGGCGACGTGACCTACCACGGCCCCGGCCAGCTCATGATCTACCCGGTGGTCCGCGTCCGCTCGGTGGTCGCGTTCCTGGCGGCCGTCGCCGGCGCGATCGCCGAGGAGTGCGCCGCGCTCGGGGTCGTCGGCGCCGAGTTCCGGCGCGAGCCGGCCGGGCTGTGGCTCGGCGACGCCAAGCTCGCCGCGTGCGGGCTGCACCTCGCGCGCGGCGTGGCGATCCACGGCTGGGCCTGGAACGTGGCGACGCCGCCCGAGGCCTGGACCGCGATCGTGCCGTGCGGGCTCGCGGTGCCGCAGCGGTCGCTGGCCGAGGCGTGCGTGGCCCGGGGCCTGCCGCCGCCGCCGCCGCTGGCCGACCTGGCCGCGCGCCTGGGCCCGAGGTTGGTCGCGGCGCTCGCGCCGCGCGCGGTCGTGTAGGATGCCCGCGATGGAGCTACTGACCGCGGTCCTCTACAACACCGACTTTGAGCACATCACCGGCGCGGCCTCGCCGGACGCGGTGTCGGTGCGCGTCGCCGCCGAGGCCGTGCGCGACGCGCTGCGCGTGGCGGGACACGCCGCCGAGCTGGTCGGCGCCTGGGGCAAGGATCTGCCCGAGGTCACCGCGGCGCTGGCGCGCGACCGTCCCGACCTGGTGTTCAACCTGGTCGAGTCGCTCGGCGGCGTGGCGCGGAACGAGGTCGTCGTGCCGGCGCTGCTCGACCTCATGGGCCTGGCCTACACCGGCGGCGACGCGATCGCGCTGGGCCTGTCGCTGTACAAGCCGCGCACCAAGGACGTGCTGATCGGGCGCGGCGTCGCGACGCCGCCGTACCGGGTCGTCGCCAGCGCCGACGACCTCGCGCGGGTCGCGGCCGAGGCGCTGGACTACCCGTGGTTCGTCAAGCTCGCCAACGAGGACGCCTCGGTCGGGATCACCGAGGCCAACGTGCTCGCCGACGGCGCGGCGCTGGCCGCGCGCTGCCAGGCGCTGCTCAAGGAGTTCGGCGAGCCGCTGCTGCTCGAGCGCTACGTCGCCGGCCGCGAGGTCAACGTGACGCTCCTGGGCTCGGGCGCCGACGTGGTCGTGCTCCCGCTGCACGAGATCGACTTCGCCGCGATGCCGGCCGGGCGCCCGCACATCGTCAGCTACGCGGCCAAGTGGGACGAGCAGCACGTCGACTACGCGGGCACCAAGCCGGTGCCGCTGCGCGACGCGACGCCGGCGCTGACCGCGCGGATCGTCGCCACCGCGCGCGCGGCCTGGGACGCGATCGGGCTGCGCGACTACGGCCGGGTCGATCTCCGGATCGATCCTGCGGGCGTGCCGTGGGTGATCGACGTCAACCCGAACTGTGACATCTCGCCCGACGCCGGGGTCCACCGCGCCGCGATGGCCCACGGCTGGACCTACCCGCAGCTCATCAGCGGCATCGCCGAGCTGGCGCACCGGCGCGCCCGCGGCCGCGCCTCGTGATCCGAGGCGCGCTGGCGCTGGCGCTGGTGGCCGCGGTCGGCTGCCGCAAGGCCACGCCGAGCAAGAAGGACGCCGCCCCGACGGCGGCGCCCGACGCCGCGCCGTGGATCACGCCGACGGTCGTGCTCGATCGCATCGAGGTCGCCCTCGGCTCGATCGGCGACGACGTGATCAGCTCGCGGGAGCTCGGGCGCCAGCTGGCCCGCTGCCTGATCGAGGCCGGCGACGACGTCGTCGCGCTCGATCGGCAGGTGCCGGTCGGGCGGCGCGGGCTGGGCGCCGCGATCGCCGTGACCTTCGACGCCGCGCCCCGCCCCGATCGCGCCGCGGTGGTCGTGACGGTCGCGGTGACGCTGACCTGGCGCGACGGCGACGACCTGCCGGCGCCGCGGGTCGAGGTCGCGGCCGAGGCGCCGGTCGTGGGCGCGCGCGCCGACGTGGCCATCGTCGCCGCGGTCGAGCGCCTCCGCGGGCTGGCGTGCACGCAGCTCGCCGCCGAGGTCGACCTCCTCGCCGCCGCCGACGTCACCGCCGGGCTCGCCGTCGACGATCCCGAGCTGCAGGCCTACGCGCTGGCCGTGATCGCGGCGCGGCGCCCGGCCGGGGTGGCCGCCGCGGTCGTGCCGTTGCTCGATCGTCCGGCCCCGATCGGCGACGCGGCGCTGACGACGCTGGTGGCGCTGGGCGATCCGTCCACGGTCGCCGCGCTGACCGAGCGCGTCGACCTGGCCGACGCGACCCGCCTCACCACGACGATCGAGGCCGCGATCGCGATCGGCGGCCCCGACGCCGAGGCGTTCCTGCAGGTGCTCACGGCCCACGCCGATCCGGACATCGCCCGGCACGCCCGCGACGGCCTGGCCCGGATGGCCCGGCGCGCGGCCCGCTGACCGTCGGCGCGCGCCACCCCCGCGCCGCACGCTGGGCGCGCACGTCGATCAGCCACCCGCGCACCTCGCCGCGGCGCGGCGGGGACGCGCGTCCGCAGGGGTCAGTCGCCGCTCCAGTAGCGGACCCGGCCGGTGTCCATGTGGACGAACTGGCTCGCGCGGTAGATGCCGACGCCGCCGAGCTTGCGGCCGACCGCCCAGGCGTGCAGCGCCTCGGTCGACACGCCGGGGATGCGGAAGTCGACGGCGGTGCCGTGGGTGTGCTGGCTGTCGCGCGCGACCTCGTGGCCCTTCTTGCGCAGCATCAGGTTGTACTTGGGCGCGCGGAAGCCCGACACGATCTCGATCCGGGTCGAGCGGAAGTGCACGGCCGCCTCGCGCAGCACCCCGATCAGGCGCGGGTCCATGTGGGTCGGATCGTTGGTGTAGTGATCGCGCAGGAACAGATCGACCTCGCCTGGCGCCACCGTCATCGGCCCGGTCGCGTCCAGCGCGAGCCACTCGTCGGTCCAGGTGTTGCGCAGGTTGACCACGACCGGGGGCGCCTTGCCGAGCACCCGCGGCGCCGGCGCGGTCGTCGCGCGCTTGGCCTCGAGGTACGCGGCCTTCTTCGAGGTCGGCGGCGGCTTGATCGCCGCGGTCGGCTTGGGCCGGCACCGTCGCCGGCGCCGCGACCAGCGCGACCAGCACCGCCGCGGCGGTCGCGGCCCGGGTCACGTGGGCGCGGCTCCGGGGCGCCGCCGCCCCAGCGGGACCAGGCCGTCGCCCAGGAGCTGGTTGAGCGAGCCCGAGGTGAAGCCGGCCAGATCGAGCGCGACGAACGTGAACCCGAGCTGGCGCCCGAGGGCGACCACCGCCGCGCGTACCGCCGGCTCGACCAGCCGCGGCAGCTCGCTGACCTCGACCTCGAGGCGCGCCACCGCGTCGTGGAACCGGACCCGGACCTGGCGGAAGCCGAGCGCGCGCAGGCCGTCCTCGAAGTCGTCGACCTGGCGCAGCCGCGCCCGCGTGATCGCCGTGCCGTACGGGAACCGCGACGACAGGCACGCGAGCTGCGGCTTGTCCCAGGTGCGGAGCCCGAGCTGGCGCGACAGCGCGCGGACCGCGGCCTTGTCGAGGCCGGCCTCGACCATCGGCATCAGCGCGCCGGCGGCCGAGGCCGCGGCGATGCCTGGGCGGTGATCGCCGAGGTCGTCGGTGTTGGTGCCGAGCGCGATCGGCGCGCCGACCTGCGCCGCGATCGGCGTCGCCACGCTCATCAGCTCGGTCTTGCACAGGGCGCAGCGATCGATCGGGTTCGCGGCGTAGCCGGGCACCGCCAGCTCGTCGGCGTCGACCAGGTGGTGGCGGTCGCCCAGGCCGAGCTCGGCGCCCAGCGCGCGGGCGTCGGCGACCTCGGCCCGGGCCATCGTCGGCGACACCGCGGTCACGGCGTGGGCGCGCGGGCCGAGCACGTCGATCGCGACCTTGAGCAGGAACGCCGAGTCGACGCCGCCCGAGAACGCGACCACGACGCCGGGCAGCTCCGCCAGGCGGGACTCGAGGGCGCGGTGTCGGACGGCCAGATCGCTCACCCGATCGATGTAACACGCACTCGGCGGGGCGCCAAACCGGCGTCCGTCAGGCGACGCGCTTGACCACGCGGATCCACCAGGGCGCCGGGCCGGCCTCGACCACCGCGGTCACCTCCTGCCCCCAATCGCGCAGGCTGCGCGGCAGGTTGCGCACCGCCGGCGGGTGATCGACCGCGATCACCAGGGCGGCGCCGGCGGCCATCGCCTCGAGCGCCAGCCGGGCGCGCACGAACGTGTACGGGCACACCTCGCCGCGCAGATCGAGCAGCAGATCACCAGACCCGGACGGGAACGGCGAGGGCGGCGGCGAGGACGGCGGCGAAGTCGACATCGGCGGGGGCGCCCAGCTCTAGCACTCGATCGCCCGCCGCGACAGCGCCGGCGACGCGCCCCGGCCGCACCAGGTGGACGACCGGCGCGGACCGGCCGCTGGGCCGGCGGGCCCGGACCTCGTCGTCGCACCACTGCTCGTAGATGTCGGCGCCCACGTCGTCGGGGTCGGCGTCGACCTCGTGGCCGAACAGCGCCAAGGTCGCGCGGGCCCGGGCGGCCTCGGCGCCGCCGTCGGCGCTGCCGGCACGGGTCGCCACCGCCACCCGCGCGCCGCGCAGGCTCACACCGACGGCCGCGCGCCAGGCCTCGGCCACCGCGCGCGGGTCACCGTGATCGATCACGATCGCCACCCGGGTCACGCGTGACGCGCCGGTCACGCGAACGCCACCACGCGATCGGCCCAGGCGCACAGCGCCGCGTGATCGTCCTGGCTGCCGGCGACGACGCCCAGGCTCGCCAGCGCCACCCCGGCCCGATCGGCGCTGGTGGCGCAGGCGCACAGGTCGCAGCCGTCGTCGAGCAGGGCGGCGACCACGGCCGGCGCCGCCGCCAGGGCCGCGACCCCGGCGTGCATCGCGAACACCCGCACCGCCAGCCGCCGCGCCACCGCGGCGCGCGCCAGCCCGGCCACCAGCGCCAGATCGTCGGCGCTGGCCAGCACCAGCCCCAGCCGGGTCACCGCGCGCTCCAGCGCCCGGCAGGGTCGCGCACCACCCGGGCGATCGGCGCGGGCGCGTCGGCGTCGACGGGCCACGCGTACAGCGCGGCGGCGGTGGCGCGGCCGCCGCGGGTCGCGACCACCAGCTGCGGCCACCGCCACAACGGCGTCCCGGTCGGCGCCCACGCCCGCACGTCGTGCGCCGACAGCGCCGCGCGCCCCTCGGGGTGGCTGTGGAACAGCGTCAGCGGCGGCGTCGGACCTCGGGCCGCGCGCGCCAGCGCCACCAGCGCGCCGTCGGTCCAGGCGCCGGCAAGGTCGAGCGCGACCGTGGTCACCGCCGCGGCGGCCGCGGCGATCCAGCCGGCGACCTCGCCGGGCTCCGCCTCGACCGCGGCCACGATCGCGGGCCAGGCCGCCGCGACCGCGATCACGGCGCCGCCACCGCGATCACGGCGCCGCCTCGCCGACCGCGCACGCGTGCAGCCACCGGGCCGCGGCCTCGCCACCGCGCGCCAGCGCCAGCGCCAGCGCCAGGTCGGGCGCGTCGGCGGCGACCACTAGCGTCGGGCCGGGCGGCGCCGGCGCGACGATCACCTCGGGGTTGCGCGCGGCGATCGCCGCGGCCAGCGCCTCGGCCACCGTGCCCACCGGCGCGTCGCCGAACGGGAAGCCGACCGGCGCCGGCGCGCCCCCGCCGCACAGCGCGACCGTGCCGACGCCGCCCGCGGCCAGGTACAGCGCGGCGAGCTGGCCGGCCCGGCCGTCGATCGCGACCGCCACCGCGGCGGCGCCCAGGCGATCCTGGCCGCGGCCGCCGACGTCGGGCAGGAGCACGTGGTGCGCGTACCGCACCTGGCGCGCGCGCGACCAGGTCACGCGGCCCCGCGGCACCCGCAGTCCGCGCGGGCCTCGATCGCTAGCTCGCGCGGCCGGCCGCCGCGCCGCAGATCGTCGAGCACCCAGATCCGGGCGCCGGGCGCGCGCGCGTCGGTGGCCGCGGCGATCGCGGTCGCGGCCGCGACGCCGCCGATCCACCCGACCAGCGGCCCCAGCACCCCGGCGTCGCCGCACCCGCGCGCGTCCTCGGGCGGATCCTCGAACAGGCACGCGTAGCACGCGTCGATCGGGCCGGCCGCGAACACGTTGCCGCCGTAGCGCACCGCCGACGCGATCACGTACGCGCAGCCGCGGGCCCGCGCCCACGCCGCGACCGCGAACTTGGTCGGCGGGTGATCGCTGCCGTCGACGATCACCGCGACCGGGCCGAGGTCGGCGGGCAGGTCGGGGAAGCGGGCGACGATCGCGCGGCCGCCGGCGAGGCGCGCCAGCACCTCGGCCTTGGGGCGGCCGAGGTCGGCGACGCCGAACTGCACCTGCCGGTGCAGGTTCGACAGCTCGACGCGATCGTCGTCGATCACCGTCACCGCGTGCCCGGCCGCCGCCACCGCCAGCGCGATCGGGCCGCCGAGGCCGCCGGCCCCGACCACCGCGACCGCGGCCATCAGTTGCCCACGTCCGACTTCCCGCACGCCTTGCAGACGCCCGCGGCGTCGAGCAGCCCGACGCAGTCGCCGTCGGGGCACAGGCGGCGGTCGTCGTCGTCGCCCGCGGCCGATCGGGCGGCGGTCACCGCGGGGCCGGGCGGCACGACCCGGGTCACCGGCGTCGCGCCGCGCTGGCCGCGCTGGCCGCACGCGCCGCAGGTGCCGTCGGCGCCGATCACGCCGACGCAGGCGCCGTCCGGACACAGCTCGCGATCGTCGTCGAGGTCGCCCTGGCCGCGATCGCTGGGCGGCTCGGTCTCGGCCGCGACCATGCCGCGCCGGCGCTCGTCGCCCCAGAACGGCGCCACGTGCCCACACACGCCGCAGACGCCGTCGCTGCCGATGACGCCGGTGCAGGCGCCGTCGGGACACAGCGTGCGGTCGGTCCAGTCCGCGGTCACGACCGACTACCGGGGCCGCCGTCGCGCAGCACCTCGAACAGCTGCGCCGCGGTGTAGAAGGTCATCTCGAAGTCGCCGATCCGCACCGCCGCCCCCGACGCGACCTCGCGCTCGCGCCGGGCCTCGAGCGCGCCGCCCTCGAGCGCGCTGCCGTTGCGCGAGCCGGCGTCAGCGACGATCCAGCGATCGCCGCGCTGCCGGAAGTAGGCGTGGAAGCGGGACACCGTGACGTCGCGCAGCACGACGTCGTTGTTGGGCGTCCGGCCGATCGTGATCATGTCGGCGAACGACGCGCCGGGCTTCTTGATCAGCGGGTAGACCTCGATCGCGCGCGGCCCGCGGCGCTGGCCCAGCACCGGCGCGACCATCGTCTCGACGTCGTCGTCGCCGCCGCGGCCCGAGTCGGTGTCGGTGTCGGTGCCGTCGCTGCGCCGGCGCACCAGCGCCGCCGGCGCCGCCGAGGCCAGGAACGCACTCCGCCCGAGGAGGGCAAGCTGGAGGTACCGCTCCGACTGATCCACGGTCTAGAAGTAGCACGACCGGGCCGAGCGCGGCGGCACCCCATCGGGCACAATCGAACCATGCATTGTTCGTCCCCGGCCGCGCTGCTCGCGCTCGCCGTTCTGGGGTGCGGCGGCCCTCCAGAGCCCAGGCCGGCGCGCCTCGATCCTGCCACGGCGGCGGCGATCGCCGTCGGCCTGGTCGGCGGCGTCGACCGGTTCTGCCCCGGCGGCGCCGCGCCCCAGCTCGACGTCGCGGTCACGACCACCACCGGCGCGGTGCTCGACAGCTGGTCGGCGGGCGAGGGCCGCGCGGGCAAGCTGCCGTTCAACACCTTCGAGTGGACGACGTCGTGGGGCGCGGTCGACGGCGACGGGTTCGTCCGGCTTCCGGACGACGCGATCGCGGCGATCGATCGCCCGGTCACGGTCGAGGTCCGGATCGCCGAGCGCCCCGACCTGGTCGGCACGACGACGCTCACGCCCGATTTCGGCTGCGGCGGCGCGCTCGGGGCCGCCGGCGCGACCGGCGGGAGCGGCCGCTCGGGCGGGCGAGGCGCCCCCGGCGCCGACGGCCGCGCCGACGACGGCGCCCGTCCGGCCGAGACCGGCCAGCGCGGCGGCGGCGGCGATCACGGCAGCCCCGGCAGCCCCGGCGGCCCCGGGCCGGCCGTGACCGCGGTGCTCGGCTACGTCGACACCGCCAGCGGTCGCCGGTTCGCGGTGCTGCGCGCCCAGCGCGGCGGCGCCGTCGAGACGACGGTCTTCGACCCCGGCGGCGAGCGCTGGGCGGTGATCGCGTTCGGCGGGCGCGGCGGCAGCGGCGGCAGCGGCGGCGACGGCGGCAGCGGCGGGCGCGGCGGGCGCGGCCGAGCGCCGACCTCGACGAGCACCGGCTCGGGCTCGGGCTCGGGCAGCAGCGACCCCGGCACCGACGGCGCGGCCGGCGGCGATGGCGGGGACGGCGGCGACGGCGGCGACGGCAGCGACGGCGGGCCCGGCGGCACGATCGCGGTCACCTACGACGCGCGGTTCCCCGAGCTGGCGACCCTGGTGGTGCTCGACACCCGCGGCGGGGTCGCGGGCGACGCCGGCTATCCCGGCGGCGGCGGGTCAGGCGGCCCCGGCGGGGAGGGCGCGCGCCAGGGCCGCGACGGCCGCGCGGGCGCCAGCGGCCGCGGCGGCCAGGCCGGGCGGGAGGGCAGCGCCGGACCGACCCCGAGCGTGAGCCCCGGCGACGTCCGCGCCGCGCTCGCCGATCTAGCCGAGCGCGGCCTGACGGTCCCGGCGCCGTGAGCTGCGCGGCGCTCGTGACGTGATCGCCGGGGAGCTGCGCGGCGCTCGTGGCGCGATCGCCGGGGCGGTCCGAGGCCGGGTCGGCCTTGCCCGGCTCAGGACGCCGAGTCGTCGGCGTCGGCGGCGGGCGCGGCGGCGGGCGCGGCGGGGCGGCGGCGGTTGGCGATGATCGACGCGAGCACGCCGGTCACGATGAACCCCGCGATGATCGCCAGCGACACCCCGTTGGGCACGTGGACGTGGTCGTGCGCGATCATCTTGGCGCCGATGAACACCAGCAGCCCGGCCAGCGCGTACTTGAGGTAGTCGAACTGCGCCATCGCGCCGGCCAGCAGGAAGTAGATCGAGCGCAGGCCCAGGATCGCCATGATGTTCGACGTGATGATCACGAACGACTCCTGGCTGACCGCGAGCACCGCCGGGATCGAGTCGAGCGCGAACACGACGTCGGTCAGCTCGACGACGACCAGCGTCACCGCGAGGATCGTCAGCGCGCGCCGGCCGTGGCCGTCGCGGACCAGGAACTTGCCGCCGTGATCGCCGTCGACGACGCGCACGAACCGCCGCACGGTCCGGACCGCGAAGCTGTGCTCGGCGCCGTCCTCGTCCTCGTCCTGGTTCTTGAGCAGCCCGAGGCCGGAGTAGATCAGGTAGGCGCCGAAGAAGTAGAAGACCCAGGTGAACTTCTTGGTGAGCCAGACGCCGCCGCCGAGCATGGTCACCCGGAACACGACCGCGCCGATGATCCCCCAGAACAGCACGCGGTGCTGGTACTTGCCGGGGATCTTGAACGACCGGAAGATCAGCGAGATGACGAAGATGTTGTCGACCGACAGCGCCTCCTCGAGGAGGTAGGCCGACAGGTACGTGACCGCGGCGTCGGCGCCCGACATCGACGGGTTGGCGCCGAGCCAGTGGTTCTCGTAGATCAGGTAGACCACGCCGGAGAACGACAAGCCGACGCTGACCCAGACGAGGGTCTTCTTGAACGCCGACCGGAACGTCGGCTCGACCACGTGCCGCGACCCGATACCTAGATCGATCGCCAGGCACAGGGCGACGAACACGAAGAAGCCGATCCAGAACCAGTACATGCGTGTGGGTCGCGCCGGGCGCGGAAGCGCAAAGGATGCCCGCGCCGACCGACGCTGGCAAGGCGCGACCGCCGGATTGATCGGGCGATGCTACCGGACCATCGCGCCGACCCACGCCAGGTAGGGCGCGTGGCCGCCGGCGACCGGCACGACGATCGCCTCGGGCACCTGGTAGGGGTGCAAGGCGACCAGCCGCGCCAGCAGCGCGTCGACGCGATCGCGCCGGGTCTTGATGATCGCCAGCTGCTCGCGCTCGTCGGCGACCACGCCGTCCCACCGGTAGATCGAGCGCACGCTCGGCACCAGGTTCACGCACGCCGCCAGCTCCTCGTCGACCAGCGCGCGCGCGAGCGCCGGACCGCGGTCGTCATCGGGCACGGTCGACAGCACCAGCACGACATCGGGTTCGGCCATGCCGGCCACGTAGCACGAAGCCCTGGCGCGGCGCTTCCCGCCCGCGACGCCCGCGGTTATCGTCCGCGCCATGCTGGTGGTCCAGAAGTTCGGCGGCACGTCGGTCGGCACGATCGAGCGGATCAACCACGTCGCCCAGCGCTGCCTCGCCACCCAGCGCGCCGGCCACCAGGTCGCGGTGGTCGTCTCGGCGATGTCGGGCGAGACCAACCGCCTGCTCAAGCTCGTCAACCAGATCCAGGACGATCCCAACGATCGCGAGGTCGACGTGATCGTCTCGACCGGCGAGCAGGTCTCGGTCGGCCTGGTGGCGCTGGCGATCCGCAAGCTCGGCGGCAAGGCCCGGTCGTTCCTCGGGCACCAGGTCAAGATCCAGACCGACAGCGCGTTCGCCCGGGCCCGGATCGTCTCGATCGACGCCGAGCCGCTGCGGGCCGCGTTCGCCGCCGGCGAGATCGCCGTCATCGCCGGGTTCCAGGGCGTCGACGAGGCCGGCAGCATCACGACGCTCGGGCGCGGCGGCTCCGACACCACCGGCGTCGCGATCGCCGCGGCCCTGGGGGCCGACGTGTGCGAGATCTACACCGACGTCGACGGGGTCTACACGACCGATCCCAACGTCGTGGCGTCGGCCCGCAAGATCGAGCGCATCAGCTACGAGGAGATGCTCGAGCTGGCGTCGCTGGGCGCCAAGGTGCTGCAGATCCGATCGGTCGAGCTGGGCATGAAGTTCGGCGTGCCGATCCACGTCCGGTCGAGCTTTTCCGAAGTCGAGGGCACCTGGGTGGTGCCCGAGGAGCGCGAGATGGAACACGTCGTGGTTTCCGGCGTCACCGTGGCCCGGGACGAGGCCAAGATCACCGTCGAGGATCTCCCCGATCACTCGGGCGTCGCCGCCCGGCTGTTCGCGCCGCTGGCCGACGGCGGCGTCGTCGTCGACATGATCATCCAGAACACCGGCTGGGACGGCACCACCGATCTGACCTTCACCGTGCCGTCGGGCGATCGCAAGCGCGCGATCGACATCCTGACCCAGCAGGTCGCGGACCTGGTCGGGCCCGGCGGCGAGCGGATCGCGACCGACGACGAGATCTGCAAGGTCTCGGTGGTCGGCGTGGGCATGCGCAGCCACGCCGGCGTCGCCAAGCGGATGTTCCAGCTGCTCGCGGCCGAGAACATCAACATCCAGCTCATCTCGACCAGCGAGATCAAGATCTCGGTGGTCGTCGCCAAGAAGTACGCCGAGCTGGCGCTGCGGACCCTCCACGACGGCTTCGGCCTCGATCGGCCGCCGGCCGAGCGCGCGGCGCTCTAGCCCCGCCCGCGCCCGTCCAGCCTCGAGCCCGCTCGGCGCGCGGGGGTCGAGCGGCGCCGCGGAAGACCCGGCGGTCACGGGCCGCAGTCGGGGCCGAGCGAGTGGCGCAGGCCGTCCTCCTCGTGCGCGACCTCGTACTGCACCATCCGCCGGCCGCCGGTGGCGCCGTCGGGGCCGACGTCGATGGCCTCCCAGGTGTCGACGCCGTGGGTCAGCGCGACCCGCGCGCCGGTGTCGTCGACCAGCGCGCCGATCAGATCGACCACCGCCGACGTGGTGATCTCGACCGGCGGCTGCCCGGTCGGGGTCGCGAAGATGCCGAAGCGATCGTGGACCTCGAGCGCGCACGCGGCACCGTCGGCGCCGACGTCGGAGATCGTCACCTCGGCGAGGGCCGGCTCGCTCGCGATCGCCGCGACCGACCACAACCGCTCGCACGGCCCGACGCACAGCTCGTCGGGATCGAGGCCGGCCCAGGCCGCCGGCACGTCCTCGGTGGCCGGCGGCACGACGAACCCGCCGCCGGTGGCGTCGGCGGTGCGGCCGCCCGCCGGCGCGGGCGTCTCGAGGCGACAACCGATCGGCTCGGTCGACACCAGCGACACCCAGGCCGGCGCGCTCAGATCGTCGGCCGGCGCGCAGCCCGCGAGCGTGGCGACCACCGCGCGGCTGATCGGGCCGACGTCGACGAGCTCGGTCAGGTACCCGGTCACCTGGGCCTGGCACGGCGCCAGCCCCGGGCGCAGCAGCCACAGCGTCGGCGGCAGCGGTCCGAGCCCGAGCTTGGCGACCTCGTACCCTGGCAACGGCCCCGGCGGCGGCGCGGTCGGATCGCCGTCCCAGCGGAACCCGAGCGGCACCCGATACCCGGCGGTGCGCGCCGAGCCCGGCCAGGCGCCGGCCTCGTCCCAGCGCGCCATCGCCACGGCGGTCGCCGGCGGGCAGCCCCGCGCCGCTGGGGCGGTGGGCGTGACGCCGCCGCAGCTCGCGGCGACCAGCGGGGCCGCGGCGATCAGCGCGCGCAGGAGAGGGGGAGTCCGGCCGGCGGGCGAGCGCATCTCCAGCACCCTGTCACTCCGGCCGGCGCTGCGCCATCGCCGGCGCGCCGGGGTCCGGCTCGAGATCGGCCAGCAGCTCGGCCACCTCGCGGGCGACCAGCCGGGCGCGGTGCCGCACGAAGTCGATCGGGTACGGCCCGGCGAAGAAGACCACCACCGCCGCCCGGTGCCAGAACGACAGCGCGAACACGTCGTCGTCGGCGAGCTCGCCGTGGCTCGAGCCCTGGCGCAGCCCGGCCGCCTCGAGCCGGCGCACCAGCAACGGCAGCCGCTCGCGGTCCTGCAGGTCAGGCTCGACGTTGGCGACGACCACCCGATCCCGGACGCACACCAGCGCGACCCGGGCGCCGTGGAGCTCGGCCAGGGCCGCGAGGTAGGTCCGGATCCGGTCGCGCACCCGCATCGGGCCGGCGCCGGTCGTCGTCAGCGCCGGCCACGGCCGCGCGGTCGCCCGCGCCAGCTCGCGCAGCGCGCGCACGGCCTCCTCGAGCGCCCGATCGACGTCGTCGGTGGCGCGCCCGATCGCGCCCAGCTCCACCTCGAGCCGCGCCCCGCCGCCGAGCGGCAGGCTGCGGAGGCCGCCGACGCCGCCGGGCGGGGACGCGCCGCCGGCCGGCACGATCGACGCCCGGCGCGCGCCCAGCTCGGTCAGGAGCTCGGCGAGCAGCTGGCGCGCGTCCTCGGTCACGCGCCCTCGCGCGGGATCCAGGTGGTCGCGGTCATCGACGCCGGCTCGGGGAAGAACAGGTAGTTCACGACGCCCGGTGTGCCCGCGTAGAGCTGGGCCCAGGGGCCGCCGTCGTAGCCCGGCGGGGCGCCCATCAGCTCGCCCATGTCGAGGTGGCGGCGGTCGTAGGCGGGCAGGGTCGCGACGACCCGCTGGAACCGCTGCAGCAGCGGCGCCGAGTACACGCCCGCCAGGCAGCGCTCGCGCACGGTGGCGCCGTCGCGATCCACCTCGACGTCGACCGCGACCTCCTGGACCACCGCGAACGGCACCGCCGGCGCCAGCGCGATCCGCAGGTAGCGCTCCTGGATCGCCGCCGGTGCCGCCAGCCACTCGTCGGGGATCGCCAGGTCGGCGTCGCGCACCTGGATGGCGCAGGGCGGCCGCCCGACGCACAGCACGTAGACATAGGTGCAGGCGCCGGGGGTCGCGGGGCCCCGCACGAACGTGGCGGTGTGGAGCACGTCGGCCAGCTCGTCGGCCAGCGCCGCGGCGTCCTCGGTCGGCGCCGCGGTCCCGGCCGGGCTGCGCCAGCGTCGATCCGGGTACAGCGCGGCCAGGGCGTCGTCGATCGCCGCGAACATGTCGCCCTTGCGATGATCGCATCCCGACTTGCTGCCGCAGCTGGTGCACCCGCTCACAACCACAACATACCGACAAGCGCGATCGGGGCCCAGCCGATCGTCGCAATTGCGCCGACGACGGTGGGTGCGCTAGGCTCACCCCGTGGGCCCCGGCGCGCTCCCTGAGGGAGCCATCGTGAGTGATCTGGAACTGACGCTGACGCGCTTCCGGGGTGACCCTCGGTCCGCCTTCGCGCTCGCGGTGGACGCCGACGCGATCGCGATCCGAGCTGCGTTCATGGCGCTGTGCAAGCGCTATCACCCGGCCAAGTACGCGCGGTGCTCGCCCACCACGGTGCGCCTGGCCAACGAGACCTTCCTGGTGATGCGCCGGGCCTACGACGAGCTCATGCGCGCGGCCGAGAACCCGCCGCCGACGGCCCCGGCCCTGACCGCCGCGCAGACCCGGGCCCGGACCCCGCCGCGCGGCGTGACGATCGTGCCGCCCCGGACCGCGGTCCGGACCCCGCCGCGGGGCGTGACGATCGTGCCCAGCCCCGGGCCGGTGCGTCCGCCGTCGTCGCCGCGGGTCCCGATCGCGCGGCCGCCGGCGTCGTCGTCGCCGCGGGTCCCGATCGTCCCGGCGGCGCCGGGCCAGCCACCGCTGCCGCGGACGCCGGCCTCCTCGTCGGCGCGCGTGCCCGTCGCCCCGGCGACGCCGCCGGGCCAGCCGGCCGGCCGCGGCCCGACGCTGTCGCCGAGGCTCGACGCGCCGCCGCCGACCGACGATCGGTTCGAGCGCGCGCTCGCACACCTGCGCGAGCGCCGCTGGGGCGAGGCCCGGACCGTGCTGGTCGAGCTGGCCGCGTCGGCGCCCAACGATCCGCGCTACCGCGCCTACCTCCACTACCTGCGCGGCTGGGAGGCCTACGAGCTCGGCAAGGACGGCGAGGCCCGGGCCGAGTGGCGCCGGGCGCTGGCGTGCGACCCCGGCCTGGGCATGGCCAAGTGGGCGCTCGAGAAGACCAACCTGGCGTGACCCAGCGATTGGCGCGGCGGCGTCGATCGTGATGAGATTGGAACCACATGGCTCGGATCATCGGCATCGACCTCGGCACGACCAACTCGTGCGTGGCGGTCCTGGAGAGCGGCGAGCCCGTGGTCATCCACAACCAGGAGGGCGGGCGCACGACGCCGTCGATGGTGTCGTGGAACGCCGACGGCGACGTCGTCGTCGGGGCCGCGTCCAAGCGCCAGATGGTGACCAACCCCGGGCGTACGGTGTACGGGGTCAAGCGGCTGATCGGCCGCAAGGTCAGTGATCCCGAGATCCAGCGCCTGGCGCGGACGCTGCCGTACCCGCTGGTGCCCGCCAAGAACGGCGACGCGTGGGTCACGATCGGCGACCAGCCGCACTCGCCGCAGGAGATCTCGGCGCACGTGGTGGCGAAGATGCGGCGGGTGGCCGAGGACTACCTGGGCGAGGCCGTGGTCGAGGCCGTCATCACGGTGCCCGCGTACTTCGACGACGTCCAGCGCCAGGCGACCAAGGACGCGGGCGCGATCGCGGGGCTGCAGGTGCGCGCGATCCTCAACGAGCCGACCGCCGCGGCGCTGGCGTACGGGGTCCAGCACCAGCAGGATCAGCGGGTCGCGGTGTTCGATCTCGGCGGCGGCACCTTCGACATCTCGGTGCTGACGATCGAGAACGGGGTGTTCGAGGTGCTCGCGACCTCGGGCGACACCACGCTCGGCGGCGACGACTTCGATCGCGCGATCATCGAGCTCCTGGCCGACGAGTTCCACGTCCACAGCGGCGTCGACCTGCGCGACGACACGGTCGCGCTGCAGCGCCTCAAGGAGGCCGCCGAGCAGGCCAAGATCGAGCTGTCGTCGACGATGGCGACCGACATCAACCTGCCGTTCATCGCGGTCGGCCCGAGCGGCCCGATCCACCTGACCCGGGCGCTGTCGCGGACCGAGCTCGAGCGCGCGTGCCGCGAGCTCCTGACCCGGCTCGCCTCGCCGTGCGCCGACGCGCTCGAGCTGGCGCGCTGCACCGCCGGCGACATCGATCAGGTGCTCCTGGTCGGGGGCATGACCCGGATGCCGGCCGTGCAGGACGCGGTGCTCGCGATCTTCGGCAAGCCCGCCCACAAGGGCGTCAACCCCGACGAGAGCGTCGCGGTCGGCGCGGCGGTGCACTCGGCGGTCATCGGCGGCGAGCTGCAGGAGGTGGTCCTGCTCGACGTGACGCCGCACGATCTGGGGGTCAAGGTCGCCGGCGACAAGATGTCGGTGATCATCCCGGCCAACACCAGCATCCCGACCCGGGAGAAGAAGGTGTTCGCGACCACCGAGGACAACCAGAGCTTCGTCGCGGTCGAGGTCTACCAGGGCCCGGACGCGCAGGCGTCGCGCAACCGGCGGCTCGGGCGGTTCGTGCTCGGGGATCTGCGGGTCGCGCCGCGCGGCGCGACGCGGGTCGAGGTCAGCTTCAGCATGGACGCCGACGGCATCCTGCAGGTCGACGCGGTCGAGGTCGCCACCGGCAAGGCCACGACCGTGATGATCGAGGCCGCGAGCGGCCTGACCACCGACGAGATCAAGCGGCTCGCGGCCGGCATGCGCTGACCGCGGCCGGTGCGGCGTCCGGGAAGCGGCTCGCGGCCGGCATGCGCTGACCGCGGCCGGTGCGGCGTCCGGGAAGTTGGCGACGCGCCCGGGGTCTGGCACCGTCGGGGCATGTTCACGCTCGACGAGACGAATCGCATGGTCGAGAAGATGGTGCGCGGCTGGTGCGAGCAGAAGCTCGCGCCGCGGCTGCCCGCGCTCGAGGCCGGCGCCGAGATGCCGTGGGCGCTGATGCGCGACCTGGCGACCACGTTCGGCGTGGCGGCGCTGGCCGAGGCCGCGGCCCGCAAGCGCATCGCCAAGCTCCGGGCGACCGACGGCGCGGTCGAGGAGCGCGAGGGCGGCGGCACGTTCGGCGGCGACCCGATGATGATGGCGGTGTTCGTCAAGGAGCTGTCGCGGGTGTCGCCGGGCTTCGCGATGGGCTGGGGCGTCTCGGTCGGGCTGGCCGGCGGCGCGATCGTCGGCAAGGGCACCCCCGAGCAGATCGAGCGCTGGGGCGTGCCGCTGGTGACCTGCAAGCAGATCGGCTCGTGGTGCCTGACCGAGCCCGGGGCCGGCTCCGACGCGTTCGGGTCGATGGCGACGACCGCGACCCCGTGCGCCGAGGGCTACCGGCTGCACGGCAGCAAGACCTTCATCACCAACGGCCCGGGCGCCGAGGTGTTCATCGTCTACGCGCGGATCGACCGCGGCGAGCCGCGCGAGCAGCAGGGCCTGGGCACCTTCATCCTGGACCGGGGCATGCCGGGGCTGACGACCGGGACGCCGTTCAAGAAGATGGGCATGCGCGACTCGCCGACCTGCGAGGTGTTCCTGGACGACGTCGTCGCCGGGCCCGAGCGGCTGCTGGGCGGCCGCGAGAAGGGCGCCGCGGGGCGCTCGGACACCAAGGACAGCCTGGGCACCGAGCGCTCGGGCATCCCGGCGATGGCCTGGGGCATCCTCGAGCGCTGCTACGACCAGTCGGTCGCCTACGTGCGCGAGCGCCGGCAGTTCGGGCGGCCGATCGGCGCGTTCCAGGCGGTCCAGCTGAAGATCGCGGACCTGTACCTGAAGCTCAAGACGGTCGAGAACGTGGTCTACCGCCTGGCCTGGATGCAGAAGTCGCGGACCGCGGACCCGGCGTTCGTGAACGCCAGCAAGGCGCTGTGCTCGCAGCTGGCAGTGGACGGCGCGCTGACGGCGATCCAGCTGCACGGCGGGTACGGCTACATGGAGGAGTACCACCTGGAGAAGCTGGCCCGGGACTCCAAGCTGCTGGAGCTCGGCGCCGGCACGACCGACATCAATCTGCTGTCCGCCGCGCGCTCGCTGATCGGGCCGGAGTCGCTGGAGTGAGCGCGGTGTCCGCCGTGGCGATTTCGGGCGGCGGGTCCTGTGCTGGGGTTGCCCCCAGAAGCCCTCCGCGCAGAGTTGACATAAGATAGATTCTGCGACGTCATTCCTCTCTGGATACCCATCAACCCGCTGGGATCTTTGGGCCATCCGAGGTCCTTCACGCCACTCGATCGGCTGACCGCAGCTCCCGATCGGCTGACACCCGTGAGCTCCGGCCAGCTCCCGATCGGCTGACACCCGTGAGTTCTGGCCAGCCCCCGATCGGCTGACACCCGTGAGCTCCGGCCAGCTCCCGATCGGCTGACACCCGTGAGCTCTGGCCAGATCCCGATCGGCTGACACCCGTGAGTTCTCCGGTCCCGACTCCGGTCCCGACTCCGGTCCCGACTCCGGTCCCGACTCCGATCCCGGCTCCGGTCCCGACTCCGGTCCCGACTCCGAGGTCCCGACTCCGGTCCCGACTCCGGTCCCGACTCCGGTCCCGACTCCGGTCCCGACTCCGGTCCCGGCTCCGATCCCGGCTCCGATCCCGGCTCCGATCCCGGCTCCGATCCCGGCTCCGATTCCGGCTCCCGATCCCGGCTCCGATCTCCCATCGTGGCTGCCGCTGGTGTCTGCGGTGCCAACAGGCCCTCCCAACGCCAGGCGCCGGCAACCTGGGTCGCCAGTTCGATCGTGCGCCGCGTCATTGCGTAACCGCCCGATGTTGGTGGCCTGTGGCGATCGGCTGGGCGGCCGCTGGTCCGGCACCCGAGTTGCTTTGGTGAGGCGCCATGAACGCCACCGCCCAGCTCCTTCGCGACGCCGCCGCCGAGTTTCCGCCGGTCTCGACCGAGGTCGCGACCACGTTGCCGGTCCGGGCGGAGGTCGCGTACGAGGTGTTCGCCGACGCCGGCGAGACGCCGCGGTGGCTGTCGGTCGTGCAGTCGGCTCGGGTGCTCGAGCGCGACGACGACGGCCGCCCTGCGCAGGTCGCGTTCCGCGCGTCGTTCGACCGCGCGACCCTCGGCTACGTGGTCCGCTACGAGTACCGGGCCGCGGAGCTGACGATCCGCTGGAGCACGACCTCCGGCAGCGCCATCCGCGTCGAGGGCGAGGCCCGGTTCACGCCCCTGTCCGACCGCGCGTGCCTGATGACCTACCGGCTCGGGCTCGAGCTGCCGGTCAGCCGCGAGTGGATCGAGGCCCACTACGACGGCCACGCGGCGTCCGCGGTCGTCGGTGACTTCCGTGAGCACCTGCGCCGCTTCGTCTGAGGCTCGGCGCACCGCCCGGGCCGTGAGCGAGCCGATCACCCTGCGGGGGTGAGGCACGGTGGCGCCGGGCTTGGTATCTTGCGGTCGTGGGCGATCCGTCACCAACCGCCGAGGCCGAGCTGGGCCTGGTCGACCTGGAGGTCGCGTTCACCCGGGCGCTGGGCACGATGTGGATGGCGTTCCAGCCGATCGTCGTCGCCAGCACCCACCAACGGTTCGGCTACGAGGCGCTCATGCGCTCGCGCGACCCGCAGCTGCCGCACGTCGGCGCCCTGCTCGACGCCGCCGAGCGGCTCGAGCGCACCTCGCAGCTCGGTCGCGCGGTCCGGGCCCAGGTGGCCTCGACCTTCGCGTCCGCGCCGGTCGAGCGCGGCGTGGTGTTCGTGAACCTGCACGCGCGCGATCTGTTCGACCCGACCCTGTCGTCGCCGTTCGCGCCGCTCACGCGCATGGCCCGACGCGTGGTCCTCGAGATCACCGAGCGCACCTCGCTCGACGGGATCGAAGGGCTCGGCGATCGCGTCGCCGAGCTGCGCGAGATCGGCTACGGCATCGCGGTCGACGATCTCGGCGGCGGCTTCAACCGCATGAACCACCTCACGCCGCTCGACACCGACTTCGTCAAGCTCGACATGTCGCTGGTGCGCGACGTCGACTCGCACCCGGTCAAGCAGCGGCTGGTGTCGTCGGTGGTCGGCGTGTGCAAGGACTCGGGCGTGCGCGTGATCGGCGAGGGCGTCGAGACCGCGGCCGAGGCCAAGATCCTCGCCGAGCTCGGCTGCGACTACCTCCAGGGCTATCTGATCGCGCGCCCGGCGGCGCCGTTCACCGATCCGCTCTGACGCGGTCGTTCGCGCGCCCGGCGGCGCCGTCCACCGGTCCGCGCTGACGCGTCCGTTCGAATCACGGCCGGCCCGCGCTTGTGCCACCGGGGCGCGGTGTACAGTCGCGGCACCAATCGCATCGTCACCGAGGAAGAGGAGAAGACCATGGAAGGGCTCGGACCCATCATGGCCATTGGCTCGACGGCCATGGCCGGTATTTACGCGATCCCGATGTTCATCGTGCTCGGGTATCTGTTCATCCTGCTCGATCGCCGCGAGGACCGGCCGAGCAAGGACGACAAGCAGATCGGCACCAAGCTGGTCGCCTGGCAGCTCATCCTGATCGGCGCCCTGCTGGCGCTGATGGGCGTGTTCATGCTGCTCCAGTTCATCCTGGGCGGCTTCAAGAGTCCGGGCCCGTCGATCAAGGCCGCGATCACGCCGCTCGTGGTCGGCGCGGCGACCGTCGCCGGCTTCGCCCTCGGCATCCTGCCGCGCACCAACAACTCGACCCACTCGCAGATCGAGCGGTTCGCGATGGGCGCCCTCGGCTTCGTCGCCGGCCTCGCCGCGATCGGCGCGTTCTACATGCTCGTCGGCTCACTGGTGAACGGCGAGAAGTGGAACTCGATCTCGACCGCGCTGTCGGCGCTGATCGTCTCGGGCGGCGCGGCCGGCATCGCGCTGATGCGCCACGGCCAGCTCTCGGGCTGGACCGCGCCGGTGCGTCCGGCGGCGCCGATGGCGCCTCCCGGCGGCGGCTATCCGGGCGGCTACCCGCAGCAGGGTGGCGGCTATCCTCCGCAGCAGGGCGGCGGCTATCCTCCGCACCAGGGTGGCGGCGGCTATCCTCCCCAGGGCGGCGGCGGCTATCCTCCCCAGCAGGGTGGCGGCGGCTATCCTCCTCAGGGTGGTGGCGGCGGCTATCCTCCCCAGGGTGGCGGCGGCTACGGCCGCTAGCGTCACTCGACGGTGAAGACGCGAGGCCGGTTCGCCGGCCTCGCGGCGTTTTCGGTCCCCATCGCCTCGCTCGGGCTCCGACCTGGTGCGGTCGGGGCGCGGCAGATGGCGCCGTGTATCGCTGCGATCGGTGTGCGGCGCGGCGGGCGCTCGTCGCCGACGCGCAAGCGCGGACGCGCGGTGCCACGCGACGGGTGTCGGGGCGGCCCCCCGGTGGGCTGGGATCCCACTGCACCGTCGTCGCCGACGGCGCCCGCGCCCTGCTCACCTGCGACCAGACCCTCTGGGCCGTCGAGACCGACGGGCCCTGCGCGCGCGCGACGCCACCTAGAGCGCGCGCAGGTCGAACGCGTACAGGACGCCGCGGTTCGACAGCACGTACAGGTCGCGATCGTCGATGACCACCGGGTCGGCCGAGACGCCGTCGCCGGGATCGAAGTACTCGAGCACGCTGCCGGTGCGCTTGTCGGCCACGTAGATGCCGGCGTCGGTCAGCGCGTAGATCAGGTAGTCGCCGGCGACCTGGGGCGTGGCCGGCTCGCCGGCGCCGCGGGTGCCGTGGCGCCAGAGCACGTTGCCGCTGAGGTCGAGCGCGTAGACGCCGAGATCGGCGGCCGCGACGTACAGGCGCTCGCCGTCGAGCGCGAGCCCGCCGACCGCGCCGCTGCCGCCGTCCTGCCGGGCCGAGGCCGAGCCGACCAGCGGGGTCCGCCAGCGGACCAGGCCGGTCTGCTGGTCGATCGACCAGACGCCGCCCGACGACGACGTCACGTACAGCGAGGTCGCGTCGAGCACCGGGGTCGCGTCGACGTCGACGAAGCGATCGGCGTCGCCGGTCAGCGTGGTCAGCCACGCGACCGAGCCGGTGCGCGCCCGCAGCGCCACGAGCGTGCCGTTGGCGAAGCCGGTGAACACCAGCTCGCCGCTCGCGACCACGCCGGCGTGGCCGCGCAGCGTGTACTCCTCGGGGGTCTCGGCCTTGTACTGCCAGCGGAACGCGCCGGTGACCGCGTCGAGCGCGATCACCTGATCGGCCTCGTTCGAGAACACGACGACCGCGTCGGCCGGATCGTTCGGCAGCGCCCGCACGTCGAGCACCACCGGCGACTCGAGGATGGCGCCCTTGGTCGTGTACTTCCAGAGCACCTTGCCGGTGTCGAGCTCGACCGACATCAGCTCGCCGTCGTCGGTGCCGACGAACAGGCGATCGCCGACGATCGTCGGGCGCGAGCTGATCGCGCCGAGCTGCTTGCTCCACCGGACCCGGCCGTCGAGCGCGCGGACCGACACGAACAGCCCGCCGGCGGAGCCGCCGAACACGTTCTCGGCCGAGGTCGCGACGCCAGCGAACTCCTGCGGGCTGACGTCGGTCGAGCGATCGCTCGTGACCAGCGTCCAGCGCACGCGCAGCGCCGCGGCCCGGCCCGGGTCGTCGGCGACGTGGGTCGTCGGCCGCAGCGTCGAGCACGCGCCGCCGATCAGCCCCAGGCCGATCAGCCCGATGCCCCGCCCGATGCCCCGGGTGCGGGTCACGGCGTGACGAGCTCCGGCGTCGGCGCCTCCGGCACCGGCGCGCCCAGCACCGCGAGGCGGTTCTCGATGTCCTGCTTGAGCATCGAGTCGGGGGCGACGCTCAGCGCGCGCGTCAGCGGCGCGACCGCCTCGCTCGGCTTGCCGAGCGCCTCGAGCACGCGGGCCTCGTGGAACAGCGCGTAGTCGCGCCGCGCGCCCTTGTCGTCGGGCTGCACCGCGCGGAACGCGGCGAGCGCCTCCTCGAGCAGCCGCTGGCGCATGGCCGGGTCGGTCGCGGCCGCGGCCTGGGTCTCGAGCGTGATGCCGACGCCCTCGCGCGCCAGCACCGCGTCGTCGCTCGTGCCGTTGCCGACCTTGCGGAACGCCGCGAGCGCGGCGTCGAGCTTGCCGGCGGTCAGCAGCAGGTTCGCCTCGTAGACCGCGGCGGCGCCGCGGGCGCGCCCGGCCTTGGCGATCGCCGCGGCCGTGGCCTCGGCGCGCTCGCCGTAGGTCTTCCAGGACGGCTCGCCGTCGGCGGGCGCCGCGCTGCTGGCGTCCTCGGGCTTGACCGCCCGATCGCCCAGCTCGAGGCCGCGGACCAGGACGGTCGTCGCCTTCTCTTCCTGCGTGTGCTTGTACCAGCGGTAGCTGTAGTACACGACGATCACGACGACCAGCGCACCGGCGCCGGCGGCGATCTTCTTCACGTGCGGCATCAATCGATCGGTGATCGAGTCCCCGCCGATGTGCACGGCGGTGACGGAGATGCCAGGGGTGGGGTCAGCGTCTTTGGTGGCCACGGGGTCCTCGTCGAAACGAGCCGGCTGTGTAGCACCCGGGTCATTGCGGCGTCAATTCAGGCGGTTCGACCTGCGGCCTGGCCAGGCGGTTGCCTCGTGCCGGTGTTTCGCGTAACGGATCGTGGATGCGCACGCTCGCGTCGCTGCTCGCGGTCGCCGCGATCCTGGTCCGGGGGCCGGCCCGCGCCGACGACAGCGAGCGCGCGGCGTCGGTGTCGGCCGGCTTCGCCACGTACGCGACGCCGGACGCCAAGATGGAGGAGACGCTGACGCCGACCGCCGGGCTGGCGCTGGCCGCGACCTACGAGCGGGCGCTGGGCGCCGAGGTGTCGTGGCGGACCGATCTGGTCGTGGCCGGCTACCTCGGCGGCGGCGCGGCGCTCACCGGCCAGGCCACGGTCGGCCTCGTCTACCGCATCGACATCCTCAAGTACGTGCCGTACGTCGATCTCGGCGTCGGTGGCCTGGTCCGCGCCGGCGGGCCGTTCACGACCGGCGTCGAGCCGGCGCTGCGGATCGGCGCCGGGATCGATCTGCTGCGGAGCCGGGCCCGGTCGGTCGGCCTGGCGGCGGCCGTGACCTCGTTCGCCAGCGACACCACGACCGTGACGGTCGCGGTGCGCTCGACCTGGCGCTGGGGATACTTCTGACGCCAATCGGGGCCGGTCCCTGAGAAATCAGGGGCCTGCCTGCGCTCCCAGGGCCGCGTATTGGCCTTGACCCCCTGGGGTTCGGCGCATATGGTCCCGCGCTAGTAGGACATCTAAGTGGACTGGCTGGACATCTCGACCCTCGCAACCGCGCCCGCTCCCCGGGTCCGGGCCGATCGTCGTCGAGGCTCTGGTCCCGCATCCTCGGGCGATCGACCTGCCGATCGCTCTCGTCACCTCGTCCACCGCAGCGCCCGTCGTCGGGCCGCCGCCTCCCCCCACCACCCAGGCGCGCGCCGGGTGGCTCGACGCGATCGTGGCGTCGTGGGGGAGCGGGCCGCCCGACGCATGGCAGGTTGTGATCGCGCCCGGTGGGCCCTCGCTCTCTCGGAACAGCACCCATGTCGAACCCGTCTGTCACCTCCGGCCCCGATACCGCGGGCCCCGATCCCGCCCTCCTAGCTTCCCTGCCCGCGACCGAAGGCGACGCTGAGCCCGGCGCCGCCGCCGCCCCCGCCGCCCCGCCTGAGCTGCTGTTCGCCGATCTCGGGCTGCCCCGCGACGTGCAGGCGGCGCTCGACGACATGGGCTACCTGCACCCGACGCCGGTGCAGTCGGCGGTCTACGCGCCGGTCGTCGCCGGCAAGGACCTGATGGTCCAGTCGCGCACCGGCACCGGCAAGACCACCGCGTTCGGCCTGCCGATCGTGTCGTCGGTCGACGCCGCCGTGCGCGCGCCCCAGGCGATCGTCCTGACCCCGACCCGCGAGCTGGCGCTGCAGGTGTGCCGCGAGCTGGCGCAGCTCGGCAAGCACAAGGGCCTGTCGATCGTCCCGATCTACGGCGGCGCGCCGATCCCCAAGCAGATCACCCAGCTCAAGGAGGGCGTGCACATCGTCGTCGGCACGCCCGGCCGCGTGCTCGATCACATCAGCCGCCGCACCCTCGATCTCAAGCAGATCCGGTTCTTCGTCCTCGACGAGTGCGACGAGATGCTGTCGATGGGCTTCCTCGAGGACATCGATCGGATCGCCTCGCACACGCCCAAGACCAAGCAGACCCTGCTGTTCTCGGCGACGATGCCCAACGAGGTCGTCCGCTACTCCAAGCGGCAGATGCGCGAGCCCGAGCAGATCGCGCTGTCGAGCGGCAACATCTCGGTCGCCGAGATCCACCACGCCTACTACATCGTCAGCGGCATCGCCCGCGCCCGCGACCTCTTGCGCGTGATCGTCAGCGAGCAGCCCGAGAGCGCGATCGTCTTCTGCAACACCCGCGACGAGACCGGCATGGTCGCGCGGTTCCTGCAGAAGCAGGGCCTCGACGCCGAGCCGCTGTCGAGCGATCTGTCGCAGTCCGATCGCGAGCGCGTGATGAAGCGCATGCGCGACAAGAACCTGAAGTACCTGGTCGCGACCGACGTGGCCGCGCGCGGCATCGACATCACCGAGCTGTCGCACGTCATCAACTTCAGCTTCCCCGACTCGGCCGAGGTCTACGTCCACCGCACCGGCCGCACCGGCCGCGCCGGCAAGAAGGGCACCGCGCTGTCGCTGATCGGCCCGCGCGAGCTGTCGTCGTTCTGGTACCTGCGCGTGCTCTACAAGATCCAGCCCGAGGAGCGCGACCTGCCGCCGATGTCGGTGCTCGAGGGCGTGCTCAAGACGCCCCTGCCCCGCGTCGGCGCGCCGCCGCCGCCCGACCCGCTGCTCGCCGTGCGCGGCCTGGTCAGCGGCGAGGCGACCGAGGAGTACCTCGAGCTCACCAAGCGGCTCCTGGCCGAGCCCGACGGCGAGCAGATCGTCGCCCTGCTGATCGGCACCCGCCTCGACGAGATCAAGGCCGAGAAGGCCGCGACCAGCGCCGCCGCCGAGGCCGCGCGCCTCGAGCGCGAGGCCCGCGTCCGCGAGGAGCGCGGTGGCGACGACGATCGCTTCGGCGACCGCCCGCGCTTCGGCGACCGTGACCGTGGCCCGCGCTTCGGCGACCGCGACCGCGGCCCCCGCGACCGTGACCGTGGCCCCCGCTTCGGCGGCGACCGCGACCGCGGCGACCGCGGCCCCCGCTTCGGCGACCGCGACCGCGGCCCCCGCTTCGGCGACCGCCGCCCCGAGGGCGAGGAGCCCGTCGCGCCCGTCGCGCCCGTCGCGCTAGTCGAGCTGATCGAGGCGGCGCCGCCGGTGGTCGACGCGGTCAGCGAGGTCCGCGAGGAGCGGCCCGCGCGCAGCCCGCGTCGGTTCGATCGCGACGACCGCGGCCCGCGCCGCGAGCGCGACGACCGCGGCGAGCGTGACGACCGTCCGCGCGAGGAGCGCCCGGCCCGCGACGACCGTCCGCGCGACGACCGCCCGGCTCGTGACGAGCGTCCGCGCGATGAGGTCGTGGCCCGGGATGACCGTCCCCGCGACGATCGTCCGGCCCGTGACGACCGTGGCCCGCGTCGCGACGACCGTCCGGCGCGTGAGGATCGCCCGGCCCGCGACGACCGTCCCCGCGACGACCGTCCCCGCGACGACCGTCCGGCGCGTGAGGATCGCCCGGCCCGCGACGACCGTCCCCGCGACGACCGTCCGGCGCGTGAGGATCGCCCGGCCCGCGACGACCGTCCCCGCGACGACCGTCCGGCGCGTGAGGATCGCCCGGCCCGTGACGACCGTCCCCGCGACGACCGTCCGGCGCGTGAGGATCGCCCGGCCCGTGACGACCGTCCCCGCGACGACCGTCCGGCGCGTGAGGATCGCCCGGCCCGTGACGACCGTCCCCGCGACGACCGTCCGGCGCGTGAGGATCGCCCGGCCCGCGACGACCGTCCGCGCGACGACCGTCCGGCGCGTGAGGATCGCCCGGCCCGCGACGACCGTCCGCGCGACGACCGTCCGGCGCGTGAGGATCGCCCGGCCCGCGACGACCGCCCGCGCGACGACCCTCCGGCGCGTGAGGATCGCCCCGCCCGCGACGAGCGTCCGGCCCGCGACGACCGTCCGGCCCGTGACGAGCGTCCGGCCCGCGACGAGCGTCCCCGCGACGACCGTCCGGCGCGTGAGGATCGCCCCGCCCGTGACGAGCGTCCGGCCCGCGACGAGCGCCCGGCCCGTGAGGATCGCCCCGCCCGCGACGAGCGTCCGGCCCGCGACGAGGCGCCCCGCGCTGCGTCGAGCAACCACGACCGCAAGCCCAAGAACGGCGCACCGGCCACCGCCCCGGTCGATCAGCGCGACTTCTGGGAGACCTGGGCCGACGAGAAGTCGACCCGAGCCCCGGCCGAGGCCCGCGACGAGCGTCCGGCCCGCGACGAGCGTCCGGCCCGCGACGAGCGTCCGGCCCGCGACGAGCGTCCGGCCCGCGACGAGCGTCCGGCCCGCGACGAGCGTCCGGCCCGCAGCGAGCGCTCGGCCCGCGGCGAGCGTCCGGCCCGCGGCGAGCGCAAGCACGAGGCGAAGGCGGAGCCCGCCGTCGAACCCGCGGTCGAGGCCGAGGCGGACGCCGACGCCAAGCCGGCCCGCGCGGCCCGCAGCGAGCGTCCGGCTCGCGGCGAGCGCGCGCGCAAGTCCGAGCCCGCCCCGGCGGCTGCGGTCACCGCCGAGCCCGGCGCCCAGGTGCGGATCCACGTGAACCTCGGCAAGAAGCACGGGCTGTCGGCGGACGACGTCCGCAAGCTGCTCGGTGACGCGGCGGGCATCGCCGCCACCGATCTCGGCTCGGTCGCGATGCGCGACACCTACTGCCACGTCCGGGTGCCGGCGCCGGTGGCCGAGAAGATCATCGCCACGGTGAACGGCCAGGCCCACGGCGACACGATCATCAAGGTCGAGCTCGCCCACGCCTGAGGCAGCGCCCCGCGATGGGGCGTGATGTCGACGCGACGGGCAGGCCACGCGCCTGCCCGTCGGCATTTTCGGGCCCGACGAGGACGCATCGCGAGTTCGGCTCGGCCAGCCCGCCCCGAGCCCGGCGCCCCGGCGACGGCGGTCGCTCGACCGCAGACCACCGTCGCTGGCTTGACGACTGAACGCTTGTTCCGTAGGGTGTCGCCCGCATGCCGCGCCCGCCCGTCGTCCGCGCACCCAGCCAGCCCGACGCCATCGTGGTCGAGGGCGCCCGCGAGCACAACCTCAAGGTCGACCGCCTCGAGATCCCCAAGCACCAGCTCGTCGTCATCACCGGTCCGTCGGGCTCGGGCAAGTCGAGCATGGCGTTCGACACGCTCTACGCCGAGGGCCAGCGCCGCTACGTCGAGTCGCTCTCGGCCTACGCCCGCCAGTTCCTCGGGCAGATGGAGAAGCCGAAGTACGAGCGCATCAGCGGGCTGTCGCCGACGATCGCGATCCAGCAGAAGAGCGCGGCGTCGAACCCGCGCTCGACCGTCGGCACGATCACCGAGATCTACGACTACCTGCGCGTGCTCTACGCCCGCGCCGGCGAGCAGCGCTGCCACCAGTGCGGCGGCGCCGTCGCCAAGCGCTCGGCGGCCGAGGTCGTCGACGAGCTGGCCACGCTGCCGGCCAGGACCCAGGTCACGCTGCTCGCGCCCAAGGCCGACAACCGCAAGGGCGAGTTCCGCGAGCTGATCGCCGACGCCCGCAAGGCCGGGTTCGTGCGCGTGCGCATCGACGGCATGATCGTCCGGCTCGAGGACGTCGAGGCGCTCGAGAAGCAGAAGAAGCACACGATCGAGCTGGTCATCGACCGGGTCTCGATCACCGCCGGCGATCGCGGCCGCCTGACCGACTCGGTCGAGACCGCGCTGCGCGAGGGCAAGGGCAAGCTGATCGCCGACGTCGCCGGCGAGCGCACGCCCCGGGTCTACTCCGAGGACAACAGCTGCCCGACCTGCGGCATCGGCTTCCCCGAGCTGTCGCCGCAGTCGTTCTCGTTCAACTCGCCGCTCGGCATGTGCGTCGCGTGCAACGGCCTCGGCGAGAAGCTCCAGGCCGACCCCGAGCTGATCGTCCCCGACCCGACCAAGAGCATCAACGGCGGCGCGGTCGCCGTCTGGCGCGACAGCGTCGGCAAGGACGCCGGTTGGACCGCCAACATCGTCAAGGCCATCGCCAAGGCGTTCAAGATCGATCTCGACAAGCCCTGGGCCAAGCTCGGCGACAAGGCCCGCGAGATCCTGCTCTACGGCACCGGCGACAAGCGGGTCGCGGTCGAGTGGCAGGGCCGGCACTCGTCGGGCGCGTGGGACATGAAGTTCGAGGGCATCCTGCCGCAGCTCGAGCGCCGCCACCGCGAGTCGTCGAGCGATCGGGTCCGGGCCCACTACGAGTCGTTCTTCCGCGCGATCGCGTGCGCGACCTGCGCCGGCACGCGCCTGCGGCCCGAGTCCCGCGCGGTCCTGGTCGGCGACCGCGGCGTCGTCGACGTCACCTGCACGACCGTGCGCCAGGCCTACGACTTCATCGGCGGGCTCAAGCTGGCCGGCACCCGGGCCCAGATCGCCGGCGAGGTGCTCAAGGAGATCAAGAACCGGCTGACGTTCCTGCTCGACGTCGGGCTCGAGTACCTGACCCTCGACCGGCCGGCCGGGTCGCTCTCGGGCGGCGAGGCCCAGCGCATCCGCCTGGCGTCGCAGCTCGGCAGCGAGCTGTCGGGCGTGCTGTACGTGCTCGACGAGCCGTCGATCGGGCTGCACCAGCGCGACAACGAGCGGCTGATCCGCACGCTCCACCGCCTCCGCGACCTCGGCAACACCGTGCTCGTGGTCGAGCACGACGAGGCCACGATGGAGGCCGCCGACTGGGTGATCGACTTCGGCCCCGGCGCCGGCCGCCACGGCGGCGAGGTCATCGCCGAGGGCACGCCGGCGCAGGTCAAGGCGACCGCGGCGTCGGTGACCGGTCGGTTCCTGGCCGGCACCGAGTCGATCGCGGTGCCCACCACCCGCCGGACCGGCAAGGGCGCGATCGAGCTGCGCGGCGCCCGCGAGCACAACCTGAAGAACGTCGACGTCACGATCCCGCTGGGCGTGATGGTCGCGATCACCGGCGTGTCGGGCGCGGGCAAGTCGTCGCTGATCAACGCGACCCTGTACCCCGCCCTCGCCCGCCAGCTCCACAAGAGCCTCGACCGGGTCGGGCCCCACGACTCGCTCACCGGCCTCGACCTGATCGACAAGGTCATCGTGATCGATCAGAAGCCGATCGGCCGGACCCCGCGCTCGAACCCGGCCACGTACACCAAGGCGTTCGATCTGGTGCGCGAGCTCTACGCCGAGATGCCGACCGCCAAGACCTACGGCTACGGGCCTGGGCGGTTCTCGTTCAACGTCACCGCCAAGCAGGGCGGCGGCCGGTGCGAGGCGTGCGAGGGCGCGGGCATGCGCGAGGTCGAGATGCACTTCCTGCCCAACGTCTTCGTCACGTGCGAGGTGTGCAAGGGCAAGCGCTACAACGAGGCCACGCTGCGGGTCCTCTACAAGGACAAGTCGATCGCCGACATGCTCGACACGCCGGTCGACGAGGCGCTCGAGCTGTTCCGCCACCACCGCCAGCTCGGGCGGATCATGCAGACGATGGTCGACGTCGGCCTCGGCTACCTGGCGCTCGGCCAGGCGGCGACGACCCTGTCGGGCGGCGAGGCCCAGCGCATCAAGCTGGCGCGCGAGCTGGCCCGGGTCCAGACCGGGCGCACGCTGTACCTGCTCGACGAGCCCACCACCGGCCTGCACTTCGGCGACGTGCGCCGGCTGCTCGAGGTGCTGGCGCGGCTGGTCGAGGCCGGCAACAGCGTGCTGGTGATCGAGCACAACCTCGACGTCATCAAGACCGCGGACTGGGTCATCGACCTCGGCCCCGAGGGTGGCGCCGCCGGCGGCGAGGTGATCGCGGCCGGCACGCCCGAGGAGGTGGCCGCGATCGAGGCCAGCCACACCGGCCGGTTCCTGCGCCCGATGATCAAGCCGGCCCGCGCGAGGCGCGGTGGCGCGCGCGCCTGCCCCCCCCCCCCCCCCCCCCCCCCCCCCCGGCCGGCTCCGGCTCCGGCTCCGCGTCCGGCTCCGGGGCCCGTCAGCGCTTCTTCTTGGGCTTGTGGTGCGAGACGCCCAGGGACGGGCGCGCGCCGGCGGGCTTGCGCTTGCCGGCCTTGGGGTTGGCCTTGGCGACCGCCTTGCCGGCGCGCTCGCGGCGCGCCAGTTCCAGCCGGGTCGGCCCGGTCCGGGCCGGCGGCGCGTCGTCGGTGGGGGCGGTCTCGCGGCGGCGGCGCGGGGGCGGGGTGGCGGCGCCGGGCAGCACCTCGCGGCCGCGGGTGGTCGCGCCCTCGGCCGCGCCGGTCGCGCCGGTCACCAGCTTCAGCTCGATCCGGCGCCGGGCCACCGACACGTCGATCAGCTCGACCGTGACCGCGTCGCCCATCGCCAGGCTGAAGCCCGAGCGGCGCGCGCGCAGCCGCAGCCGGGCCTCGTCGTAGCCGATGTCGTGGCCCAGCGACTCGAGCTTGATCAGGCCCTCGACGAACGGCGCGTCGAGCTCGACGAAGGCGCCGAAGCTGGTGACCGCCGAGACCGCGCCGGTGAAGCGCTCGCCGATCTGATCGCGCACCAGGTACGCGCGGTACATCGCCACCGCCTCGCGCTCGGCCTCCATCGCGCGGCGCTCGTGGCCGCTGGCGCCGGCGGCCAGCTCGGCCAGGCGCTCGATCGGCGGCGGCGGCTCGCGGTAGGCGCCGCCCGCGGGCAGGCCGTCCTTGTGCAAGTAGTGCTTGAGCAGCCGGTGGACCAGCAGGTCGGGGTAGCGCCGGATCGGCGACGTGAAGTGGACGTAGTCGCCCGAGGCCAGGCCGAAGTGGCCGATCGGCACGGTGTCCCAGACCGCCTGCTTGAGCGAGCGCAGCACCAGGAACGACAGCGACCGGGCCGCGTTCGTGGTCGCGACCAGGTCGAGCACCTGCTTCATGCCCAGCGGCGTCAGCGCGGCGTCGACGTCGACCGGCAGCCCGAGCCCGCCCAGGATCGCGGCGAGCTCCTCGACCCGCTCGCGGCTCGGCGGCGCGTGCACGCGCCACACCGTCGGCGCGTTGCGCTTGCGGAAGAACCGGCCGACCGCCTCGTTGGCGCCGATCATGAACTCCTCGACCAGCTGGTACGCGCCCTTGACGTCGGCGTCGCCCTTGGCGCGGACGACGTCGCGCACCAGCCGCGGATCGTCAGCGTCGAGGATGACCTTGGCCTCGGGCAGATCCAGATCGAGCGTGCCGCGGGCCCGGCGCTGGGCGCGCAGGGTCTGGGCCAGGGTGTTGAGCCGCACGAGCTCGGCGTGCCACGGCCGGTAGGCCTCGCGCCGGCCGCGGAAGTCCTCGCGCAGGGCCGCGGCCACGCCCGGGTAGTCGAGCCGGGCCTGGGACCGGATCACCGCCGCGGCGTAGCTCTCGCCGACCAGCTGCGCGTCGGCGTCGTAGTCGAGCCGCACGACCATCGCGCAGCGATCGACGTCGGGCAAGAGCGAGCAGATCTGGCTCGAGAGCTGGTGCGGCAGCATCGGGATGACGCGATCGGGCAGGTAGACCGACACGCCGCGCAGCGTCGACTCGCGATCGAGCGCGTCGTCCCAGCGCACGTAGTGCGAGACGTCGGCGACCGCGATCCAGACCCGGGTGCCACCGTCGGGGCCGTCCTCGATGCACAGCGCGTCGTCGAAGTCGCGCGCGGTCTCGGGATCGATCGTGCAGAACCGGCGATCGCGCAGGTCGATGCGATCGGCCAGGTCGTCGGGGCCGACCTGCTGCGGCGTGGCGACCGCCTGGGCCAGCGCCGCCGCCGGGAACTCGAGCGGCAGCGCCGCGCACGCGAGGATCTTCTCGATCTCGGTGCGGGGATCGTCGGGGTCGCCCAGGACCTTGAGCACCCGAGCCGCGACGTCGCGGCTGCCCGGCGCCGGGTAGCGGGTGATCTCGACCACGACCGCCTGGCCCTCGGCCGACGGCGAGCCGCCGTCGATCGGCACCTGGCCGAAGTCGGCGGCGACGCGCGGGTCGTCGGGCTCGAGGTAGATGCGCCGGCCGCTGACCCGCAGCACGCCGGTGAGGCGAGCGCGGCCGCGGGCGATCACCTCGATCACCTGGCCCTCGACGCCCTTGATCCCGACCCAGGTCGTGACCCGCACCTGATCGCCGTCGATCGAGCCGCCGCGGTACTTGGCCGGGACGAACACGTCGCGGCCGTCGGGCAGCCCGACGAAGCCGTAGCCGGCGGGGTGCACGGTGATGCGGCCGGTGGGGGCGTCGTCGCTGGCCTCGACCGGCGGTGCGGTCGGGCGCGCGGCGCGTCGGGGCGCGGGCGGCGCCGTGTCCGCCGGCGGTGCCTTGGACGTCCGGCGGGACCGAGGCGCGGGCGGCGCCGCGTCGACCGGCGCCGGCGCGTCCTGCCACGGCAGCCCGGGCCGGGCCTTCTTGTCGGCGGTGCGGCCGTGCGGCGCGAGGCCGAACCCGCCGCCCGGCAGCGCCCGCACCAGGCCCTCGGCGACCATCGTCGCCAGGACCGCGCGCATGTGGGCGTAGTCGACCTTGCGGGCGCCGATGGCGTCGGCGAGGGCCGTGAACTTGATGCCATGGGTCACCGCCGTGCGGAGCCCCTCGAGAATATCGTCGCGTTCGATCGTCATTTCGTCAGACCTTTGTCGGAGGCGGACCTGCGCGCAGATCCGCGGGAGAAGGGGTGGGCCGGCGCGTCGACAGGTCGAGCGCGCGGGCGGTGCGGCGGCGGCCGGAGATGGCGCGCGCTACTTGAGCGCGCGCACGATCCCGTCGTCACCCGCCAGGTAGATCGTGCCGTCGCTGCCGATGATCGGCGCGCTGTCGAGGTCACCGGCGATCGCGATCGTCCACAGCAGCACGCCGCTGGGATCGACCGCGTACAGGCGCTCGTCCTGGGCGCCGACCAGGATCACCCCGTTGGCGGCGACCACCGGCGCGGCGTGGATCTTGTCGGCGGCGGCCAGGCGCCAGACCACCTGCCCGGTCGGCGCCAGCGCGTACAGGTGGTGGTCGTAGCTGCCGACGTAGATCGTGCCGTCGGGCGCGATCGCGACCGCGCCGCGGACATCGCCGCCGACCAACGTCTTCCACGCCAGCGTGCCGTCGGACCGCAGCGCGTAGAGCGCGTCGTCGTCGTTGCCGGCGTAGATCGTGCCGTCGTCGCCGATCACCGGCGCCGCGTCGAAGTCGCTGCCGGCCCGGAACTCCCAGCGCTTGCTGCCGTCGGGCGCCAGCGCGTAGAGCGCGTCGTCCTGGCCGCCCGCGTAGATCGTGCCGTCGTCGGCCAGCGCCGGCGCGGTCGCGACGTGCTCGGCGGTCGCGAACCGCCACCGCAGCGTGCCGTCGGCCCAGACCGCGTGGACGCCGTCGCCGCCGAGGTAGATCGTGCCGTCGGCGCCGATCACCGGCCCGCCGTCGGCGTCGCAGCGCGAGCTCTCGGGGCCGAAGCCGTTGGGATCGCACTGGCCGATCCGCAGCGCCCACTTCTTGTGGCCGGCGGCGTCGACCGCGTACAGGTGATCGTCGTCGGAGCCGACGTAGATCGTGCCGTCGACCGCGACCGCGGGCGTGCTCCACGACCGCTCGCCCATGGCGAAGGTCCACGTGACCGCGCCGGTCGGATCGATCGCGGTCAGCGTCCCGGCGTGGGACGTCACGTAGAGCGTGCCGTCGGGGCCGAGCGTGGGCGCGCCGGTGACGGGCCCGCCGACCTCGACCCGCCAGAGCTCGGTCGGGGCCTTGCGCGGCGCCGGGCCGGCGGTGCGGCCGAGGTGGCGCGGACCGCCGCCGATCATCGCGAACGGCCGCGGGCCGATCACCGGCGCCACCGCGACGCCGCCGTCGCCGTCGCCGCCAGGCCCCGGGCGGGCGCCGGCGGTCCCCGGGGCGGGATCGACGCACGCGCCGGCGGAGCACACGCGCGCGCCCTTGCAGTCGGTGTCCTTCGCGCACGGGCTGGGCGACCGCGCCCGTCCGGCGCACGCGGCCACGACGGCGATCGGCACGGCTGCCCACCAGGTCCGCATCACGGGCCGACGCTACCAGACCGGCGCCGCGAGATCGTCGGGCCGCGGGGGCGGGGATCAGGTCGGTGCGCGCTCACGCCTTGGCGAGATCGTTCGAGAACCGCTCGGACAGCTTCTCGAAGTAGCGGCGGGTCTCTTCGAGGATCGCCGGATCTTGATCGGGGTACATGCGGATGCCGTGGGCGCCGCACGGATCGGTGGTCACCGGCCCCACCGGCAGGCCGCCGACGATGCCGGTGCGCTCGTGATAGAGCAGCGCGAGGACCTCGGCGTGGTTCTCGGGGACCAGGAACGTGCGGCGTCCGAGCTCGGGTCGGCCGTCCTTGAATCCTTCGATCAGCTTTGCCATGGGCCGTCCGCGTGGCGGACACTGCGAGAGTCTAACCCCACCGGGGGCGCTGTCAAAACAGTTCGGCGCGGTCCCGACGGGGCACGGCGCCGCCGTCGCGATCTCGGTCGACCGCGGGTATCGCGGGCGCGCAGCATTTGCGATCGTCGGCGGGTGATCACCGTCGAGTTCTGGTTCGACTTCTCGTGCCCGTACGCCTACCTGGCGTCGCGCGCGATCGAGGCCGTCTGCGCGCGGCCCGGCGTCCGGCTCGAGCTGGCGCCGATGCTGCTCGGGGGCGTGTTCCGCTCGATCGGGGCCGGGGACGGGCCGATGCCGACCCTGGCGCCGGCCAAGGCCCTGGCCAACGCCCGGGACATGGCGCGCTGGGCCGAGCGCCGCGGCGTGCCGCTGCACGTGCCGCCGCGCCACCCGCAGCGGACGGTGCGGGCGCTGCGGACGATGCTGGCGCTCCCGCCCGCGACCTGGCCGGCGGCGATGCACGCGCTCTACGCCGCGTACTGGGTCGACGGCGTCGACGTCACCGACGCGGCCGCGCTGGGCGGCGCGCTCACCGGCGCGGGGCTCGACGCCGACGTCGTCGCCGCGGCGCTGATCGCCGCCGACAGCGACGCGCGCAAGGACGAGCTGCGGGCCCGCACCGATCGCGCGGTGGCCCTGGGGATCTTCGGCGCGCCGGCGATGGTCGTGCGCCGCGGCGACGCGCCGCCGATCTTGCTGTGGGGCCAGGATCGCCTGCACTGGCTGACCGCGGTCCTCGACGGCTGGGCTCCCGACGGCGGGCCGCCGCCGCGGCAGGTGCCGGCCGATCCCGCCAGCGCGGCGCCACCGGCGGCGGCCGCGCCGGCGCTGGACTTCTGGTTCGACTACTCGTCGCCGTTCGCGTACCTCGGCGCCACCCAGATCGAGCGGGTCGCCGCCGCGGCCGGCGCCACCGTGCGCTACCGGCCGATGCTCCTGGGGGCGCTGTTCCGCGAGCTCGGCACCGCCGACGTGCCGCTCTTGCAGATGCCCGAGCCCAAGCGCCGCTACGTCGCGCGCGAGCTCGATCGCTGGGCCCGCTGGTGGGGCGTCGACTTCCGGTTCTCGAGCCGGTTCCCGCTGCGCACCGTCGCGCCGCTGCGGCTGACGCTGCTCGCCGGCGACCGCACCCCGGCGCTGGTGGCGCGGCTGTTCCGGGCTGCCTGGGTCGAGGACCGCGACGTCGGCGGCGCCGACGAGCTGCGCGCGCTGGCGGCCGAGGTCGGGCTCGATCCGGCGCTGGTCGATCGCACCAGCGAGCCGGCGGTGAAGCAGGCGCTGATCGCGTCGACGGCGGCGGCGACGGCCGCGGGCGTGTTCGGCGCGCCGACGACGATCGTGCACAGCGCCGCCGGGCCGCTGGCGTTCTGGGGCCAGGATCGCCTCGACCTGGTCGCGGCCGCGCTGCGCGGCTGGATCCCGGAGGCGCGATGACCGCCGCGATCGTCGCGACCGCGGCGTGCGCGCTGGCGGTGGCGCTGCTGGTGGCGGCCGAGCGCGCCGGCGATCGGCGCCGGCGGTTCCTGTGGAAGCCGCTGGCCTCGGCCGCGTTCGTCGCGCTGCCGCTGGTCGGCGGCGCCTTCGCCGACGGCGGCGACCGCACGCTCGCGGTCTGGATCGTCGTCGGCCTCGGGTTCGGCGCGCTCGGCGACGTCGCGCTCATGTTCGAGAGCGACCGCGGGTTCCTGGCCGGGCTGGTGGCGTTCCTGCTCGGCCACGTCGCCTACGTCGTCGGGCTGGCCCGGGTGACCGCGCCCGGCCACTGGCTCGACGGCGCGATGATCGGCGCGGCGCCGGCGGCGGTCGTCGCCGCGGGCGTGATCCTGCGCTGGCTGTGGCCGCGGCTCGGCCCGATGCGGATCCCGGTGATCGGCTACGTCGCGGTGATCACCGCGATGCTGATCGGCGGGCTGGCCGCGACCCTGGTCGACGGCGAGCGCGTGGCGATCCCGACCGCGCGGCACCTGCTGACCGCGGGCGCGGCGGCGTTCTTCGCCTCGGACCTGGCGGTCGCGCGCGAGAAGTTCATCGGGCGCGATCCATTGAATCGCACCCTGGGCCTGCCCGTGTACTACGGCGCCCAGCTGCTGTTCGCCTGGGCGCTGGTCGTCCGCTGAGCGACGCGGACGACCGGGTGCCTGGGCGCTGGTCGTCCGCTGAGCGACGCGGACGACCGGGTGCCCAGCGCGACGAAGCGCGACCGGCGCTACTTGGCGCGCGAGCCGCGCGCCTTGCGACGCTTGCGGTTGCGGCCGAGGCCCCGCTTCTTCGCGGCGGCCTTCTTCGCCTTGATCTTGCGACCCGTGAGCGAGCGATCGCGCTTGTACTTGGGGCGGTTCTTGAGCTTACTTTTCGAGCGTCCAGCAGCCACGGGCAACCTCGTTTGCGGTCCAGTTCGGAGGGCGGAGTCTAGTCAAGTCGCAGCCGGGGTCAAGCCCTGTAACCGCCCGAGCTGCAACCGCGTATAGTCTGCGGCCGAACGAGATGACGGCCGCCGACCTCATGACCCGCTACTGCGATGGCGACGCCGACGCATTCCGCGCCCTCCACCGCGAGGTCGCGCCCCGGCTCCTGGCCTACCTGACGGGCATGGCCCGCAGCCGCGCGGTCGCCGAGGACGTCCTCCAGGCGACCTTCCTGAAGGTGCACCGGGCCCGCGCCGCCTACGTCCGGGGCGCCGATCCCCTGCCCTGGATCTACGCCATCGCCCACCGGACCTTCCTCGACGAGGTCCGGCGCCGCAAGCGCGCCGCGGTGCCCACCGACGACGGCGAGGTGCCCGAGACCGCCGCGGCCATCACCGGCGAGGCCGCGACCGTGGCGGCCGAGCGGACCGAGGCCGATCCCGAGGTGACCCGGGCGGCGCTAGCGGCCCTGGCGCAGCTGCCGGAGGCCCAGCGCCAGGCGGTGGTGCTGACCAAGCTCGACGGCCGATCGGTGGCCGAGGCCGCGGCCATCGCCGGGACCACGCCCGGCGCCATGAAGGTGCGGGCCCACCGCGGCTACGAGGCCCTGCGCCGGATCTTGCGAGGTGCCTCGTGAACGACCCGCGCGAACCCCTCGACGGGCTCGACCTGGGCGGCGCCCCGCCGCCGCTGCCGGCCGAGCTCGCGGCCGAGCTGGACCACCTCGCCCCGGTCCGGCCCCGACGCCCGGCCCGCCAGGCCGCCGTGGTCGTGCTGGCCTCGCTGGGCTGGGCGGTGGCGATGGTCGGCCTCTTGACGGTGCGCCGGGACCTCGACGAGCTGCCCCGCACCTGGCTCTACGCCTACCTGGCCGCCTGGCTCATCGGGTTCGTGGTCCCGACGGTGCTGGTCGTGGTCCCCGGCCGGCGCGCGATGATGCCGCGCTGGGTGCCGGCCACGGCGATCGCCGCCGTCGCCACCGCCGGGTTCATCGTCGCCGGCCTGGCGCTGGCGCGGAGCGGGCCGTCGAGCCTGCACCGCGGGCTGGCGTCCTGGGCCGGGTGCCTGTCGACCGGCCTCGCGACCGCCCTGGTGCCGATCGCCCTGATGGCCCTGGCGCTCCGGGGCGCGGCGCCGACCGCGACCCGCCTCACCGCCGCGGCGATCGGCGCCGCCGCGGGCGCGATCGGCGGCTTCATGCTGCACCTGCACTGCCCGATCGCCGACGCGCTGCACGTGGGCGTCATCCACGGCGGCGTGGCGGTGCTGGCGGCGATCGGCGCCGCCGCCCTCCTGCCCCGCTGGCTCGCCGTCCGCTGAGCGCCAGCGCGATCCCGACCAGCGCCAGCGCGCCCAGCCCGCCGTCGGGCCCGGCGCCGCAGCCACCCGAGCTCGGCCGGCACAGCGGGCCGCTGCCGGTCGTCGCGCAGGCGTAGCCGTCGGGGCACGCGTCGTCGCCGCCGCACGCCACCGCGCACACGTCGAGCCCGCGATCGCACCGACCGCTGCGGCAGGCCGCGTCGTCGACGCACGCGCTGCCGAGCCGCCCGGGCGTCGGTCCGGGGTAGACGCAGCCGCCGTCGACGCACGCGCTGATCGGCGCCGGACACGGCGCCTCGGGCCCGCACGGCTGCGAGCAGAACTGGCTGGTGGCGTCGTCGGGCGCCGGCGCGCACAGCCGCGACTCGCAGGCGCCGTCGTCGGCGCAGGTCGCGCCCGGCGCGCCGCCGAGCGGACAGTCGAGATCGGGCGCCGCGCACCCAGGGGCGCAGGTGCCCTCGAGGCCGCATGGATCGCAGTCGGGGTCGACGGTGGCGCAGCCGGTCGCGCACGCGCCGTCGGCCGCGCACGGCCCGTCCCAGGCGGCGATGACCGTGGCGATCCACGCGCCCGCGCGGTCGACCCGGGCCAGCCGCGACGCCCCGGCGCAGCCGGCGTCGCCGGCGACCACCAGCGCCGCGATCGCGCCGACGGGATCAAGCGCCGGGCCGCCCGAGTCGCCGGCGCATGTGAACACGGGCCCGGTCGCCGCGGTGTACAGGAGCCCGGCGTCGTGGCCGACCACGGCGACCAGGCCACCGTGGCGCACGCCGCCCGACGCCGGCTGGTCGGCGACCTGCCGGCCGAAGCCGATCACCTGCACCTCGGCGAGCGCCGCGGCGTCGGTGGCGCGCACCGCCAGCGGCGCGACCTCGGCCGGCGCCGCGAGCCGCACCAGCGCGAGGTCGTCGGCGAGCTCGCCGGGCACGTAGGCCCGGTGGGCGTGCTGGGCCACGACCTCGAGGGTCTGGCGCCACGGCGCCGAGGCGCCGACCTGCACCTGGCCGCCGACGCCGAGACAGTGGGCCGCGGTCAGCACGACCCGCGGCGCGACCACCACGCCCGAGCACGGCCCGGCGCCGAGGTCGAGCATCACCACCGCGTCCGCGCCGCTGGGCTGGCCGCCGATCACGGCGTGGTCCGAGGACTCTGACGCGGGGACGGCGCACGCCAGGAATCCTGGCAGTGCCACGTGCGCAACAGCGACCCACCGCATCTGCCTCACTATGCCTCACCGCCGACGGTGAACGCATCTCGGGTGCACGATCGATGCAGCGACTGTGCGCGCTCTTACAGGCGGGTCGTTCGTCGACGGTGACGCGGCCCGGTCGTTCCGGGATTCGCGCACTTTCCCGCTTGCGCGGGCCAGAGTCCCGCGCGACCCTGCGGCATATGCCCGGGCAGGACGTGGACGTGCGCAGGCGACGCGCGAGGATGGCGGCGGGGACGCTGGCGCCGCTCGCGCCGCTGCCCGTGGTGGTGTTCGAGGCCCCGACCGGCGACGACCCCGACGCGCCCGAGCTGCCCGATCTGGCCGCCGAGGCGGTCGACGCCGACGGCGACGCGCTCGAGGCGCACCTGCTCGAGGTCGGCGCGCGCCGGTTCGGCATCAGCGCGTTCCGCCCCGGCCAGGCCCTGACCATCCGCAACGTCATGGCCGGCATCGACACGCTGGCGATCATGCCGACCGGCGCCGGCAAGTCGCTGTGCTACCAGCTGCCCGCGCTCGAGCTGCCGGGCGTGACGCTGGTGGTGTCGCCGCTGATCGCCCTGATGAAGGATCAGCACGACAAGCTGGTCGAGCTCGGCATCGACGTCGTGCGCCTCGACTCCACGATCACCCCGCGCGACGAGGCGATCGCGCTGGCGCGGCTGGCCGACGAGCGGCCGTGCATCGCCTACGTCACGCCCGAGCGGCTCGGCGATCCGCGGTTCCGCGAGCGCCTCGTCGGCGTCCACGTCGCGCTGTTCGTCGTCGACGAGGCCCACTGCATCTCGCAGTGGGGGCACGACTTCCGCCCGGCCTACCTGGGCCTGGGCGACGCGGTGCGCGCGCTGGGCCGACCGCCGGTGCTGGCGTTGACCGCGACCGCGCCGGCCAAGGTCAAGGACGACATCCTCGCGCAGCTCCGGATCGCCGACGCGGCGGTGGTCGACATCGGCCTGTCGCGCCCGAACCTGCGCTACTACGTGCTCAAGGCCGACAGCGAGCGCAAGAAGCAGGCGATCCTGCTGCGCATGCTCGACCGCCACAGCGGCTGCGGCATCATCTACGCGGCGACCGTCCGCGCGGTCGACGCGCTCGCCGACTTCCTGCACGAGCAGGGCATCGCGTGCGGCCGCTACCACGGCCGCATGCGCGCCAAGGATCGCGATCGGGTGCAGACCGCGTTCATGGAGCACAGCGACCCGCGCATCATGGTCGCCACCAACGCGTTCGGGCTCGGCGTCGACAAGCCCGACATCCGCTTCGTCATCCACTACAACTTCCCGGGCTCGCTCGAGAGCTACTACCAGGAGGCCGGCCGCGCCGGCCGCGACAGCCAGCCGGCCCACTGCATCCTGCTGTACCAGCCCGAGGACAAGCGCATCCAGAGCTTCTTCCTCGGGGGGCGCTACCCGACGCCGGAGCAGACCCAGGCGGTGGCGTCGGCGCTGGTCGACGCCTACCGCGCCGCCGCGGGCGCGCCGGTCACCGATCCGGACGAGCTGACCACGACGGTGCCGCTCAAGGTCATCGCGGCCGCGGCCCAGGCGCCGGCCAAGAAGGCCCGCGTGGTGCTGTCGTTCCTGAAGGAGATCGGCTTCGCCGCCGAGGCGCCGGGCCAGCAGTTCGCGCCGCTGGCCGCGGACCCGCCCAGCCTGACCGAGCTGGCTCGCGCGACCCGGCGCTACGAGCAGAAGCGCGCCCAGGACCGCGCCCGGCTGCAGGCGATCCTCAGATACACCCAGTCGCACCTGTGCCGGTCGCGCCTGCTCGTGACCTACTTCGGCTACACCGACGGGCCCGACTGCGGCGCCTGCGACAACTGCCAGCGGGCCGCGGGGCCCGCCCATACGGCGCCGCCGCCGGCGCGCATCGCCGCGGTGGCCGCGGTGCTGGCGGCCCGCCGGGCCGCGGCCGACGGCACCGACGCCGCGCCGACCGAGGCCGACGAGATGCTGGCGCGGCGCCGGGCCCAGCGCGGCCGCGCCCTCAAGATCGAGCGCGCCCGGACCCGGTTCGATCCGGTCGGCAAGGGCGACCTCGTCCGCCACGCCACCTGGGGCGACGGCGAGGTCGTGCGCGTGCTCGGCGACAGCGCGCTGACGTTCTTCCCCAGCCACGGCGAGAAGCTGCTCAAGCTGAGCTTCCTCGAGCGCGTCGCGCCCGACGCGCGCTGACCGGGCGGACGCGTGTTGACCGCGGACCGACGGGCCGCGCCCGACGCGCGCTCACCGACGGCCGGTTGCGCCCGACGCTGACCGACGGGCGGCCGCGCCCTGCCCCGCGCTGACCGACGCGCGGCCGGGGGTCAGAAGCGAACGGTCGCCTGGACCGTCGCGCCGCCGACCGTCGGGGCGATCGCGACCGGCGCCTCGCGGTGCGCCCGCACGCCGAGCACGTAGAGCGTGGCGCCGGCGGCGATCCCGACGCCGCCGGCGACGAAGCCGATCGTCGCGTTGCGCTGGGCGGCGCGGCCGTCGGCGTCGATCGCCGTCCAGGTCGCCGCCGCACAGGGCGCGGCGCACGCCTCGAGCTCGGCGGCGCGATCGCCGGCCGCACGCGCGAAGTACGCGCCGACGCCCAGCGCCACCACGCCGACGCCGACCGACGCGATCCCGGCGTAGCGCAGCGTGCGCCCGCCGCTGGCGCCCGCCGCGCTCGGCGGACCGAGCGGCAGTCCGTCGTTGGGGCCCGCGCCGCCGCCGCCCGCGCCGCCGGGGCCCGCGCCGCCGGGGCCCGCGCGGTCGGGCGGTGGCGGCTCGCCGGGCGTCCGCGCGACGCACGCCTCGGCGTCGGCGATGAACTCCTCGACCTTGGCGCGGTTGGGCGCGTCGGGGAGGTTGCGCAGGTAGCTGCGATACGCGGTGAGCGCGCCGGCGCAGTCGTCCTGCTTGCGCTCGGCCTGGGCGATGTTGAACAGCAACAGCGGCTCGCTGGTCAGCCGGTAGGCCTCCTTGAACGCCGTCGCAGCCTCGGCGTACTCGCCGAGATCGTAGTGGGCCTTGCCGGTGGCGAACAGCCGCTCGGCCAGCGCCTGGCCCTCCGGTGTGCCCGGGGCGGGCTGGGCGATCGCGGCGCTCGCCAGCGCCAGCGTCGCCGCGACGATCCAGCGGGTGTGGCTCATGGCGTGGCCCCGGACGGCTTGCGCTTGTGGAACGGATCGACCAGCGCGTCGTCGTCGGGGGTGCCGGTCCCGGCGCCCGAGCCCGGGCCGGCGCTCGCGCCGGTGGCGGCGCCGCTGCCGGTCGGCGGGCGCGGCGCCGTCGACCGCTCCGGGACCAGCGCGAGCTCGGTCTCGATCGCCTGCCCGCTGGTCACGATGAGCTGGCGACGCTCGCTGCGCATCCGGCGCGCGGTCACGACGAGCTCGTGCGCTCCGGGCGCGAGCGTGGCGCGGGCGACGCCGCGGACCAGCGGCTGCGGCGCGCCGTCGATCGTGACGACCGCGGCGCGCGCGCCCGTGACCTTGATGATCGCGGTGCCCGGCGCGGTCGCGATCGTCGCGGGCTCCTCGGGCGGCGGCGCGCTCGGCGGTGGCGCGGGCGCGGGCGGCGCGGCGGCCGATGAGCCCGCGGGGCTCGCCGCGCCGGCGCCGGAGCTGCCACCCGCCGTGAGGCCGACGACCGCCGCGACCGCCGCCGCGAGCACGAGCCCGGCGACGATCCAGCGGCCGCGGCTGGGCCGGGCCGCGGCCGTCCCGCCGCCGCTCAGCTCAGCCCCGCGCGTCGGGCGCGGCGCGAGCGTGACGTCCGGAGACACCGGCACGGCGGCGACGATCACGCCGGTCGCACCGACGGCCCCCGCCGCCGGCGCCGCGGTCGGCGCGCGCGAGATGCCCTTGGCCCGCCGTGGCCGCGCGCCGCCGGCGCCGAGCCGCGTCTCGGCTCGGCCGAACGCCGTCAGCCGCGTGCGGATGTCGTCGAGGCCGGGGCGCGCGTCCCGATCCTTGGCCAGCATCGACAGCACCAGCCCGTCGACCTCGGGCGGCAGATCGTCGAAGCCGTCGACGCTCGACGGCGCCGGCGGATCTTCGGTCAGGTGCTTGGTGATCACCACCATCGCGCTCTCGGACACGAACGGCAGCCGGCCGGTGAGGACCTCGAAGGTCATGCAGCCGAGCGCGTAGACGTCGGCGCGCGCGTCGATGTCCTCGCCGCGCGCCTGCTCGGGCGCGATGTAGCCGGGCGTGCCCATGAGCGCGCCGGTCTTGGTGCGCTTGATCCCCAGCGGCTCGCCGACCAGCTTGGCGATGCCGAAGTCGAGCAGCTTCACGCGCGGCGCCTCGCCGCGGACCTCGCACAGGAACACGTTGTCGGGCTTGAGGTCGCGGTGGACGATGCCGCGTTCGTGGGCGGCCGCGAGCGCCGCGACGACCTGCTCGAGGATCGGCAGCGCCTCCGCGAGCACGAGGCCGCCGTCGCGATCGATCCGCGCGGCCAGCGACTCGCCGCGCAGCCACTCCATCGCGAAGTAGCGGCGCCCGTCCGGCAGCGCCCCGAAGCTGAACACGTCGACGATGTTGGGGTGCCCGATCTGGTTGACCGCGCGCGCCTCGCCGAGGAACCGCTCGACCGCCTCGGGGTTCATCGACAGCTCGGCGCGCAGCAGCTTGATCGCCGCCTTCTTGCCGATGACCGGGTGCACGGCGCCGTAGACCGTGCCCATGCCGCCCTCGCCGATCTTGGCCTCGACCCGGTACTCGCCGACCATCGTGCCGGGCATGAGCGGCGCGGCGAACGGCCCGCCGTCGATGTCGGTGTTGGCGTCGGTGTCCTGGTCGGCGCCCGGCGTCGTGCGGCTCACCATGCCCGGGTGATCATACGCGATCAGCACGCGCGCGGTCGCGGCGCTCGGCACGGCGCCGGCGATCACCCGCTGGCGGACACCCGCCTACATCACCGCCCGCGAACGAACCGCGCCGCGATCGTCGGCCCGCGCGCGGTGTGGCACGATGAGCCGATGCCCGGCGCCGCGCGCGGACGTACCCTCGCCACGCTGGCGCTCGCCGTCGCCGTGATGGCCACCGGCTGCTACCGCCCGAATCCGGGCGAGTGCCAGCTCGCGTGCACGCCAGCCAGCGGGTGCCCGGCAGCGCTGACGTGCGGATCCGACGGCTTCTGCCACGGCGGCGGCGACACGTTCGCGTGCGGCGGCGACGACGCGCCCGCGCCCGACGCCGGCGATCCCGACGCGCCGGGCGACGACGCCCGCGAGATCGACGCCATGCCGCCGTCGCCGATCGAGGATCTCGCGGCCGGCAACCGCCACGCCTGCGCCATCCGCGCGGGCGTGCTCGCGTGCTGGGGCGACAACCGCCGCGGCCAGCTCGGCGTCACGCTGTCGATCAAACGCACCGGCACCCCGATCGTCGTTGGCAGCGCCACCGACTGGGAGCACGTCGCGGCGGGCCAGAACCATACCTGTGGCATCCGCGCCGGCGTGGTCTGGTGCTTCGGCTCGAACACGTCGGGCCAGACCGGCGCGATGGTCAGCATGTCGTCGACGCCGAGCCAGGTCAAAGATGGCGCGGGCGCCGCGCTGACCGGGGCCACGGCGCTGTGCACCGGCGCCGCGCACTCGTGCGCGATCGTCGCCGGCGCGCTCATGTGCTGGGGCTCGGACGCCTACGGCCAGCTCGGCGACGGCCCCGCCGGCGACGGCGGCCAGCGGGCGGCCGCCGCCGAGGTGCTGACCGCCGGATCCCGCACCTGGACCGACGTCGCCTGCGGCGTCAACCACACCTGCGCGGTCGCCAGCGACCATGCCGTGTACTGCTGGGGCGAGAACGCCAACGGGATGCTCGGGCGCGCGGTCACCGGCGTCGACAACGACGAGCCGACCGACGTGACCGTGCTCGCCGGGGCCGCGCGGGTCGCGATCGGCGACACCTACTCGTGCGCGATCACGACCACGAGCGGGCTCTCGTGCTGGGGGTACTACAACGACGCCGCCCATCCGGCCCCGGTCTCGGCCCTGCCCAGCGGCCTGAGCGGCGTCTCGGCGCTCAGCGCAGCGCGCGACGGCGCGTGCGCCAGCGACGGCACGACCACGCGATGCTTCGGTGACGGCAGCGACGGCGAGCTCGGGGACGGTTCGTTCGCGTACCGGCGCACCTACGGTGGACCGGTCCAGGGCGCACCCGGCGTCGAGCGCCTGGCCTCGGGCACGCGGTTCCACTGCGCCGCGCTCGTGGACGGCTCGATCCGTTGCTGGGGCAAGAACAGCGACGGCCAGCTCGGCCAGGGCACGACCGCGACCGCCCACGTCCGGGTCCAGGTGCCCGGCGTGTGGCGCACGGTCGCCACCGGCAAGGACGCGACCTGCGCGATCGCGATGGCGGATCAGCGGGTCTATTGCTGGGGCCAGAACTTCGGCGGCTGGAACCAGCCTGGCCCCGCGGCGCTGCTCGAGACGCCCACGCTGCTGCCCGACGTCGGCCCGGCGCTCGACGTCGCGGTCGGCAGCGAGCACGCCTGCGCGGTCGCCCTCGACGGCACGGTCAGCTGCTGGGGCGAGGCCACCTACGGGCGGGTCGGCAACGGCTCGGTCGCCGGCGGTGTCCTCCCCCCGACCGTGGTCTCCGATGGCGGCGGCGCGCTGCACGCGAGCGAGCTCGCGCTCGCCGACCACGGCTCCCAGGCGGCGGGCCCCAGCGGACTGTTCGCCTGGGGTGAGAACGCGGGCAACCGCCTGGGCCTGCCGACGGTGGCCAACCAGGGTGACGCGCAGCCCGTGGACGGCTCGCCCCTGTGGACCTCGCCCGGGCTCGGCGCCAACTTCGGCTGCGGCCTGCGCGGGGGCGTCGCGCTGTGCTGGGGCGGCGGCGACCAGGGCCAGCTCGGCACCGGCGCATCGGCGCAGTCGGGGCCGGTCGCGATCCCCGGCTTCACGTTCAGCGCGATCGCGCCGGCGGCGTTCGGCGATCACGTGTGCGCGGTCACCAGCGGCGTCGAGGTCGGCGCGCTGTTCTGCTGGGGCGACAACGCTCGCCATCAGGGCAGCCCGCTCGCCTCGGGCTCGCCCTCCCCGCGCCGCCAGGGCACCGCCGTCGACTGGTCGGCGGTGGCGGCCGGCAGTGACACCTCGTGCGGCGTGCGCGGCGGGTCGCTCGAGTGCTGGGGCGCCAACGACGAGGACAGCTACCAGGCGGGGCTCGATCGCGATCCCGGGGACGTCACCAGCCCGACGGCGATCGGCACCGGCTTCAGCGCGGTCAGCCTCGGCTGGAGCCACGGCTGCGCGCTGACCGCGACCGGCGAGCTCTGGTGCTGGGGCAACGGCCGCTACGGCGCCATCGGCCTCGCCGGGCATCGCGACTTCGCGACCGCGCAGCCGGTCACGCTGCCCTGACCCTCACGCACGACGCGTGCAGGCCGTCGCGGTGACCTGAGCCCGGCCCCGCCCCGTGCCACGGGTCAGCTGGGTCGACCCGCGCCGCGCTGGCGCGCGACCTCGTACAGCGCCACGCCGGCCGCGACCGAGGCGTTGAGCGAGCCGACGCCGGTCGCCGCCATCGGGATCAGCGCGTGCAGATCGCAGGTGCGCGCGACCAGCGGTCGGACGCCCTCGCCCTCGGCGCCGACCACCAGCGCCAGCGGGCCGCGCAGATCGAGCGACGCGATCGGGCGTGCCTCGGGCACCGCCGCCACCGCGCACGCCCACAACCCCGCGGCCTTGAGCTGCTCGAGCGCGCGCACCAGGTTGGGCACGCGCGCGATGCCGATCAGCTCGGTCGCGCCGGCCGAGGCCTTGGTCGCGGTCGCGGTCACCTCGGTCGCGCGGTGCTCGGGGATGACCACGCCGGTCGCGCCGAACAGGTACGCCGAGCGCACGATCGCGCCGAGGTTGTGCGGATCCTGGAGGCCGTCGAGCACCACCACCAGCGGCGGCGTCGGCCCCGGCGCGCACAGCGCCTCGAGCTCGGCGTAGCGGAACTCGCCGGTCACCGCGATCACGCCCTGGTGGCGCGCGCCCGCGGGCGCCAGCTTGTCGAGCTCGCGCAGCGGCCGCAGCTCGACCTGCACGTGCTGGTGGCGGGCGCTGTCGACGACGCCGACCACCGGGTCCTTGCCCTTGGCCTCGGCGCGCTCGCGCGCCGCGTAGAGCACGGTGATCGCGCGCGGCCGCGCCGCGACCAGCTCGCGCACCGGCCCGACGCCGTAGACCAGGCGGTCGGTCACGACGCCGCCTCGAGCTCGGCGACGATGGCCCGGGCCGCGGCCGCGGGATCGGCGGCGTCGCGGATCGGTCGCCCCACGACGATCAGGTCGCTGCCGTCGCGGCGCGCCGACGCCGGCGTCGCGATCCGCTGCTGATCGCCCGCGGCCGCGCCGGCCGGGCGGATGCCGGGGGTGACGATCAAGAAGCCGGCCGGGGCCGCCGCGCGGATCGCGCGCGCCTCCTGCGCCGACGCGACCACGCCGTGGCAGCCGGCGGCGGCGGCCAGCGCGGCGCGCCGCGCCACCAGCGCCGCGACCGGGCCGTGGGCGCCGATGTCGTCGAGGTCCCCGTCGGCCATCGAGGTCAGCACGGTGACCGCGAGCACCCGGGCCGGCGTGCCCGCGGTGGCCGCGACCGCCGCCGTCAGCATCGCGCGGCCGCCGCCGGCGTGGACCGTGACCAGCTCGGCGCCGAGGCGCGCGGCCTGGGTCATCGCCCGGCCGACCGTCTCGGGGATGTCGTGCAGCTTGAGGTCGAGCATGACCCGGTGGCCGGCCGCGCGCGCCGCCGCGACCACGGCCGGCCCCTCGGCGATGAACAGCTCGAGGCCGACCTTGACCCACGACGCGGCCGCGCCGACCCGCGCCGCCAGCGCGCTCGCCGCGGCGGCGTCCGGCACATCGAGCGCGACGATCAGTCGGTTGCCGGGGTCGAAGCTCATGGGCGCGGTGTAGCCGGCCCCGGCGCGCGCGGTCAACGGATCGCGCGCACGACCACGCCGCCGCCGTCGACCTCGACCACGTAGACCACGCCGTCGTCGCTGCGGCGGTGCTCGGCGTCGAACCCGATCGCGCCGGTCACCCCGTCGACCCGGGCCGAGGCCAGGCGCCGGGCCAGCTCGTCGCGGCTGCCGGCCCCGAGCGCGGCCAGCGCGCGGACCGCGTCGTAGGCGTAGGCGTCGACCGCGGTCGGCGGCTTGCCGATCGCCAGCTGGTACTGCCGCTCGAACTCGAGGCCGCGCTCGTCGATGGCCCCCGGGAAGTAGCCCGGCGCCAGGAGCGCGCCCTCGCTGTAGCGCCCGGCCTCGCGCAGGTAGTCGTCGCCGGCGCCCTCGACCGTCGACAGCAGCACGATCGGCCGGCCGCCCTTGACCTTCTTGGCCCCGGCCGGGCGCGCGAGCATCCCGGCCGCCGCCAGCGCGGGCGCCACCAGCTCGACCCGGTCGGCGGTGTCAGGCACGAACACCGCCTGCCAGCCGCCGCCGAGCTTCTTGACGATCCCGGCGAACGACCGGGTGTCGGCCTTGTACGAGACCTCGACGACCAGCGCGTCGCCCTGGGCCGCCACCTGCTCGGCGAACGCCCGCGCGACCGCGGCGCCGTAGCCGCTCTCGGGGCGCAGCACCGCGAAGGTGCGGACGCCGTCGGCGTGGGCGCGCCGCGCCAGGCTGCGCGCCCGGGCCTCGGCCGAGTGCATGACATGGAACACCCAGCGCCCGCCGCCGCTGCGCTCCTCGGGCCGCGGCGACAACGACAGCAGCGGCACGCCGGCGTCGCTGGCGGCCGCGCTCGCCGCGTCGACCGACGCGCCGTCGGCCGGGCCGATGATCGCCAGCGCCTCGCCGTTCGCGAGCGTGGCCACCGCCGTCGCGGCCTGGCCGCCCTCGGCGTCGACGATCGTGATCGCCGGCGCCAGCGCGCCGAGGCTGATCGCGCCGACGTGCAGGCCCCGGGCGATCTGCTCGCCGATGCGGGCCTGCTTGCCGGACTGCGCGACGATCGCGCCCAGCCGACCGGGCGCGACCGGGGCGGCGTCGGCGGTGACCGGCGGGCCCAGGTCGGGCAGATCGAGCGCGCGGCGGGCGTCGGCGCCGTGCTTGCGCGCGCTGGTGGCCCCGGCGCTGTCGCCGGTCGCCGCCAGGTCGACCGCGACCCGCTCGGCCAGGAGCACGACCGCGACCCGGCCCTCGCCGGCCGCCGCCCAGGCCGCCGCCACGTCGGCGCCGGGCGCCGCCGCGACCACCTCGGCGCCGCGCGCGAGCACGTACCCGCGCTCGGCCGCGCTGGCCTTGGACCAGAACTTGTCCATCCACGGCAGCGCCGTCAGCGGGCGCGCCGACGCCAGGTGCGCGTGCACCTGCGCCGCCAGCCACTCGCCGCGCTCGGCGTCGTTCTCGATCGCGCCCTCGCTGCCGGCCAGCAGGGGCACCGCGCGGTCGCCGTCGCCCAGGTAGCTCGTCGCCAGGCCCAGGTAGAGCTCGCCGCGGCGGCGCAGGCCGGCCTCGAGGTCGGGCTTGGCCAGGAGCTTCTCGAGGCTGGCGACCGCGCCGGCGGCCTCGCCGGCCTGCTGGGCCGCGACGCCGGCGAAGAGCAGCGCGAACGGCTCGACCGGGTCGCCGGCGAACTCGTCGGCGATGGCCCGGAACTCGTCGGTCTGGCCCCCCGAGCGCAGGAACTCCTCGCGCGCGGCCAGGAACCGCTGCCGGGCGGCGGCGTCGCCGGTGGTGGGCACCTGCGGCACCAGCGTGCGGCGGGTCGACTTGGGGCAGCCGGCCAGGACCAGGCAGGCCACCACCAGCGCCAGCGCGCGCGCGACCAGGGACACATGACGTGACATGCCGCGACGATAGCCGCCGCCGCCGAGCGCAGCAAACCCGAGACCGACGTGGGCCATGCCGGTCCAACGCGCGAGGCGAACCCGGCGTTCCCTGGTGGGCAAGCGGCCGCGGGTGTGGTTAGGTCCGCCGGTGTCACGCACCGAGCGCCTGCCCGCCCTGATCGACGCCGCCCACGACTGTCTCGACGAGGGAGATCTCGAAGGGGCGCGCGCCAAGCACGCGCTGGCCGCGCGCGTCGATCGCCGCAACCCCGACGTCATGTGCCTCGACGCGCAGCTCACCGCGCTCGAGGGCGATCTCGAGGCCGGCTACGCGATCGCCCAGGAGATCGTCGCGGCCCACCCCGAGCACGTCCACGGCCTCCTGTGCGCCGCCGACATCGGCCTCGGGATCGATCCCGACGCCGCGGTCGAGCTGGCGCGCAAGGCCGCCGACCTGGTCGAGGACGAGGGCGACCTGGTCGCGGCGGTGCTGCTGCTCGCCGACGGCCTGTGCGCGACCGACCGCGCCGGCGAGGCCCGCGAGGTTCTGGGCGAGCTGTCGAGCTCGGCCATCGACGACCCCGACATCATCCTCGACGTCGCCAACGCGCTCCTGACCGCCGAGGATCCGACCACCGCCGAGCTGTGGCTGCGGCGGCTGACCTCGACCGAGGACGAGCACACCGCCCACGCCTGGCACCTCATCGGCGCCGCGCGCGAGGCCAAGGGCGACAAGGCCGGCATGGTGGCCGCCTGGCGCGAGGTGCTGGCGCGCGATCGCGCCGAGCCGTGGCAGCCGGTGGTCGCCGACGACGACCTCGAGCAGCTCGCGGCCGCCGCGTTCGAGGAGCTCCCCGAGGACGTCCGCGCGCGCCTGGCCGACGTGCCGATCATGATCGACGATCTGCCCTCGGACCACCTGGTCGAGGACGGCGTCGATCCGCGCCTGCTCGGGCTGTTCGAGGGCACGCCCCTGTCCGAGCAGTCCGCCGTCGGCGGCGTCCCGACGATCACGACGATCCACCTCTACCGCAAGAACCTCGAGCGCGCCGGCGGCGGCGACCCCGAGGCCATCGCCGAGGAGGTCCGGATCACCGTCCTGCACGAGACCGCCCACTACTTCGGCCTCGACGACGACGACCTCGAGAAGCTCGGCCTGGACTGAAATCCGCGAGGGCCCGCCGGAATGCAGACGCCCCGGTCTGCGACCACCGCGATCGTGGCGACTCACGCTCGCCACCGCAGCTCGATCAGCGAAGATCAGTTGGGCAGGCAGTTGATCGGGGGCGGGAGCGGTACGCCGGGCGTGCACGCGATCACGAAGCAACACTCTCCAGCGACGGTGCAGTCGGCGTTGGTCGTGCAGGTTCCAGGAATCCCGCCGTCTGGCAAGCCGACGGGCGCGTCCGGCAGGCTGACCGGGGCGTCGATCGGCTGGCCCGGCGCATCGATGAGGCGCGCGTCCGCGGTCGCGGCGTCGGGGTTCGGGTTGTTCGGCCCGTCGATGCGGCGCGCGTCGATGGGATCGCCATCGCCGCCGGTGCCCTCGGCGCCTGCGGCGCACGCGACCATCGAGGCCAGCCCGGCGGCGGCGATCAGGGACAGGACAAGATGAAGCGGGCTGCGTGCTGGCATGTACGTCTCCTGGGCCGGGGCTCCCCCGATCCGGCTCGCGCATCGTAACGAAGCCGTCGTCGCACACAAGCACATTTCTCGCGACATCTCCTGTCGCCCGTGACCCGCGCCGCACGACCGGTCCGGCCAGGCGAGGTCCGCGACAAAGGTCGCCCGTCTCGATGCGACGCATTGTCGTCGCCCTCGCAAGGAAGGTTCGGCCAGTTCCGGCCGTACAATCCTCACCATGTCAGGTGAACGTTCGATCGAGGAAGGCTCGGGAGCTGCGCTCACGTCGGGCAGCATGCAGACTCCGTCGCCGGCCGCCCACCTCGACGCGGGGTTGCCCCAGCGCGGGACCAACGTCGCGAGTGGCTCCGCCGATGTCGTCGCGGACCGACTTCGGGCGATGCCCGAGGCACACCGTGGTGAGGCCCTCCAGGCCCTCCAGGCCGAGCGCGGCAACCACTTCACGCAGTCCGTGATCGCGCTGGTCGATGGCGCGGGCGCGGCGACCCGCGCCAGCGATGGTGACGGCGCCACGCTCGACAACGCGCCGACGCGCCTGGAGTTCGATGCGAGGCTGGAGATCGGCGAGGGAATCGTCGGCGATCGCAGGCAGGTTCCGGCCTACATCTACAACGTCGGCGACGACCCGGTCGGCATCGCCCGGGTGCGCGTCGGTGGTTCGTCGGCGCTTTCGGCGCGCGTGGCGGAGCGCGAGCGGGGCACTGGAGCAACGGACACCATCGCACCAGGAGGTTACGCGATCGTGCTGGTCACGTTCGAGCCCCATGCCGTCGGCGACCACAGCGGCCTGGTCGAGCTGACGACCGATCTCGGCGAGTCCTTCCAGTTCTTCGTCGCCGCCTCGGCGCAACTGCGACCGCTGCCAGCATCCGCACCAGCGGCGCCGGCCACGGCCGCCGCCGCACCGGACGAAGACGATGGCGCCACGCGGCAGCCGAAGGCACCGGCTGCGGCCCCCACGCCACCGCCCGAACCCGCCGCCGCCCCGCCCGTGCACGTCCCCGTCCCCCTCCACGTCGACACACACCAGCTGCAGTTCGCCGCGGTGGTCGGACGACCGGTGCTGCCACAGGCGGTGACGATCACCAATCCAAACGAGGACACTGTGCGCGTCGACGTCTCGGTCGAGGAGAGCGGTTCCTTCTCGGTGCCGCGCGACCCGTTGTTCGTGCGCGCCGAACGCAAGAACCAGCCCAGCGAAGTGCTGCCCGTTGGCTTCGAGCCCACCCGCAGCGGGCATCACGCCGGCGTGCTGGTCTTGCGCTACGGCGACCAAGCTCCGCTGCGCATCGCCCTCGGCGGCGATGCGATGAAGATCGCAGGCACCGCCGAGGAAGATGCCGCCCGAGATCCGCTGCGCCCGCCCTCGATCGAGGAGCTCCCCGAGGCCCAGGAGCCGCACACCGTGGCACAGCGACGTCACTTGCGAGACCGCGCCGCGGATGCGATCTCGACGGTGCCGATGAACTACCAGGCCTTGATTCCGCACGCGGACGAGGCCGTGGCGCGGTTCGCGAACACGATCGCCAGCGCCGGCGCGTCGCTCCAGCAGCGCGTCGTGACGTGGCTGAGCCAGGAAGGGATCGCGGCGCTCGGCAGCATCCGCGCCAACCCCGACGAGGAGGCCGCGAAGTTCCTGCTCACCGAGGTGGTGGACGCGGCCGCGGATCGGCATCCGGTGACGATGGCGATCTCGAAGACGCTCCAGCTCGCATACGACGTCCACGCCGCAGGCCAGCTCAACGCAGAGATCGACGGGCTGCAGGCCCGCCTCGGGACCGTCGGCGCGCTCGCAAGTGGACACGCGGGGGCAGCGAGCCGCGCGCTGTTTCGCCAGTACGGCAGCCTGCTAACGCAGTTCGCGAGCGCACGCGAAGCGCTGACGCGAAGCGCTGACGCCGACGTGCGGCGAGATCTTGGCGCCGCAACCAGACCTGACGACTACGGAAAGCGAAGTTACGACGAAGCCCGGGACAACGTCGCCAACTACCACCGCACCATGAACCGCATGGCTGAAGCGGTGAAGCTCCTCGCCGCTGCAGCGACCGACGTGCCCGCGCGACTCGACGCGGGGTTCGCGCAGCTCCTCGACCGCTACCTGCGATATCGCGCGACCGGCATCGCCGACGGCGAGGTCGTCGGGCGCGACACGCAGGCCGAGCGGCGCAAGCTGCGTGTCAGTGGGAGCGTCAACTTCGATGTGCCGAACCGATACGGCGCGGGGTATTCGATGGTGCTCTCGGAGATCGACTTCGGGCGCTACGGCTCCGACGACATGTCCCAGACCATGCAGGACCACGCCTACGCGAAGCATCTATCGGAGATGCGCGGTTGGGTCGTCGAGATCCGGCTGATCCGCGCCCACGACAGCGGCGCCATCGTTCTGCGTCAGTCCGCTGACGGCGCACGCCAGGTGGATGGCGTCGACGACCACGTCGCGCGGGCCGGCGGCGAGGTCGCGCTGTGGCAGTACCTGGACAGCCGCCCGCTGCGCCAGCTGCAGTAGCGATCAAGGACCGGTCACCCCTGGCACAGACGCCGCACACCGGAACCCAACCCAGTCGGCCACGCCGTGATTTTCGGTCGCCCACACCTTGAACGCGGAATCGGTGGCGTGCGCATCAACGTCACCGCCCCGCGCAGCGCCGTTTTCCGCGATCGGCTCGAGCCCGGCCACTGTGATCGGGAGCCGATCCATCTGGTAGCGCAGCAGGTTCTTCGAGAGCGCGATCTCGCGCACGTTGCCGGCCATGTCGAGCAGGCCGTAGGGGCTCGCGCCGGCGGGGCGAGAGCCGACCGGCGCGGTGATGCCACGGGTGCAGCCCTTGATGACCGCGCGCTTGCACGATGGGGTCTGCTCGCCCCACGGGTACGTGCGCCCGTCGGTGCCGCGGGCTGCCTTCTCCCACTCGTCGTTCGCCGGCAGGCGCTTGCCCAGCCAGTTGCAATACGTCAGGGCCTGCGCGAAGGACACACAGTTGACTGGATGATCGGCGCGATCGGGCTTGCCCCAGTTCCCGGATTGCGCCGGACAGCTGTCATCGACGCCCGGCACCGTGCACGCGCCCGCGGCCACACACCGCCCGTAGGCGGCCACGGTGACCTCGGTCTTGTCGATGTAGAACCCTTGGAGGGTCACGGCTTGTAGTGGTGCTCCGAACGCGTCCTCGCCGGTGCGTCCGATCAGATACTCGCCCGCCGGCACCAGCACCATCCCGGTCGGATCGAGCGGAACCCCGGCATCGATCGCCACCGCCGGCGAGTCGATGGGGGCTGCATCGCGGGCGACGTGCCGACGGGGATCCGGCCATTGCTCCCTGGCATCGCTGCAAGCCACGGCGAGCACCGCGACAACCCACGCGCGTCGCATCGGCATGTGCTCGTCACGACGCACCATGCGCCTCATCGTAGCAGCCACGGCGTGCGGGCGGCCGGTCGCCGACCGCTCGCCGGCGAAAGGACCCCAGCCCAGGGCAGGCCCCTCGTCGCCAGGGCGATCGCCCGGCGACGGGCAACGGTCGGATTCCGCGACTCCAGCGCCGCCGAGCCCCGCGCGAGGCGTACGATCGCAGCCGCCTGCGCCACAGCCCGGACCCGACCGGGCGGTGCATGGCGGCCACGCAAGGAGTCCTGCCACGATGCGAACCGAGCTCGAGATCAACGGACGGCAGTACGTGCTCGCGAACGACGAGTGGTTGCTGCCGGCGCACAACGTGACGGTCAAGGCGTGCGACGAGGCGGCCCGCAAGCTGGGGCTGTCGGACACGGGCAAGGAGGTCGTGCAGCGCATCGTCGACTTCGTCCGCTCGATGGGCGGGCGGCCGGTCGCGAGCACCGAGGTCATCCAGCACTTCGCCGCGGAGTCCTGGGGCGCGACCGGCGGCGAGTGGACCAAGCTCTTCAAGTACACCTGCAAGCAGCGCGCGATGCTGCGCTACCGGAGCCTCCCGCCGACCAGCTCGAGCCTCCTCTACTTCGCGTTCGAGGACACCCTGCCCGACCGCGCCAGCTTCACCGACCCCGATCGGTAGCGCGCCGAACGGGCGGCTCACGGCTGGTCGACGCGCCCCCCGCCCCCCCCCGCCCCGCTACGCCAAGGTCGCGACCCGCTCGCCGAACACCCGCTCGAGCCGGGTCATGAGCTCGTCGGACGGGCTCACCATCCAGCGATCGCCCAGCGGGATGACCGACTGGCTGCGGGTCGGGATCGCGAGGCGGACGATCGCCTGGCAGGCGCCGCGCGGCGCGCCCAGCAGGATCTCGCGCAGCTCGCCGATCTGCTCACGGGTGACGCTGTCGGCGTTGAGGTCGATGAACACCTTCGTGGTCTTGGCCTTGCGCAGCTCGCCGATCTGCTGGGCGTCCTCGAGCAAGATCTTCCACTGGGCCTCCTCGGCGGTGCCCTCGTTGACCGCCTTGCCCGAGCACAGGATCGGCTCGTCGCACACCAGCACGTGGCGGACCTTCTCGAAGGTCTTGGGGAAGCACACCACCTCGAGCGTCCCGGCCTGGTCCTCGAGGACGAACCGGGCCATCTTGTCGCCCTTCTTGGTGATCATCTCGCGGTACTGCGAGACCACGCCGCCGACCGCCGCCTCGCCGGCCGAGCGCCGGCCCTCGATGAAGTCGCTGGTGGTGGCGCTGGCGTAGCGCGCGAGGTCGTCGCGGTAGCGATCGAGCGGGTGGCCCGAGATGTAGAAGCCCAGCGCCTCCTTCTCGAACGCCAGCAGCTGCTTGGCCGGCCACGGCTCGACCGCCGGGTAGGTCTCGCCCTGGGGCGCCGCGCCCGGCGCCGGGGTCGGCGCGGCGATCAGCCCGAACAGCGAGGTCTGGCCGCTCTTGCGATCGCGCTGCTCGGCCGCGCCCTGCTCGAGCGCGCCGTCGAGCGCGGCCAGGAGCCCGGCCCGGTGCCGCCCGCCGGCGATCGGGCCGTCGAAGGCGCCGCTCTTGATCAGCTGCTCGAGCACCCGGCGGTTGCACTTCTGGGTGTCGACCCGCCGGCCGAGGTCGAAGATCGACGCGAACCCGCCGCCGTCCTTGCGGGCCTCGAGCACGGCGTCGACCGCGGTCGCGCCGACGCCCTTGACCGCGCCCAGCCCGAACCGGATGACCTTGTCGGCGAGCGCGCCCGGCCGCGGCGTCACGGTGAAGTCGGCGGCGCTCTCGTCGACGTCGGGCCGCTCGACGGTCAGGCCCATGGCCCGGGCCTCGCCGATGAACTTGACGATGTTGTCGATGTTGTCGGCGTCGCACGACATCAACCCCGCCATGAACTCGTGCGGGTAGTGGTGCTTGAGGTACGCGGTCTGGTACGTGACCCAGCCGTAGGCCGCCGAGTGCGACCGGTTGAAGCCGTAGCCGGCGAAGAACGCCATCAGCTCGAACACCGAGTCGGCGATCTTCTCGTCGACGCCCTTGCCCTTGGCGCCGTCGACGAAGCCGGCCTTCTCCTTGTCCATGACCTCCTTGGACTTCTTGCCCATCGCGCGGCGGAGCAGATCGGCGCGGCCGAGCGAGTACCCGCCCAGGACCTGGGCGATCTGCATCACCTGCTCCTGGTAGACGATGACGCCGTAGGTGTCCTTGAGCACCACCTCGAGCCACGGGTGCGGGTACTCGACCTTCTTGCGGCCGTGCTTGCGGTCGATGAAGTCGTCGACCATGCCGCCCTCGAGCGGGCCCGGGCGGTACAGCGCCACGGCCGCGACGATGTCCTCGAGGCAGTCGGGCTTGAGCTTCTTCAGGATCTCGCGGAAGCCGCTCGACTCGAGCTGGAACACGCCGGTGGTGTCGCCGCGCGAGATCATCTTGTAGACGCCGGCGTCGTCGTCGGGGATCAGCGCGATGTCGAACTGCTCGACCGCGGGGCCGCGCTGCTCGTTGATCAGCCGCACCGCGGTCTGGATCACCGTCAGCGTCTTGAGGCCGAGGAAGTCGAACTTCACCAGCCCGGCCTTCTCGACCTCCTTCATCGCGAACTGGGTGACGATCTCGCCGTTCTGGCCGCGGAAGCACGGCACGTACTCCCAGACCGGCAGCTCGGAGATCACGACGCCGGCGGCGTGCATGCCGGCGTGGCGGTTGAGGCCCTCGAGCGCGCGGCGATGTCGAGCAGCTGCCGGTGCATCGGGCTATCGTTGTAGAGCGCCTTGAGCTCGGGCGTGTTCTCGATCGCCTCCTTGACCGGCGGGGTCTTGCCGGCGACCGGCTCGGGCACCAGCTTGGCGAGCCGGTCGGCCTCGGCGAACGGGATGTCCATGGCCCGGGCGATGTCGCGGATGACCCCGCGGGCCTTGAGCTGGTGGAACGTCGCGATCTGCGCGACGCGCTCGCGGCCGTACTTCTCCTGGACGTACTTGATGACCTCGTCGCGCCGGTTCATGCAGAAGTCGACGTCGAAGTCCGGCATCGAGATGCGCTCGGGGTTCAGGAACCGCTCGAACAGCAGCTTGAACTCGATCGGGTCGATGTCGGTGATGCCCATCGAGTACGCGACCAGCGACCCGGCGCCGGAGCCGCGGCCGGGGCCGACCGGGATGCCGTGCTGCTTGGCCCAGTTGATGAAGTCCCAGACGATCAGGAAGTAGCCCGAGAACCCCATCTTCTGGATGACGCCGAGCTCGACCGCGAGCCGGGCCCGGTACTGATCGACGTCGAACGCGCGCCCGCGGGCCTTGAGGAACGCGAAGCGCCGCTCGAGCCCGGCCCCGGCGACCTCGCCGATGTAGCTGTCGAGGGTGTGGCCCTCGGGCACGCCGTACTTGGGCAGGAAGGTCTTGCCGAGGTCGAGCTTGACGTTGCAGCGCTTGGCGATCTCGACCGTGTGCTCGAGCGCCTGCGGCACGTGGCCGAGGTCGGCGTTCATCTCGGCCGGCGACTTGAGGAAGTAGCTGTCGACCGTGTGCTTCATCCGCTTCTCGTCGGTGAGGCTCTTGCCGGTCTGGATCGCCATCAGCACCTCGTGGGCGGCGGCGTCGGCGCGGTCGACGTAGTGGCAGTCGTTGGTCGCGACCAGCGGGATGTTCAGCTTGGCGCCCATCTTGACCAGCGCCTCGTTGAGCTCCTGCTGCTCGGGCGTCTTGGTCGGCATCAGCTCGAGGAAGAAGTTGCCGTGGCCGAAGATGTCGTCGTACTCGCGCGCGACCGCCTCGGCCTCGGCCAGCGAGCCCTTGGCCAGGGTCTGCGCGACCTCGCCGCCCAGGCACGCGCTCATCGCGATGATGCCCTCGTGGCGCTCGCGCAGGAGCGCCTTGTCGACCCGGGGGTTGTAGTAGAAGCCCTCGAGGTAGCCCATCGAGTTGAGGTACGACAGGTTCTTGTAGCCGGTCGCGTTCTCGGCCAGCAGCACGAGGTGGTAGTTGCGCCGGTTGGTGCGGTCCTTCAGGTCGGCCGCCGCGACGTAGGTCTCGCAGCCGAAGATGACCTTGACGTCGTGGTTCTTGGCCTCGGTGTACAGGTCGATCGCGCCGAACATGTTGCCGTGATCGGTCACGGCCACGGTGTCCATGCCGCGGGCCCTCAAGGTCGGGAACAGATCCTTCACCCGGATGGCCCCGTCGAGCAGGCTGTACTGGGTGTGGACGTGCAGGTGGGTGAACTCGCCCATGGCAGGTGAGGCTTACCGCACCCGCGCCGCCCCGAGGGAGGTCGTCCGGTATCCGGACCCGGCGGCGACGGTGGTCGGCCACCGCGCGCCGCGCTAGGATCGGCCCATGCTCACCCCGGTGCCCATCGAGCCTGGCTGGCAGCGGCCGCTGTCGGTGGCCGAGTACCACCGGATGATCGACGCCGGCGTGTTCGATGAGGACGAGCGCCTGGAGCTGCTCGAGGGAGTGATGGTGGCGATGAGTCCCCAGGGGATCCCGCACGCGAAGGTGATCACGGTGCTGTGCCGGCGGCTGTTCCAGGTGACCGAGGGCGCGTCGCTCGAGGTCCGGCCGCAGCTGCCGTTGACCCTGGCGCGGTCCGAGCCCGAGCCGGACCTGGCGGTCACCGACGCGCGCGGCGCCTGGCCGCGGGGCCGCCATCCGGAGACCGCGCACCTGGTGGTCGAGGTCGCGTCGGACTCGTTGCGCAAGGATCTGGGTCCGAAGGCCAGCATCTACGCCGAGGCGGCGGTGACCGAGTACTGGGTGGTCGACGTCGAGCGGCAGCTGGTCCACCGCCACGGCCAGCCCGATCCGCGCGAGCGGACCTACCGCGAGGTCCAGGTGTTCGCGCGCGGCGCGACGATCACGTCGCTGGCGCTGCCCGCCCTCGCGGTCGCGGTCGACGACCTGTTCTGACCTGTTCGGACGTGTTCGACGCGCGGTCCGGACGGGCGGGGCTCAGCCCTCGGCGCCCTGGGTCCACGCGCCACGGGCGGCGAGCCCGTTCATCTTGGCGCGGTGCAGGTACGCGGCCTGGCCGGCGGCGATGTTGGCGTCCTGGCCGGCCCAGGTCGCGATCGACGCGGCCTGGAGCGCGCGGCCGTACGAGAAGCTGATCGGCCAGGGGTGCGGGCCGCGGCGGTTGATCGCGTCGAGGTTCGCGGTGGCGGTGACGTCGGCCTGGCCGCCCGACAAGAACACGATGCCGGGCACGGCGGCGGGCACGGTGCGGCGGAAGCAGCGCAGCGTGGCCTCGGCGATCACGTCGGCCGCGTCCTGGTGCACGCACTTGGCGCCGGCGATGACCATGTTGGGCTTGAGCAGCATGCCCTCGAGCCGGACCTTGTACGCGTAGAGCGCGTCGAAGACCTGGTGCAGGGTCTCGGTGGTCACGTCCTCGCAGCGCGCCAGGCCGTGATCGCCGTCCATCAGCACCTCGGGCTCGACGATCGGCACGATGCCCTCGGCCTGGCAGCACGCGGCGTAGTGGGCCAGCGCCTCGGCGTTGGCGCGCAGGCACAAGGCCGACGGGATGCCGGGCGCGATGTCGATGACCGCGCGCCACTTGGCGAAGCGCGCGCCCAGCTCGCGGTACTGGGCCAGGCGCTTGCGCAGGCCGTCGGCGCCGGCGCTGATCTTCTCGCCGGGGCAGCCCGGCAGGTCCATCACGCCGGCGTCGACCTTGATGCCGGGGATGATGCCCTGGCTGGTGAGCAGATCGACGAAGCGCTGCCCGCCCGCGGTCGCCTGGCGGATCGTGGCGTCGAACAGGATGACGCCGCTGATGTGCTCGGCCGCGCCGGCGGTGGTGAACAGCATCTCGCGGTAGCGCCGCCCGTTCTCCTCGGTCGCCTCCAGCTTGATGCCGTCGAAGCGCTTCTTGATGGTGCCGGCGCTCTCGTCGGCAGCGAGGATGCCCTTGCCAGGCGCCACCAGGGCGCGCGCGGTGGAGTCGAGATCGTGCGTCGTCATGGCGCGGACGCTACTACCAACACCGCGCGCTCGCAACGCGCGATCGCGTCGCCAAAATCACCGCGCGGCGACGCCGCTGTCGTCGAGAAACGCAACGATCGCCTCCCACGTGACCGCGTGACGCATCGCGGTGGCGGAGTCCCAGCTGTTGTGCAGCGCGACGACGCGGCCGGCGCGATCGAACAGCGGACTGCCCGAAGTGGCCCCAGTAGGTCCAGGCGTCGTGCTTGGTCCGGCCCAGATGTTGCTCACCGGTCCGGCTCCCGGTCCGGAAGCCGCGGATCGTCCCGACCGACACGTGCCACGGCTGGTAGCCGGTGGCGTCGCCGTCGGGCGTGCGGGTGCCGGGCTGGCCGATCACCACGACGTCGTCGCCGGCCGCGGGCGCGGCGGCGGCCAGGTGCGCCACCGGCAGCTCGCGGGCGCCGGTCAGCGCCACCAGCGCGACGTCGCGGTCGGCGTCGAGGTGCGTGCACACGCCCGCGAACGCTCGACCGTCCGGAAACCGGACGGTGACCTCGCGGCCGACCTCATCGACCACGTGGGCCGCGGTCAAGATCAGCCCGACCCCGGCCAGGTTCACGCCCGAGCCGCCGCCGAGCTTGACCACCGCCGGCTGGACCGCGCGGATGGCCGCGCGCCAGGCGCGGTCGGCGATCGCGGCGTCGACCTTGGCCAGGTACGGGTTGGTCGGCGCGACCGCCGGCGCCGGCGCGGCCAGGGCGCGCTCGATCGCCGCCGCGGCCCGGTCGAAGGTCGTCGCGGTGCCAGGCGAGATGCGCCAGCGGCCGGCGATGTAGCCGCGGTAGCCGTCGAGCAGCGCGCGCAGCCGGGCCGCCGCCGCCGCGCGCGCGCGGGTCGGCGCGCGCTCGGCCGCCGCCTGGGCGCCCAGCGCCGTGGCCACGGTCGCGAACCGCAGGACGTCGGCGCGCAGCGTCGGGTTGCCGCCGTCGGCCTCCTCGCGCCCCCACACCACGTACTGACCGCGCGGGGCGATCCGATCGCGGAGGTCCTGCTCGGCCGCGACCGCCGCGGTCGCGAACGTCGACCGGGCGCGCGCGGTCGGGTCGCGCCCCAGCGCGACGTCGACCAGGTACGCGGCGTCGGGGCCGCCGGCGCCGGCGCCGGCGTACTCGGCCAGGACATGCAGGATGCGCTGGCTGCCGGCCAGCTCGGGCTTGGCGGCGGCCTGCCACAGCCCCGTCGCCAGGTGGCTGTGCAACCAGCGCGCGGTCTCGGCCTGATCCTCGCCGGCGCTCTTGCCGGCGTAGTCACCGACCGCGTCGGCCAGCGGCGCGCCGGCCCGGGTCGCGAGCGCCGCGCGATCGGCGGCGGCGAGCGCCAGCGCCGGGTACCGGGCAGCGCCGGCGACCGCGGCCGCGAACGCCGCGTCGTCGTCCGCGAAGCCGCTCACGCCGTCGAGGTGGTGGAACAGCTCGTGGTGGAAGGTCAGCGGCAGCTGCCCGTCGGTGTAGTAGGCCGCGGCGATCGCGTCCCGGCCGTTCCACAGACCGAAGTAGCGATACCCGCCGAGGTCGTCGTCCCAGGGCCGGAACCCGTCGCCCGCGTCCGACGCCAGCCCGGCGAACACCCCGACCGACACCAGCCCGCGCTGCCCGAGCCACCCCCGCGGGTAGTGCCGGGCCTCAGCCACCAGCAGGCGCGCCGCGTCCACGCGCGCGGCGCGCTCGAGCGCGGGCATCCGCTCGAACCAGCGGCCGGCCGGCAGCCCGGCCCGCTCGAACACCAGCTCGGCGCCGGTCCAGGCCGCGAACTCGTGCTGGAGGTCGACGAGCGGGTCGCCGGCGCGGGCCGGCGCGGCGCCCGCGACGAGGAGCGACGCGATCAAGATGGAGCGGGCGTTCATGACATCAACCTGACGCGGACGGCTGTCCAGATCGACGGCTACCGGCCCGGGCGATTCACCCCTTACGTGGCCCTTACCTGCCGGCGCGGCCCGGGAATGGCCGAGGGCCGCCGCGCGTTGGGTCCGATCGGCGGTCCTCCTCGGCCGAGGTCCACGCGGCCGAGCGAGCGCGCGACCGCGGCGCCCGACGGCGGTCGCGGCGCAGCGCGGTCCTCGGCGCGCGACCGCAGCGCCTCGACCTACCCGGCCGAGCCCATCAACGACCGTGGTCCCGGCCACCAGTCGCGGTGCAGATCAGGCCTCGGCGCGCGACCGCAGCGCCTTGACCTGCCCGGCCGAGCCCATCAACGACCGTGGTCCCGGCCACCAGGCGCGGTGCGGCTCAGACCTCGGCGCGCGAGCGCAGCGCCTTGACCTGCCCGGCCGAGCCCATCACCACCACCGTGGTCCCCGCCACCAGCACGCGCTCGGGCGCGGGGTTGTACTCCCAGCCGGCGCCGGGGTCGGGCCGCACCGCGAGCACGTTGAGCCCGTGCTTGCCGCGGATGTCAGCGTCGCGCAGGGTCGTGCCCGCGAGGTCGGCCCCGGCGATGATCACGACCTCCTCGATCCGCATGATCGCGTTCTTGTCCCGGAGCATCTCGTCGAGGAACTTCACCACCGACGGCCGCACCATCTCGGACACCATGCGCATGCCGCCGATGAAGTTGGGCGAGACCACCGCGTCGGCGCCGGCCCGCTTGAGCTTGTCGACGTGGGTCAGCTCCGAGCACCGGGCGATGATCCGCGCGTTGGGCGTGATCTGGCGGGTCGCGACCACCAGGTACAGGTTGTCCTTGTCCGACGACAGCGCCGCGCCCAGCCCCTTGGCCTGGGCCAGGTTGACCTGGCCCAGGATCTCGTCGTCGGTGGCGTCGCCGACGACGTAGCTGAAGTCGGCCTTGGGGGGGGCGGCGGCGAGCTCGCGCAGCTCGACCTCGTTGGTGTCGATCGCGACGACGCGATGACCGGTGATGAGCAGCTCGGTGATGATGTGGCCGCCGGTCGAGCCGGCGCCGCACACGACGAAGTGGTCCTTCATGGCGCGAGTCCTCTTCCTCATCCGCTGGGCGCTGAGCACGTTCCGCAGGTCGCCCTCGACGACGAAGGCGGTGATCATCGACGCGAAGTACACCAGGACGCCGGTGCCGAACACCAGCAGGAGCATCGTGAACCCGCGCGCGTACGGCGCCTGGTCCATGCCCGGCAGGGTCTCGCCGTAGCCGACCGTCGTGACGGTGATGATCGTCATGTACAGGCAGTCGATCCACGGCCACTGGTGGTTCCCGATCCACCAGTAGCCGGTGGCGCCGCCGAGCACGACGATGATCATCGCCACGAATCCGGCGAGCAAGCGGTTCCAGATCGACGACGACACGGCGGCGCATCGTACGACGGGACGGCGGGCCCGGTGTATGGTCCGCGCCGATGGAGATCTTGGCCAGCTACCTGGCCGGCGCCTGGCACCCCGGCACCGGTCCCGCCACCACGCTCGTCAACCCCACGACCGAGGCGCCGCTCGCGACCGTCCACGGCCGCGACCTCCCGCTGGGCCAGGCCCTGGCCTACGCCCGCGACCGCGGCGGCGCGACGCTCCGGGCGATGACCTTCGCCGAGCGCGGCGAGCGCCTGGCGGCCCTGGCCAAGGCCATGCACGGCGCGCGCGAGGAGCTGATCGCCCTGGCCGTGGCCAACGGCGGCAACACCCGCGGCGACGCCAAGTTCGACCTCGACGGCGCCAGCGGCACGCTGGCCCATTACGCCGAGCTGGCCAAGACCCTCGGCGAGCGCCGGATCCTGGCCGACGGCGACCCGGCGCAGCTCGGGCGCACCGCGCGCCTGTCGGGCCAGCACGCCTGGGTGCCGCGGCCGGGCGTGGCGGTCTTCGTCAACGCGTTCAACTTCCCGGCCTGGGGCCTCGGCGAGAAGCTGGCGTGCGCGTTCCTGGCCGGCATGCCGGTCCTGTGCAAGCCCGCGACCGCGACCGCCCTGGTCACCTACCGCGTGGTCAAGCTGTGGGCCGACGCCGGGCTCCTGCCCGACGGCACCCTGCAGCTCCTGTGCGGGCCGGCCGGCGATCTGATCGATCACCTGGGCAGCTTCGACGTGCTGGCGTTCACCGGCTCGTCGGGCACCGCCCGGACCCTGCGCAGCCACCCGCGGATCGTCGCCGAGTCGGTGCGCGTCAACATCGAGGCCGACAGCCTCAACGCCGCGGTGCTGGCGCCCGACGTCGACCTCGCCAGCGAGACCGGCCGGCTGTTCGTGGCCGACGTGGTCCGCGACATGACCCAGAAGACCGGCCAGAAGTGCACCGCCATCCGCCGGGTGATGGTGCCGGCCGAGCGCCGCGCCGACGTGCTCGACGCCCTGCGCGAGCGCCTGGCGACGATCGTGATCGGCGATCCGACCCGCGACGACGTGCGCATGGGCCCGCTCGCGACCGCGGCCCAGCACCAGGACATCGCGGCCGGCATCGCGCGGCTCGCGGCGGTCACCGACGAGGGCTACGGCGGCGTCGGCGCGATCTCGCCGGTGGGCGTGGCCGCCGGCACCGGCTACTTCGTCGGGCCGGTCGTGCGCACCACCGCCGACGCGGCCGGGTGCGCGGTCATGCACGAGCACGAGGTGTTCGGCCCGGTCACCACGGTCGCGGCCTACGACGGCACCGCCGAGGTCGGCGCGGCCCTGGTCGCGCGCGGCCACGGCAGCCTCGCGACCTCGTGCTACAGCGACGACAAGGACTGGCTGGCGCGGTTCGTCCCGGCCGCCGGCGCGGTCAGCGGCCGCGTCTACATCGGCAGCGAGAAGATGGCGCCGCTGTCGACCGGCCCGGGCACCGCCCTGCCCCAGCTCCAGCACGGCGGCCCCGGCCGCGCCGGCGACGGCGCCGAGCTCGGCGGCCTGCGCGGCCTGGCGCTGTACCAGCAGCGGGTCGCCCTGCAGGGCGACGCGACGATCCCTCGGGGGGCTGTAAGCCGTGGCGGCGCGGGCACGGGCTCGCCCGGCGTAGGCGAACGCGCGCGCGACCTGCTCGTCGAGCAGGGCCGCGACCTCGGCGGCCTCGGCCCCGGGCGCGGCGCGGACCGTGTCGACGGTCCCGCGCACCAGCGCTTGGCGCTCGTCGTCGGGCACGGCCAGCACCGGCGCGCGGCCGCCGAGCTTGCGCAGCCCGGTCTTGGCGCCGTCGAGCCGACGCTTGATCTCGGCCTCGGGCAGCGCCAGCAGCGTGGCGATCTCGGCCGGCATCAGCCCGGCCACGGCGCGCACCACCAGCACGACCCGCTGCTCGGCGGTCAGCCCCGGCCCGCAGCACGCCGCGAGCAGCGCCCGCAGATCGCCCTCGGGCGTGGCCGCCTCGGGCTCGGCGCGCCGCGACACCACGCCGGTCGTGGCCGACATCGCGACCGTCGCCATCCAGGTGGCGGGGTTGCTGGGGATGCCGCCGTCGGGCCAGGCCGCGGTCGCCGCCAGGTAGGCGTCGGCCAGCGACACGTCGACGAGGTCGAACTCGCCCATCCGGCGCCACAGCGTCGCGAACACACCCGCGTGCTCTGCGCGGAACCGGCGGAGCGCCGCACCGTCGTCGACCATGCCCGTCGGTAGCACGGTGAGGCGACGGCCGTCCAGGCTAGAGCCTTGACCTGCGGGCTGGCTAGCCCGCCCCGCCCACGGCGCCGCCGGGATCCGCACCGGGCCCGGGACCGGGCCCGCCGCCGGCTTGCCGAGCATCCCGACGAACGCGCCGAGGACACCAGCGACGGGCGAGCCGGCGCCGAGCTGTCCCGACACGTTCTGCAGCAGCGACTGGGCCGCGCTGCCCCAGTCGAGCGCGCCGCCGGTCGCGGCGGCGGCGTCGTCAGGCGAGATCTCGGTGAACGCGGCCCGTCAGGCCGCGCGCGCCGCGATCACTTGCCCTTCGAGCCGTTGATGATCGCGTCGACCGCGTCGGAGTTCTCGTCGAGGTTGACCTTGTCCGAGTCGTTGCCCTTCTCGCGGATCACCTCGATGATCGCGTCGGGCTTCTTGGCCTCGGGCGCGTTGGCCTTGCGGGTCGCCTGCACCTCGACGAGCAGCTTCGGGTCCTGGATCAGCAGCCCGAACGAGCCGTAGAACGCCATCTTGTCGACGGCCTGGACCTCGAACTCGGTGGCGTTCCAGACCGCGCGGCCCTCGACGGTCTTGGCCTTGCCGTAGCGCGACTCCATCAGGCCGCGGAAGAACGTGAAGTTGCGCTGGTCGTCAGCCAGGGCCTTGGTGTCGATCGCCACGAACATCTTCCAGAGCTTGCCCTCGTAGAAGAAGAAGAACCGCTTCTGGTTCTTGCCGCCGGCGTTCTCCCAGTACGCCAGCATCGACTCGCCGGTCTTGTGCGCGAACTCGGAGTCGATCAGCGACACGTCCCAGCCCGACTTCTTGCCGTCGAACGCGATGTACGACTGCTTGATGCGCTGGATCTCCTTCTGCTTCTCCTTGCGCAGCTTGTCCTGGGACATCACGTCGCTGGTCGCGGAGATCTGCTCGGCGAACCGCTCGTCGATCTGCTTGGCGAGCGTGCCGATGATCTCGTCCTTGTCCATGCCGAACTTGTAGGCGCCCATCAGCTCGCCCAGCGCCTTCTTCTGCTCGGCGTTGGGCGGCGGCACCTTCTGCTCGGCCGGGCCCTTCTTGACCGGAACCGGCTTCTTGCGGCGGCCCTTGGCCCAGGCGTCGTCGGTGGTGACGGCGAGCCCGAGGCCAAAGGTGAGGGCGAGGACGGTGGCGATCGAGCGAGTGCGCATGGGGCCCCCTTCGGGCACGGGTCGTGGGAGAGCGAGACGCGTGGAGTCTAACCGCCCGGGAGGGGGGTCACAAGGAAGACGGGCCAGGCCGGCCCGCGATTCAACGGTCGCGCGCGGCGGCGTCGCTGACCAGGCCCCGGATGCGGTCGAGGGCCAGCTCGATCCGCGCCATCGGCGGGCCGAACGAGAACCGAAGATGCCTGCGAAAACGGGAGCTTCCCGCGCCGCGGCGCTTGCCCGGGTTCACGTCGAAGAAGTCGCCGGGGACGGTGATCACCTTCTGGTCGAGGGCGGCCCGGAAGAAGCTCATGCCGTCGTTGATCGACGGCGGCAGGTGCTGGGCCGAGGCCCACACGTAGAACGTGCCCTCGGGCGGCAGATCGACGGTGAAGCCGGCGTCGCGCAGGCCGTTGAGCATCTTCGCGCGCTTCTTGCCGAACTCGGCCTGGATCGCCGCGGTCTCGGCCCGGGTGGCCTCGGGGCTGAGCAGGCCGATCGCCGCCCGCTGCAGCGGCCGCGAGCCGCCGCCGTCGAGGAACGACCCGGCCGAGGTCACGGCCTCGATGACCTTCTTGGGGCCGATGGTCCAGGTCATGCGCCAGCCCGGGTAGCGCCAGTTCTTGGTCAGGCCGTCGAGGATCACCACCGGATCGCGGTCGACGTCCTCGACGTAGCGGGCCGCGGTCGAGATCCCGCCCTGGGCCGCGAGGTCGGGGCGCCAGATGTAGTGCGAGTAGAACTCGTCGAGGATCAGGGCGCAGTCCTCGTCGCGCGCGACCGCCACCCACTCGGCCAGCGTCTCGCCGCCGATGACCTTGCCGGTCGGGTTCGATGGGTTCGAAAGGAGCACCGCGCCCAGCCCGCGGCCCTGCACCTCGCGCCGCAGATCCGCGGCCGAGAACGCGTAGCCGCGCTCGCGCTCGAGCAGGATCGGGATCGGCGAGAACAGCCGGAACACGTCGAGGAGCTCCTCGTACGCGGTGTAGTCGGGCAGGAAGTGGCCGAGGTTGATGTGCCCGAGCGACGCGGCGACCCGGGTCAGGGCGGTGCGGCCGCCGCCGGAGATCGCGACGTTGTCGGCCGAGTACTGCGACGGCAGGCCCCGACGGAACAGGTCGTTGTAGAGCGACGCGATGGTCTCGCGCAGCTCGCCGATCCCGGCCACCGGCGCGTACTCCTGGTCGGCCGGATCGATCGTGACCGCGGCGTGGCGCGGCGGCGCGCCCGGCAGGTCCTCGGCCTCGGGCATGCCCTGGCCCAGGTTGCACCAGTCGGTGGCGCTGGGGTCGAAGCCGCGCTTGCGGGCCTCGGTGGTGACGAAGATGACGCCGGTGCGCGGCACCTCGCGGAACGCGGTGATGGTCGGCTCGGTCGGGGCGGCCGGGGCGCGGACAGGCGGGGGCGTCGTCGACATCGTGCGGAACCTACGCGCAGCCGGCGCGGGCGACAACATCGCGCGACCACGGCGCGATCCGAACCTGATTCGCGGCCGGGCCTGGTCCGCGGGCGCGGTCGATTTGGTAGCGTGGCGGCGTGCCGACCTTCGCCGACCTCACCGCGCAGCCGCGCGCGGTCGCGATCATCCGCGGCGCGCTGCAGCGCGATCGGCTGCACCACGCGCTCCTGCTGTCGGGCCCGACCGGCGCCGGCAAGCGCGACCTGGCGCTGGCGCTGGCGTCGGCCCTCAACTGCGACACCGCGCCCGGCGAGGGCTGCGGCGTGTGCGCGACCTGCGAGCGCATCGCCGCCGGGGTCCACCCCGACGTGATCACCCTGGCCCGCGAGGGCGCGGCCCAGATCATCCCGATCGAGACGGTGCGGCGCGACGTGGTCGCGGCGGTCGGCCTGCCGCCGCACGAGGCCCGCGAGCGGGTGTTCATCGTCGACGAGGCCACCGCCCTGCCCCCGGCCGCGGCCAACGCGCTGCTCAAGACCCTCGAAGAGCCCCCGGCGCGGACCCGGTTCGTGCTGGCGACGACCGCCCCCGATCAGCTGCTGCCGACGATCCGCAGCCGGTGCCAGCGCATCGCCCTGGCCGCGCTCGACGTCTCCGCCCGGCGCGCCGCCGGCGACGACGGGGTCGCGACGGCGGCCGAGGCCCTGGTCGCCGCGATCGATCGCGGCCCGGGCGCCGCGATCCGGGTCGCCCAGAAGATCAGCGAGGACAAGCTCGACGCCGCGGCGGTGGTCGAGCTCGCGGCGATCGAGCTCGGCGGGCGCGCGACCGCCGCGGCGCACGCGGGCGCGACCGAGGCGGCCCGGCGCGATGGCGCCCGGGCCAGCGCCCTGGCCCACGCCCACACCGCCCTGGCCCTGCACCACGGCAACCCGGGCGTGTCGATCGAGGCGATCGTCCACCGCCTGGCGCGGGTGACCCAATGAGCGAGGGCGAGGCGCCCCCGGCCGAGGGCCGTCGACGTCGTCGTCGCCGCGGCGGTGGTGGCGGCGCGGCCAGCGACGGCGCGGCCGGCGACGGCGCGGCCAGCGACGGCGCGGCCGGCGACGGCGGGACCGCGCGCGCCCCGGCCGCAGGCCCAGCACCCGGCGCGGCCGCGGCCCCGACCGGCGAGCGACGCCCCGAGCGCGCCCGCGGCCCCCGGCCCGAGGGTGATCGGCCCCGCGGCCAGCGACGCCCTGAGGGGCCACGTCAACCCCGGCCCGAGGGGCCCACGGTCAACCCCGCCCCGAGGGTGGGCAGCGCCCCGAGGGCGCGGCGCGCGGCCCCCGGCCCCGAGGGCGCGGCGCGCGGCCCCCGGCCCGAGGGTGGGCAGCGCCCCGAGGGCGCGGCGCGCGGCCCCCGGCCCGACGGTGGGCAGCGCCCCGAGGGCGCGGCCCGCGGCCCTCGCCCCGAGGGTGAACGCGGCCGGCGGAGCCGGGACGGTCAGCCGCGGGGACCGCGCGACGGTGCGGCGCGCCCCGCGCGCGGCGCCCGGCCCGACGCGCGATCGCGGCCCGACGGTGCCGGTGGACGCGGCCCGACCGCGCCCGCGCCCGGGGGAGCGAGCTTGTCGGTCGACAGCGGCTGGGACACCGACGTCGACGACGACGCCGTCGAGGTGCGCGCGGCCCGGCCGGTCGCGCCGGCGCCGGTCGAGGACGACGAGCCGACGCCGGCGATCACCCTCGCCGCCGATCTGCCGGCGGACCCCTGGGACGACCCCGATCCGTCGACCGCGGAGCTGGCCGGGATCGCGCCCGAGCGGCTGGGCGACGCGCATGGTCGACGTGGTCGGCGTGCGCCTGGCCGCCGCCGGCAAGGTGTTCTGGTGCGAGGGCGGCGACGCGTTCGGGGTCGGCGACAGCGTCGTCGTCGAGGGCGAGCGCTCGACCCGGGTCGCGACGGTCGCGGTGGCGTCGACGCGCCGCGCGGTGCGCGAGCGGCCGGCCCGCCGCATCCTGCGCCGCGCCGAGCCCGCGGCGGCCGGTGGCGGTGGCGGTGGCGGCGGCGACCTCTTGCGCCTCGCCAAGGATCGCGCGGCGGCGCTGCGCCTGCCGATCAAGGTGTTCCGTGTCGAGCACGCCAGCCCCCCCGGGCCGGGCGGACGCGGCGGCAAGGTGAACCTCTACTACACCAGCGACGAGCGGGTCGAGCTGCGCGAGCTGCTGCGCGACCTCGGCACCGCCAGCGGCGCGCGCATCGAGCTGCGGCAGGTCGGCGCGCGCGACGAGGCCAAGCAGGTCGGCGGCATCGGCTCGTGCGGCCAGGAGCTGTGCTGCACCACCTGGCTGCCGGAGTTCGTGCCGGTGTCGATCAAGATGGCCAAGGATCAGGGGATGGTGCTGTCGCCGACCAAGGTGTCGGGCCAGTGCGGCCGCCTCAAGTGCTGCCTGGTCTACGAGCAGGCCACCTACGCCGAGCTGCGCAAGGGCCTGCCCAAGCTCGGCAAGCGGGTCGTGACCGCGACCGGCGAGGGCCGCGTGGTCGAGGTCGACGTGATCCGGCAGCGGGTGCGGGTCGCGTTCGGACCCGGCGAGTCACAGATGCTGGCCGCCAGCGAGGTACGGCCGCTGTTCCCGCCCCAGGGCAAGCCCGGCGCCGCCGGCCCGAGCGAGCCGGACGACGACAGCGCCGACGAGCCCGAGCCGGCCGTCGACGGCGCCGCGCCGCCCGACGATCCCGACGGCGCCGCGCCGCCCCACGATCCCGACGGCGCCGCGCCGCCCGACGATCCGTCGCAGGTCTGAGCAGGCGGGCCCGTCCAGCGCACGCGCAGCGCGGGCGCAGCGCCTGGCGCACAGCCCGCTGGGGCTCAGCGCGCGAGCTTGGCGATGTGGACGCGCGCCTCGATCGCGAGCGACTCGAACAGGAGGCCGATCCCGCGCGGCAGCGGCACCGCGTCGCCGAGCGCGTCGGCGATCTCGCAGTCGCGGGTGCGGATCCACAGCACCCAGCCGACCGCCTCGACCGCGCCGTAGTGCGGCAGCTCGAAGCCGACCCGCACCCGCGCCAGCAGCGGCAGCGGCTCGCACGCGATGAACGCGCCGTTGGTCGAGAGATCGCGCACGATGCCGGGCCCGGAGTACCCGAGCGACGTGCGATCGGCGTCGATCCGCTGGTAGACCGCCTGCACCGTCGGGTGCAAGGCGACCTCGGGCTGAGCGATCGACTCGACCAGCGCCGGCAGGGACACGGCGACACGACGCGCACGACGGAGTTCACGCGACATCGACCCGAGTGTAACCGCAATCGCGCGGTTGCTGGCGCGCGCGGCTGGTGCATGATCACCGGATGATCACGCCCGCGCCGTCACACGATCCGCGCCGGTTCCGGTTCCGGCCGCGGATGCGCGCGCTGGCGCTCATCACGATCGGCCTGGCGGCGGCGGTCGGCGTCGTCGGCGCGCTCGACGGCCTGCCGGGGCTGACGGTGCTGGGCGCGGTGGTGGTCGCGCTGGGCCTGGCCTACCTGGCGTCGCCGGCGTGGCGGCTGGTGGTGACCATCGACGACGACGGCCTCGAGGTCGGCACCCCGGGGCGGCGCCGGTTCCGCCTGGCCTGGGACGAGATCGTCCGGGTGGTGGCGTCGCCGACCACGACCACCTGCTTCGTCGACGGCGGCGCCCCCGAGCGCAGCCTGCTGGTGCCCGGCGACGGCGCCCCCGCCAGCTACGACGTCGAGGACAAGGCCGCGCTGTTCGCCGCGATCGTCGCGCGGGTCCCGGCCGACCGGATCCAGACGGTCGCGCGGCTCGACGCCACCGCGCCGTGATCGTGGTACGCACCGGCCGATGTCGCTGTTCCCGCCCAGCCGGATCATGACGCCCGCGGCGGCGCTGCGCGATCTCGCGGCGGCGCCGCCCAAGGCGCGGATCCTCGCCGCCCACGCGCTCGGCGACGTCGGGCCCGAGGAGCGCGACGTCGCCCGGGCCGCGCTGGTCAAGGCCCTCACCGACGACCGCGGCGAGGTCCGGGCCGAGGCCGCGGCGTCGCTGGGCGCGCTCGGCCCCGGCGCCGGCGACCCCGACGACGCCGCGGTGGTCGCGGCGCTGGTGAACCGCCTCGCCGACGGCCTGCCGGTGGTCCGGCAGGGCGCCGCGATCGCCCTCGGCGCGCTGGGCCACGTCGACGGCTTCGCGCCGCTGGTGACCTCGCTGCGCGACGGCCCCGCCGACCTGCGCTTCCAGGCCGCCAGCTCGCTGGTCGAGATCGATCCGGTCGCCGCCTACGGCCCGCTGGTCGCGTCGCTCGGCGACAGCGATCCCCAGGTGCTGTCGGCGCTGGCGTTGTCGCTCGGCGCCACGGGCGACGGCCGCGCCGCCGGCCACCTGGCGCGGCTGCTCGAGCACGCCGACGCGGCGTGAGCTTCGACGCCGCCTACGCGCTGGCCCAGCTGGGCGATCGCCGCGGCCGGGCCCGGCTGTACCAGGCGCTGACCGATCGCGACCGCGCCTGGGACGCGATCGCCGTGCTCGAGGAGGTCGACGACCGGGACGCGGTGCCGGCGCTGGTGCGGGCGCTGGGCGAGCGCGGGCTCACCCCCGAGCTGGCGGTCCGGGCCGCCGCCGGCGCCCTGGCGCTGGCGCCCGACCACCCCGCCGCCCGCGCCCACCTGGTCGCCGCGCTGGGCCACCGCAAGCTGCCGGTGCGCGGGCTGGCGATCGAGCAGCTCGGCCGGGTCGGCGGGGCCTGGGCGCTGGGGCCCCTCGAGGCCCTGGGCACCCGCTGGCGCGGCCGCGATCTACGCCCGGCCATCGTCGACGCCCAGGCCGCGATCCGCGCGCGCGAGGCGGCGCCATGATCGAGCTGACCGACAGCCACGCCCACGTCGACGGGCCCGAGTTCGACGGCGATCGCGCCGAGGTCCTGGCCCGGGCCCGGGCCGCCGGGGTCCGCCGGATCATCGTCATCGGCGCGGTCGGCGAGCCGATCAGCGCCGAGCGCGCGGTGGCCCTGGCCGAGGCTGACCCCGACATCTTCGCGACCGTCGCCACCCATCCCCACGACGCCGACAAGATGACCGACGCCTGGTGGGCGGTCCACGAGCGCCTCGCGCCCCACCCCAAGGTGGTCGCGATCGGCGAGACCGGCCTCGACTTCTACTACGACCACTCCGATCGGGCGGCGCAGGCCGCGGCCTTCCGCCGGTTCATCGAGCTGGCTGGCCGGGTCGGCAAGCCGGTGGTGTGCCACGTCCGGGACGCCCACGCCGAGGCCCGCGCCATCCTGGCCGAGACCGGCGCCGCCGGGCTGGGCGTGGTCATCCACTGCTTCACCGGCACGCCCGAGGACGCCGCCGCCTACGTAGCGATGGGCTGCCACGTGTCGTTCTCGGGCATCGTCACCTACAAGAACGCCGGGCCGATCCGGGCGGCCGTGGCGCAGGTGCCGCTCGACCGCCTGCTGATCGAGACCGACTGCCCCTACCTGGCGCCGGTGCCGGTGCGGGGCCGCCGCAACGAGCCGGCCTACGTGACCCACACCGCCGCGACCGTGGCCGAGGCGGCCGGCGTGACCGTGGCCGAGCTGGCCGCGGCCACGGTGGCCAACACCGCCAAGATCTTCCGGTTGCCGGCGGCGTCAGCGCCTTGACTTCGGAAAACACCGCCGGTATATACGCGCGCTCTCAGGAGACACGACCATGACGATGCGAATGGGCCTACTTGGCAAGAAGATCGGGATGACGCAGGTGTTCGCCGACGACGGCGAGCGCGTCCCCGTCACGGTGATCCAGACTGGCCCGTGCGTCGTGGTCGGCAAGCGCACCGTCGACAAGGACGGTTACAGCGCGATCGTGCTGGGCTTCGACGAGAAGCCGCTGCGCCTCGCCAACAAGGCCGAGCTCGGCCAGGCCAAGGCCGCGAACACCAAGCCGGTCCGCGTGATCCGCGAGTTCCGCGGCCCCGCCGCCGACCTCGAGCAGTACACGCTCGGTCAGGTGCTCGGCCCGGCCGACATGTTCACCGACGGCGCGCCCGTCGACGTGGCCGGCCAGAGCAAGGGCAAGGGCTACCAGGGCGTCATCAAGCGCCACAACATGGAGGGCATGAAGGCCACCCATGGTACCCACGAGTACTTCCGCCACGGTGGCTCGATCGGCTGCCGCCTGACCCCCCAGCGCGTCCACAAGGGCAAGCGCATGGCCGGCCAGATGGGCAACGAGGTCGTGACCGTCCAGAACCTGCAGGTGTTCCGCATCCTCGCGGAGGACAACTGCATCCTGGTCCGCGGCGCGATCCCCGGCGGCGTCAACGGCTACGTCGTCGTCAGCAAGGCCGCGACCCGGACCCAGTACAAGCGCAAGGGCATGGGCAAGGAGGAGGCTCGCTCGAAGAACCCCCTCAAGGCCTCGAAGAAGGCGGCCGCGGGCCGCTAGCCTCGGGTCGTGCGTCCTCGCGCCGGTCGATAGCCTCGCTGTCGGCCGGCGTTGTCGTTTGTACGTCCACCACGGGCGCTCCACCATGGCCAAGGGCAGGACCAAGCTCGGCGATCGCAACGTCCGCCACGATCACTTCCACGGTCGGGCCAAGGACGCGGGCTTTCGCGCGCGCGCCGTGTTCAAGCTCGAGGAGATCGATCGCGCGATCGGCCTGCTCCGCGCCGGCGATCGCGTGTGCGATCTCGGCTGCGCGCCCGGGTCGTGGCTGCAGTACGCCCGCACGCGCATCGGCGACGGCGGCGCGATGGTCGGCATCGACCGGGTCGCGATCCCCGGCGTGCCCGGGGCCCGGCTCCTGGTCGGCGACGTGTTCACGGTCGTCCCGGCCGATCTGCTCGGCGACCTGGCCGCGTTCGACGTGGTGATGTCGGACATGGCGCCCGACACCAGCGGCATCCGCCACATGGATCAGGCCCGCAGCGAGGGCCTGTTCGAGCGCGCGCTCGAGCTGGCGTTCGCGACCCTGGCGCCGGGCGGCCGCTTCGTCGGCAAGCTGTTCCAGGGGCCCGACTTCCAGAAGCTGTGCGCGCTGGCCCGGACCCGGTTCGCGACGGTCAAGGTCATCAAGCCGGCCTCGAGCCGCCAGATCTCGATCGAGCAGTACGTGACCGCCAGCGGCTTCCGCGGGGTGACGCCGTGAGCGATCCGCTGCGCCTGATCATCGAGCCCTGGGGCACGCCGTCGGCGCGCAAGATCGCCAAGGCGGTCGAGATCCTCCACGGCGGCGGCGTCGCCGCCTACCCCACCGACTCGGTCTACGCGCTGGGCTGCGCGATCGAGGCCAAGGACGCGATCGAGCGGATCGCCCGCGCCAAGCAGATCAAGAAGAGCCAGCGGCTGGCGCTGATCTGCCCGGACCTGTCGACGGCGTCGCAGTACGCGCACATGAACCAGACCGCGTTCCGGCTGGCGCAGCGGATCTTCCCCGGCCCGTACACGCTGGTGGTGCCGGCCAGCCGCGAGGTGCCGCGCACGCTGACCGACGCCAAGCGCCGCACCGTCGGCATCCGGATCACCAGCCACCCGATCGCCAGCGCGATCGTCGCGGCGCTGGGCCGACCGCTGCTGACCACCAGCGCGATCCCGCCGGGCAGCGAGGTCGCGTGCCGCGACGCCGACGAGATCCTCGACGCGTTCGGCAGCCAGATCGACCTGGTGGTCGACGCCGAGTCCACCGCCGAGTCACCGTCGACGGTGCTCGAGATCGACGGCGACGAGATCATCGTGATCCGCGCCGGCCAGGGCACGCTCGACGGCATCCTCTGACGCCGCGCGCGTCCGGCCAGCACGAGCGAGCGCACGAGCCGGCGAGCGCGGGCCCGGCGAGTCGAAGGTCCGCGCGAGCACGCGCGCGGTCCGGCGAAGGTCCGCGCGCGAGCACGCGCGCGGTCCGGCGAGCGCACGAGCCGGCGAGCGCGGGCCCGGCGAAGGTCCGCGCGATCCGGCGAGCGCGATCCGGCGAGCGCACGAGCCGGCGAGCGCGGGCCCGGCGAAGGTCCGCGCGCGCGCGCGCGATCCGGCGAAGGTCCGCGCGCGCGCGCGCGCGCGATCCGGCGAGCGCGCGGTCCCTCAGTCGATCGCGGGCAGCACGACGACCTCGGGCGCGACGTCGGGCCAGCCCGGCCCCTTGAGCCACGGGTCGAAGCCCGCCTGCCTGATGGCGGCGATCATCGGGCGCGCGGCGTCGGCGGGCGCGCCGGCCGCGCGATCGTAGCTGACGTAGAACTCGTCACGATCGAGGTCGAAGCCGGCCTGGTAGGCGGCGGGCACCGTCGCGAGTGCCGACCGCACTCGTCGTGGACAGCTGTCCGCTCACGTGACGCCGAGGACCTTGAGCGTCAAGTGCGCCAGCTCGGCGGGACGGGGCCGGGGGCGTGCGGTCGATGCGGTCGACGGCGCCGAGGACGGGCCGCGGTCGCCGCTGCTGCAGGCGGGCACGCCGGCCGCGAGCGCGACCAGCAGCGCCAGCGCGCGCATCAGCGCCCTCGCCGCCGCGGCGGCTTGCGCGATGGCGGGGGCGCCTCGGGCGTCACGCTCACGCCGAGCTCCGCCGCCAGGCCGGGCTCCACCAGCTCGGCGACCCGGGCCAGCTCCTCGGGCTTGGCGCCCTTGGCCTTGCCGCGCTCGAGCGCGGCCTTGGCCTGGTCGCGCAGCGCCTGCTTGTCCTTGTCGCGCATCTTGCGCTGGTCGCGCGTGATCGTGGCCTCGGCGACGAGCACCTCGACGTCGCCGGTCATCAGCTCGGCCTCGCTCAGGACCGGCTCGAGCACCGCCATCGCCTCGTCGCCGGCGCCCTTGCCGACCAGGGCGCGGGCCTTCTCGATGCGCGCCGGCAGGTAGCCGGGGTTGGCCTTGAGCGCCTCGTCGACCTGGGTCAGCGCGGCCTCGAGGTTGCCGGCCTGGCGCTCGATCGTGGCCAGGCCGATGCGGGTGCGGTACGCGAGGGGGTTGGGCTGCGCGTCGGAGACGTCCTCGAGCGCCTGCGCGAGCCGGCGGCGCGCCTCCTCGATGTTGCCGAGCAAGAGCATCGTCATGCCGTGGGCGTGGCGCCCGACCTTGCTCTTGGGCTTGCGCGAGGTCTTCTCGAGCTCCGCCGCCGCGTCGTCGCGGGCCGCGCCGGTCGAGGCCAGGGTCTGGGCCATCAGCCGCCAGACCTTGATCTCGAGCGACTCGGGCGCGTGCTCCTGCGCGGTCTCGAGCTCGGCCTGGGCCTCCTTGTACTTGCGCAGATCGATCAGCGCCAGGCCGCGCAGCAGCTCGGCGCGGGTGCCGTCGAGCTTGGCGAGGGTGTCGAGGGCGGCCTCGGGCGTGCCGGCCGCGAGCTGCAGCGCGCCGTTGACCAGGGTCACCAGCGGATCGGGGTCGGCCTTGCCGGCGGTGAACCACTGGACCTTGCTGAGCGCGGTCGCGGCCTCGCCGAGGTGGCCCTGGAGCACGCGCGCGAGCGCGACCCGCGCCAGGAACCGCGCCTCGCGCGGGCCGCTGGCCTTGGCCAGCGCCTCGGAGAACCGCTGCGGCTCCTCGAGGTTGTAGAACGCCATCGCGAGCGCCAGGTTGCGATAGCCGTTGCCGCGCGCGCCGAGATCCTTGTCGAGCTTGACGTTCAGATCCTCGATCGCCGTGGTCGTGTCGGTGCCGCGCTCGGCGCGGGCCAGCGCCCGGCCGAGCAGCGCCAGCGGGTGATCGGGCGCCTTGACCAGCGCCGCGTCGTACAGCTTGATCGCCTCGTCGAACTGGCCGTCGTCGACCAGCAGGTCGGCGCGATCGACGTCGGCCACGGCCAGCCCGTCGGCGCCGTCGCCGGCCTGACGGAACCCGTCGGCGGCGGCGTTGCGCGCGCCGGCGGCGAGCAGCGACTTGGCGGCGAGGTAGCGCGCCCAGCGATCGTCGGGGTGGGCCGTGACCCACTCGTCGATCTCGACCCGGGCCTTGTTGAGGATCTCGATCGTGGCGGCGTTGGCCGCGTCGCCCTGGGGCCCGGTCAGGCGCGCGAGCGCCACCGCGGTCCGGGCGATCACCAGCGCCCGGTAGCCGTCCTGGGTCGGCTTGGTGATCTTGCGGCTGGCCGCGGCGATGGCCTGGTCGACGCCGTCGGCGGTGGTGCCGTACAAGAGCGAGCGCAGCGCGGTGGTCTCGGCCACGGCCGCGAACGTGCGCGTGTTCTTCTGGTCGCGCTCGAGCGCCTTGGCCAGCGTCTGGAGCGCCGAGGTCAGCCCGTCGAAGGTGCCCTGGGCGATCTGCGCCTCCGCCTCGGCGCGCAGGCGCGCGACCTCGGCCGAGCGCTGCTGCTCGGAGTGGTAGTACCAGTAGCCGCCGCCGCCGGCGCCGGCGATCAGCAGCACGAACAGCACGATGAACATCCGCACCGTCGACCGGCCCCAGCGCCGATCGGGCCGGAGGTCGTACTCGACGTCCGGCACCCGGACGCCCGGCACGTCGAGCAGGCCGCCGGTGAGCAGATCGTTGAGGAAGTTCTCGCCGACCGCCGCCGACTGACGCAGCGACGCCGCCGCCGCGTTCACGGGCTTGGCGGTCGAGACGATGCGCGGCCGCACGACCTCGCCCGGGGGCGGCGCGACGCTCGGCCGCTGCGGGCGCGGCGGCGGCGGCGCGGCCGGCGGCGGTGGCGCGGCCACGTGCTCCGGCGGCAGCGACGGCATCGTGGCGTCGCCGCGGGCCGGCCCGCCGCTGTCGACGTGGTAGCCGCCCTCGAACGAGCCGGCGCCGACCGAGGTGGGGGCGTCGTCGCTCCAGCTCGACGGCTGGGGCGCGCGCGGGGCGGGCGGCGGCGGCGGCGCGGCGGGGCGTGGTGGCGGCGCGGCGGGGCGCGCGGCGACCGGCGGCGGCACGCTCGGGGCCGGCCGGGCCCGCGGCTCGGCGCGGCGCGGCGCGACCGGCGTCGGGATCGGTGGCGGCGGATCGAGCTGGGTGCCGCTGCGGGCCGCGCGCAAGAGCGACAGCACCGCCGGGTTCGACGGGTCGAGGTTCTGCGCGTGCTGCAGCACCGGCGTCGCGCGCTCGTAGTCGGCGCGGCGCAGCAGCACCTCACCGAGGAGCGTGAAGCCGACCTTGCTCGTGCGGTCGACCTTCACGACGCGCAAGAGCTCGGCCTGGGCCTCTTTCCACTGGTGCAGCGCCGCGTGCCCCCGGGCCATGGCCAGCCGGCCCTCGTGGTTGTCGGGGCTGTGCCGCAACCCGGCGGTCGCGGCGTCGATCGCCTCGCGCGGTCGCCCGAGCGCCAGGAAGGCCTGGGCCAGGTCGACGAACGCCGGCGACGCGGGGTCGCGCCGGACGATCAGCGCGAGCTCCTCCAGCTCCTCGGCGGTCGGTCGTGGTGCTTCGGCCATCCGGTGCGCAGAGCGTACATCGGCCACGGCGATCGCAGCAACGCGCAGCCGGCCGATCTCGCCCTGGACCTCGCCGCAGGGAAGCTGATCCGTTGAGGACGCCCGCTCCATCGCCGATCGCTGCGCTGCAACTCCTCGAGTTCCAACGAGAGCCCGTCGTCGTTGCGCCTTGCGGTCGGCGCGCCTCGGCGCCCGCGACCAATCATCTCCCCTGTGGCGAGGTACTACGGCGTGCAGGCGCCCTTGGCGGCGTAGCGCTGACCGGGGCAGCTGCCCGAGCCGCGGAAGGTCGCGCCGTCGCAGCCGCAGTAGGTGCGCAGGTCCTTGGTGCACGCGCGCTGCGCCGGCGCGCAGGTGCCCGGCGTGTCCGCGCCACAGCCCTGCCCCTCGCACACGCCGCTCGCGCACTCGGCGCCGACGAGGCACGCGGCGCCGGCCGCGCGGGCGGCGGCGGGCGCGCACGCGCCGCGGCTGGCGTAGCGCCGGCCCGCGCAGGTCCCCGAGGTCCTGAAGGTCTGGCCGTCGCAGCCGCAGTAGGGGGCCATGTCCATCGTGCACGCCCGCGCCGCGCTGACGCAGGTGCCGGGCGCGTCGTCGCCGCACCCGGCGCCCTCGCAGGTGCCGCTGCCACACTCGGCCGCGTCGAGGCAGGCGGCGCCGTCGGGCTTGCCGACGTCGACCGGCGCGCACTCGCCCCGGTCGGCGTAGCGCTGGCCTGGGCAGCTCCCCGACGCGGTGAACGTCTGGCCGTCGCAGCCGCAGTAGCTGGCGGCGTCCATCGTGCACATGCGGTCGGCGGCGGCGCACACGCCCTGCCCCGGGCCGCAGCCCTGGCCCTCGCACACGCCGGACGCGCAGTCGCCGTGGAGGTCGCACGCGGCGCCGAGCGCCGCGCCGGGCTGGTAGCCGGGGTGCGGCGGCGGCGGCGGTGGCGGGGCGGTCGGCGCCCCCGACGGCGGGCAGCCGACGGCGACGACGAGCGCGAGGCAGGCGAGCGCGACGAGCGACGAGATCCGCATGGCGCGACTGTACTCGCTCGACGCCGCGCGGCGGCGGCGCGGGCACGATCTCGGCCGGCGCGGCTCTGATACCGTGCCGCCATGGCCAACCGGTTCGGCACGGCGCTCTCGGTGACCACCTTTGGCGAGTCCCACGGGCCCGCGGTCGGGGTGATCGTCGACGGCTGCCCGCCGCGGCTCCCGGTCACCGCCGCGCTGATCCAGGCCGCGCTCGATCGCCGGCGCCCCGGTCAGAGCGCGCTGACGTCGCCGCGGCGCGAGCCCGACCAGGTCGAGATCCTGTCGGGCCTGTCCGACGACGGCCTGACGCTGGGCACGCCGATCGCGCTGATGGTCCGCACGGTCGACGCCCGCAGCAAGGACTACGCCGAGGTCGAGGCCGCGTACCGCCCGTCGCACGCCGACTACACCTACGACGCCAAGTTCGGCATCCGCGCGGTCGCCGGCGGCGGCCGCGCCAGCGCGCGGGAGACCGTCGGCCGGGTCGCGGCCGGCGTCATCGCCGAGCAGATCCTGGCGCCGCTGGGCGTGTGCGTGGTGGCGTGGGTCGACGAGGTCGAGGGCATCGGCGCCGAGGTCGACGGCGCGGTCGTGACCCGGGCCGAGGTCGAGCGCACGCCGGTGCGCTGTCCCGACCCGGTCGCGGCCGCGGCGATGACCGCGTGCATCGAGGCGGTGCGCAAGGACGGCGACTCGGTCGGCGGCGTCGTGCGCGCGGTGGCCCGGGGCGTGCCCGCCGGCTGGGGCGCGCCCGTGTTCGACAAGCTCGACGCCGACCTGGCCAAGGCGATGCTGTCGATCCCCGCGGTCAAGGGCTTCGAGGTCGGCTCCGGCTTCGCGGGCACCCGGCTGCGCGGCTCGACCCACAACGACGAGCTCTACACCGACGCCGACGGCCGCGTCCGCACCCGCACCAACCGCTCGGGCGGCATCGTCGGCGGCATCTCCAACGGCGAGGCGCTGACGATGCGGATCGCGTTCAAGCCCACCGCGACGATCATGCGGCCCCAGGCCACGGTCGACCGCGCCGGCGCGGCGACGACGCTGGCCCCGCGCGGTCGCCACGACCCGTGCGTGCTCCCGCGGGCCGTGCCGATCGTCGAGGCGATGACGCTCCTGACCCTCGCCGATCACTACCTCCGCCACCGCGGCCAGTGCGGCTGAGCGGCCGTCAGATCATGCCGAGCGACCGCGCGACGACCTTCTGGCGTCGGCCGCAGGCGCCGCTGCACGGGTCGACCTCCCAGCCGTGGCGCGCGCACACCAGGCGGTCGCCGTCGACGAAGCCGTCCGAGAGGGGGCCGCCGTCGTGGGGGCACTCGTCGTCGACCACGAACGCCCGCCGGTCCTGCAGCACCACCAGCGCGACCGCCCGGCCGGCGTCCGCCGCCGCCACCACGCTGCCCGGCACCGCCGCGGCCAGGGCCTCCGCCACCGACGGGCGCGCGGGGCGCGGGTCGGCGTCGAGGTCGATGCCGCACAGGTCGTAGATGGCCGCCGAGGTCGCGATCACGGGTCGACGCTACGGGCTGGGTCTGACGGCCGTCGCGAATCTTGACCCCTGGGGCGCCGGCCGGTAGCGTCCGTCCACGGTGGCGTGTGTCCTCGTCCATACCGAAGTGGCCGACGGGCGACCGACCGACGCCGCGCGTGCGATCCTCGGCGAGGGTCGGCGGATCTCCTCGAGCCTCGGCGGCGCGCTCTACGCGGTTGCGTGGGTGCCGCCCGGAGGCGAGATCGGCACCGCGGCTCAGGAGCTCACGGCCGACCTCGGCCGGGGCGGCGCCGACCGGGTCCTGCTGGTGCCTGCCCCGGTGCGGCCAGCGCTGTGGATGACCCGCGGCGACGCGCTCGCGCAGGTCTGCGAGCTCATCCACCCGAGCCTCGTGGTGCTGGGCTCCGACGCCGGTGGCCGCGACATCGCCGCCCGCCTCGCCGCCCGCCTGGGCGCGGTGTTCCTGGCCGATCCCGTGGTCGAGGCCGGCCCCCGCGGCGAGGTCGTGCTGGCCCGCCCGGTCTACGACGGCGAGCTGTGGCGGCGGGTCCAGCTCGACGAGCTCGAGCAGGTCGCGGTGATCACCCTGTCGGCCGATCGCCCGCCCGCGGCCGGCGGCGACGAGGCCGAGCTGGTGACGCTGACGCTCGACGGCGCGGCCGGGCCTGCGCCGGTGGTGCTCGACGAGCGGCCCGATCTCGGCGACGTCCTCGCCGGCGCCCGGATCATCGTGGTCGCCGGCGGCGGCGTCAGCGCCGCGACCCTGCCCCTGGTCCAGGCCCTGGCCGCGCGGCTCGGCGCCGAGCTGGCCGGCACCCGGGCCGCGTGCGAGCGCGGCGTGGTCGCGGCCGACCGCGAGATCGGCGTCGGCGCGCGCGCGGTCCATCCCGATCTCTACGTCGTGTGCGGCGCGTCGGGCTCGAGCGCGCACCTGGGCGCGGTGTCGGTCGACGCCGAGATCGTCGCGCTCGATCGCGACCCGCGCGCGCCGATCTTCAAGTCGGCCCGCTGGGGCCTGGTCGGCGCGCTCGAGGACCTGGTCCCGGCCCTCCTCACCGCGCTGGAGGCGTCGTGACCGTCGCGATCCTGCTGCGGCGCGCGCAGGCCCACCCGGGGCAGCACGACGAGGATCAGGTGCTGGGTCCGTGCGAGCGCGGCGCCCTGGTCGCCGGCCTCGGGCTCGCGCACCAGCGCCAGGCCGACGCGGTCGCGCTCGCGGTCGGCCCGGCTCGGCGCGAGGATCGGGTCCTGGCCATGGCGCTGCGGGCCGGCTGCGCGCGCGCCGTGCGGATCAGCGGCGAGGGCTTCGACGACCTCGACTACCTGGGCCTGGCCGAGATCCTGGCGGCCGCGATCAAGAAGATCGGCGCCGACGTGGTCGTGTGCGGCGACCGCTCCGTCGACGAGCGGGTCGGCGCGATCGGGCCGGCCGTGGCCGAGCTGCTCGGGGTCGCCCACGTCACCGGGGTCCGGACCGCGCGGGTCGTCGACGGCGCGATCGAGATCGCCCACGGCGCCGGCGCGCAGGTGCTCACGCTGCGCGTCGCGGCGCCGCTCGTGCTGGCGATGGCGGCCCCGCCGGTCCGCGGCCGCGACGACGCCACCCCGGCGCCGCCGGCCTCGGCGCAGGCGATCGCCGCCTGGGAGCTCGAGGATCTCGGCCTCGACGCGCGCCGCCTGAGCCCGCGCCGCGCGCTGGCGGGCCGGCTGCGCCCGCTGCGCGGCGCCCGCCAGGCGACGATCCTGGCCAGCGCCGGCGACCTCGTCGCGCGCCTGCGCGCCGAGCACATCCTCGACGACGGTGCGCCGCCGGAGCCCGCGCAGCATCATCCCGCGTCGGCGGATCCCCCGGCGCCCGAGCCCGCGCCGTGACCCGCCCCGCGCTGGCGCTCGCGGTCGGACGCCCGGTGGTGATCGCCGGCGCGTCGCCCGAGGTGTTCGCGGTGATCGACGCGAGCGTGCGCGCGCGCGGCCTGCCCGGGCCGGTCAGCGCCGAGCTCGACGGCCTGGCCGCGGCGGTCGCCGGCGACGCGGTCGGCGGCGCGTGGATCGAGGGCGAACCGGCGGCGGCGGCGGCGCTGCGTGACGCGGCCCGAGCCGGCGCGGCCGCGGGCCGACCGCTGATCGTCCTGGCGCGGGTGGCGCGCCCGCGGCTCGAGACCGCCGCCGCCCTGGCCCACCTGCGCGCCGACGGCGCCGCGGTGTTCGCGGATCCCGACGCGTGGATCGAGGCGCTGGCGCTGCTGGCCGCGCACCGCGCGCCGGCCGGCGCCCGGGTCGCGGTGGTCGCCGACGAGGCCGGCTACCTCGCGACCACCGCGCGGGCGCTGCCGGGCGACGACGGCCGGCGCCCGAGCTGGACCGCGACCGACGACGATCTGGCCCCGACCGACGCGGTGCTGATCGCCCGCGGCGCGTGGCGCGACGACGCGTCGCCGCTGCCGGCGGTGCGGGTGCCGCTGTGCGAGCGGGCCGAGCTGCTGGCGCTGGCGCCACCGGGCGCGCTGGTCGGCCTGCGCCCGGCGCTGACCGCCCTGACCACCGTCGGCCGCGCCCGCGAGCGCGCGCGGCTGGGCCTGGGCCCGGCCGGGCGTTCGGCCCGGGCCGAGCTCGAGGTCGACGAGGACCGGCTCGAGCGACAGCTCGCCAAGATCGAGCCCGGCGATCGCCGGCTCGGCGACCACGAGACCAAGGTGCTCCTGTCCGCGTACGGCGTGCCGATCACGCGCCAGGCGGTCGCGACCTCGCCGTCCGCGGCGCTCCGGGTCGCGACCAAGGCCGGCTTCCCCGTCGACGTGAAGCCCTGGGGCCCCGACGTGCTCGGCGAGCCCGACGGCTGTCCGGTCGAGCGCGGGCTGACCAGCGCCGCCGACGTCCGCCGCGCGTTCGCCAGCGTGCTGGGCCGGGCCGGCCAGGCGCTCGATCGCGGCGCGGTCATCGTCCGCGCCAGCCCACCGCCCGGCCGCGAGGTCCGGGCCCGCGTCACCCACCTGCCGCACCTCGGCCCGACGCTGATCGTCGAGCTGGCCGGCCAGCCGCCCGAGGCCGCGCCGGCGCCGCTGCGCCTCGCCGACGCCACCGCCCTGGCCGCCGTGCTGGTCGCGACCCGCGCCGGCGAGGACGAGCCCGATCGCGTCGGCCTCGCCAACGTCCTGCGGCGCGCGTCGCACCTCGCGGTCGATCACGCCGACGTGATCGGCGAGCTGATCCTCGGGCGCATCGTCGTGGCCGCCAGCCGCGGCGACACGATCGTCGTCGACGCCGAGATCCGGCTCCGCTGAGTTCCAGAGGATTCGTCGCCGAACCCTCCCCCATCGGGGCAAGCCCCGATGAGGGCCCCCACCCAGGACGCGAAACTCCCGGCCTCCCGCCGCGTAGGCCTGCGCTCGGCCGTCAGGCCAGCGCCGCGCGCGCCAGCTCGACGAGCCCGTCGGTCTGGTTGCGGCTGGGGTCGTCGAGCACGGCGTCGAGGCACGCCGCGAGGGCCCGGCCGATCGCGGGCCCGGGCGCCAGGCCGAGCGCGGTCATCAGCGCCGCGCCGGTCAGCGCCAGCTCCCCGGTCGCCAGCGCGTCGCCGCGCGTCAAGATCTGCGCGGCGGCGGTCGCCACCGGCGCCGCGGTGGGATCGCCAGCCTCGGCCCGGGCCTGCCACAGCGCGGCCGCCAGCGGCGCGTGGGCCCGCCCGCAGGCCGCCAGCGCCCGCCGCACGACCCGCTCGGCGCCGTCGTCGAGCCGCGCCAGCCGCACCAGCCGCACGACCCGATCCCGCTCGTCGTTGGCGGCCTTGAGCCGGCGCAGCGCCCGATCGGCGGCGGCGGCCGCGGCCGCGGCGTCGCCGACGCCCGCCACCAGCACGGCCAGGCGCGCCGGCCCGGGCGCGCGCTCGAGCCACGCCACCCGCGCGGCCCAGGCGTCGTCGGCGAGGGTCGCCTCCGGTAGCTCCTGCGCCAGCACGCCGGTGCGCCGCGCGATCGCCAGCGCCGCCGCCGGCCGCCGCGCCCCCACCAGCTTGTCGAGCTCGACCTTGACCCGCTCGCGCGACACCTTGGCCAGCGACGGCAGCGCCGCCGGGATCGCGGCCTCGGTCGCGGCGTCGAGCTCGAACTCGAGCGTCGCGGCGAAGCGGATCGCGCGCATGACCCGCAGGCCGTCCTCGGTGAAGCGCGCGACCGGATCGCCGACCGCGCGCAGCCGCCGCGCCGCCAGATCGCCCCGGCCGTCGAACGGATCGTGGAGCCGGCGATGGACCGGGTCGTAGGCGATCGCGTTGACCACCAGATCGCGCCGCGCGAGATCCTCGACCAGCGGCACGCCGAACACCACCGACGTCGGCCGGCGCCCATCGACGTACGCGCCGTCGCCGCGGTAGGTCGTGACCTCGATCGGCAGCCGGTCGGCGCCGCGGCCCGCCATGACCGTGACGGTGCCGTGGGCGATGCCGGTCGGGATCGTGCGCGGGAACAGCGCGACCACCTCGTCGGGGTGGGCGCTGGTCGCGACGTCCCAGTCGCCGGCGGTGCGCCCCAAGAGCACGTCGCGGATCGCGCCGCCGACGGTCACCGCCTCGAACCCGGCCTCGGTCAGGCGGGCGCAGACCTCGCGCGCGGCCACCGGCACCGCCGCCGCCAGCCGCCCCATCAGCTCGTCGTCGTCCATGGTCACTCCGTCGAGGCCGCGCCGCGCAGCCGCTCGAACACCTCGCCGGCGCGGGCCCGCAGGGCCTGGGCCTCGGTGGCCTCGCCCCGGGCGGTCCGGAAGTCGGCGAAGTCCCAGTACGCGCGCGCCAGCTCGAGCTCGTTGCGCATCGTCCCGAGCACGTCGATCGAGCGCCGGAACTGCTCGTCGGCGGAAGCGAGGTCGCCGCGGGCCGCGGCGATGCGGGCGGCGGCGCGGTGGGCGGCGCCGATCGGCACCCGCGCCCCGACGCTCTCGCCGATCTGCAGCGCCCAGCGGATCTCGCGCTCGGCCGCCGCGAGGTCGCCGCGGGCCAGCTCGGCCTCGGCCGCGCGCCGGTGGCTCTCGGACAGCACGACCCGATCGCCCAGCGACCGCGCGGTCTCCTTGGCCCGGGCCAGATCCGCGATCGCGCCGTCGAGGTCGCCGCTGGCGATCTTGTGCTCGCCGGCCCGCGACAGCACCTCGGCCAGGGTCAGCTTGTCGCCGATCTCGGCCGCCAGCTCGCGGGCCTCATCGAGCAGCGCCAGCGCCATGCCGTGGTTGCCGTTGGCGCCGTGGACGCCGGCCACGTCGGTCAGCGACTCGACCACGCCCGAGCGATCGTCGATGTCGCGGCGCAGGTCGAGGGCCTCGCGGAACTGCGCGATCGCCGCCTTGAAGTTGCCGGAGTCGAAGTGGACCCGGCCGATGTTGGCCAGCGACAGCGCGATCGAGCGCCGCTCGCCGAGCTGCTTGCGCAGGGTCAGCGCCTGCCGGTGGAAGTCGAGCGCCTGGCCGTAGGCGCCGCGCAGCCAGTGGATCCGGCCGATGTCGTCGAGCGTCGACGCGATGCCGCGGTCGTCCTGGGCGTGCGTGAACAGGTCGCTGGCGCGGCGCAGGTGATCCATCGCCGGGTCGTACTGGCCCTGGCGCCGCAGCACCCGCGCGATCCGGCTGTGGGCGGCGCCGGCCTTGGCCTGGTTGTCGAAGCGCCACGCCAGGTCGAGCATGTCGGCGAAGCGCTCGAGCGCCAGCGTCGACTCGCCGACCAGGTCGAGCACGTCGCCGAGGTTGTGCAGGCCGTCCATCTGCGCCGGCGCGTCGTCGGCGCCCAGGAGCGCCAGCCCCTTCTCGTACAGGCCGCGGGCCTCGTCGGCGGCGTAGCGCCCGCGGGCCCGATCGGCGCCCAGCAGGTAACAGCGCGCGGCCTTGGCCCGATCGCCGCCGCGCTCGTACAGCCCGGTCAGGAACTCGAGCTGCTCGTCGCTCTCGTCGGTCAGCCGGGCCTCGAGCCACTGGGCGGCCAGCAGGTGGTAGCGCGCGCGCTTGCGCGGCTCGGTCGCGTTGACGATCAGCTCGCGCTCGAGGTTGTGCTTGAAGACGATCTCGACGTCGCCCGGCACCGACGAGTCGACCAGGTCGAGCACGAGCAGGTAGTCGCGCTCGGCCAGGCCGTAGACCAGATCGCTGATGCGGCGCCGGATCGGCTCGCCGTCGCCCCACTCGCGCTCGAGCGGATCGGTCACGGACGCGGCGGCGCCGTCGAGCCGGGTCAGCGCCACCGTCGCCGACTTCCAGAACACGTTGCCGAAGACGGCGCCCTTCTCGAGCAGGTCGCGCTCGTCGCTGTCGAGCGCGGCGATCCGGGCCTCGATGGCCTCCTCGACGCTGATCGGCAGATCGATCGCGAGCGCGGCGTCGAGGTCGAGCTTCCACAGCGGCCCCGAGGTGGCGTCGATCGCGCCCTCGCTCAGGTAGCGGCGGACCAGCTGCTCGAGGAACTGCGGGTTGCCGCCGGTCAGCTCGATCGCGGTCGTGATCAGCTCGTCGGGGACCCGCCCGCACTGCGCCAGCAGGTTCGCGAACATCGCCTCGGCGTCGTCGGGCTCGAGGTTGTGCAGGTCGATCCGCTCGTGGTCGACCGCGCCCTCGCCCCAGCCCGGCGTGCGCACCAGCATCTCCGGCCGCGCCGCGGCGATGATCACGACCGGCGAGCCGCCCAGCGCCGCAGCCAGCTCGGTCAGGATCTCGAGCGTGTGATCGTCGGCGACGTGGAGGTCGTCGAACACCAGCACCAGCGGCGCGGTCGCGGCGTCGAGCTCGATCAGCCGGCGCAGCGCGGTCCGGGACAGCGCCTCGGCGTGGCGCGGGTTGTCGGCGACCACCTGCAAGAACGCCGACGCCGGGAAGTCGAGGCCGACGAACCGGCCCAGGCAGTGCAACAGATCGGGCGCGGCCTCAGCGCCGAAGATCGCGCCGATCTCGGCCCCGAACCGCTCGCTGGCCGCGGGCCCGGTGCCCTCGATCGCGAACCGATCGCGCAGGATCGACGCCAGCGCGCTGCCGGGCTCATCCGGGAGCGCGCGGCCGTGGTGGGCGCGCACCGGCGCCTCGAGGCCCAGCACCAGCTCGCCGATCAAGCGCGTCTTGCCGGTGCCCTGGTTGCCGATCAGCGTCACCAGCTGCGGCGCCTGGAAGTCGATCGCCCGGGTCACGACGTCGCGCAGCATGCTCAGCTGGCCGTCGCGGGCGACCATCGCCGACCGCACCGCCCGGTGCTCCTGCATCGCGATCCGCGGCTGGGTCTCGGACCGCGAGCTGGCCCGCATGCTCGGCGCCGGCGGCAGCGGCGGCGGCACCGCGTGGGGCCGCGATCCCTCCGCAGCAACCGCCAGCGGCGGCTTGGGAGGACGGGATCCAGCCGGCTGGTCTGCCACGAGCCGCGAGCGTAACCGCGCGCACCATATCGCCGCAAGCGGCTCGGCCCGCGCGAAATCCGAGCGAGCGATCATGACAACCCGGGGCGGTCCGCGATACGTTGACGCCGGATGGTCGCCACCGACATCCGGACCCAGCCCGAGGGCGCTGGTCGCCGTGCCTCCGACAGCCGCCGCGTCCCTGCCCGGGCCGGCGGACGGGCGTGGGTGCGCGCCGGTCGCGCCGCCGCCGTCAGCGGCCTCGTCACGGCGGCGGTGCTCGCGAGCGCCGGCTGCCCCACCGTCGATCTCGGCGACGACCCGGTGGAGCCGGGCGTGTGCCGGCCGTCGCCCGACTACTTCCGGACCCGGATCTGGCCCGAGTACCTGGCCCAACCCGAGATGGCCAAGAGCTGCGTCGGGCGCGCCGGCTGCCACGGCGAGACCGACGGACGCTCGGCGCTGCGCCTCGACGTCAGCGAGCCGATCGACTTCACGCGCAACTACCAGGTCGTGACCCGCTTCCTCAACTGCGGCACCCCCGAGGCCAGCTCGCTGTTCACCAAGCCGCTGACCGGCGAAGATCCGCACGGCGGCGGCGACATGTTCACCGCCGCGGACCCGTCGGTCGCGGTGTTCGAGGGCTGGTTCTGATGACCGACGTCGGCCGCGTGCTCGCGGTCGCGCTGGCCGCCGCGGCGCTGGCGACGGTCGCCGGCGCCCGCGCCGCCGACGCGGACGCCTACCTGCGGGTGATCGCCCAGGACGCGCCGGTCTACACCGGGCCGGGCGGCAGCTACCGCAACATCTACGACGCGCGCCGCGGCGAGGTGTTCGAGGTGGTCGAGCGCGGCACCCGCGGCTTCTGGTACCGGATCGTCCTCGAGGACGGCACCACCGGCTGGATCCTGGGCGAGCTGGTGTTCCCGTTCGAGGTCGGCCCCGACGAGGCGGCCGGCGTGTTCACGCGCATGGGCCGCAGCATCCGGCGCGCCATCCTGGGCCCGTCGCCCCTGCCCTACGCCGACGTCGAGATCTCGTTCTCGGCCGGGCTGCTCGATCGCGAGGGCCTGTTCCTGTTGCGGCCAGCCTACGTGCTCGACCGCTACTTCGCGGTCGAGGGCTTCGCCGGGCTGTCGCCGCGGGCCCAGACCGACGTGTTCCTCGCCGGCGCCGGCTGGACGCTGCGGCTGGCGCCGGGCGCGGCGATCGGGCCGTTCCTGCACGCGAGCCTCGGCGCCGCGCACCTGCGGCCCAAGGCCGACAACTTCACCGACGTCGAGGAGACCCTGGCCGCGCTCGACGCCGGCGGTGGCTTCGAGATCACGTTCAAGAAGCAGATCACCCTGCGCACCGACTACCGCCGCTGGGTGCTGTTCGACCAGAACCGCTCCGAGTCCGGCGACGAGGTCACCGGCGGCCTCGCGATCTTCTTCTAGGGGTCCACCATGCTGCGCCTGTCCGCCCTCGTCGTGTCGCTCGCCATCCTGGCCGGCCTGAGCGCGTGCGGTCGCTACGCGGTGCGGCCCAACGAGAAGGAGTTCCTGGCCGATCCGGTCATGGCCTTCGACGGGGATCCCCAGGAGGCCGCGGCCGACGATCACGTCCTGACCAACCGCGAGGGCGCGGCCGGCGGCGCCGGCGCCGGCGGCGGGGGCTGCGGGTGCAACTGACCCGCACGCACGCCGCGCTCGCGGGCCTGGCCGCGCTGCTCGCCGCGCGGGCGGCGCCGGCCCGCGCCGACGACGGCATCGACGTCAACACCACGTGGTACCAGGAGCAGCGCCAGGGCGGCCAGGGCGGCCTGACGGTCGTCCACCCGCAGCTCGACGCCAGCGTCGACGTCGGCGACCACACCACCCTCGCGCTCGGCTACGCCGCCGACGCGGTCACCGGCGCCACCGCCGCGGTCTACGCGGTCGACGCGGTCTCGTCGGCCACGACGTTCTCCGATCTCCGGCACGTCGGCACGCTCGGGCTCGGCTTCGCGGGCCGGCGCTCGCGCCTGGGCCTGTCGGGCACCGTCGGCGTCGAGCGCGACTACCTGTCGCTGTCGGTCGGCGGCTCGGGCGCGGTCGACCTGCCCGGCAAGAACACCAACCTCGCGGTCAGCTACAGCCACGCCCGGGATCAGGCCTGCGACAAGGCCAACGCCGAGCTGCAGCCGCTCGAGCGCCGCGCCCTGACCGGCGCCGATCCGTGCGCCAAGGACTACGGCGTGTTCGGCAAGGACACGCTCGACGCGACGATGCTGGTGACGACCACCTGGCGCGAGCTCACGATCGACACCGCCCAGGCGACCGTGACCCAGAACCTGTCGCCGACGATGGTGCTCCAGGCCAGCCTGTTCGGCCAGGTCCTCGACGGCTTCCAGTCCAACCCGTACCGCCGGGTCCGGGTCGGCCCCAACGAGCCGCAGGAGCACATCCCCGACACCCGCGCCCGCGTCGCGCTGTCGGTCAAGCTCAACCGCTACCTGCCCAAGCTGCGCTCGGCCGTGCACCTGTCCGGCCGCGCCTACGCCGACAACTGGGGCATCAACTCGGGCACGGTCGAGCTGGCCTACTCGCAGTACATGGGCTCGTCGCTGCTCTTGCGGGTCCGGGCCCGCGCGTACCAGCAGACCGCCGCGACGTTCTTCAAGGACGCGTTCTTCTACGAGACCGAGTCGACCGCGGGCTCGTACTTCACCGGCGACCGCGAGCTGTCGCCGGTCCGCAACGCCGTCATCGGCGGCAAGCTGACGCTCCTGTCGGTGGCCGAGGACGACAAGAAGGTCTGGGGCCTGTTCGATCGGGTCGACTGGAACCTCAAGACCGACGTCTACTTGCTCGACGAGCTCCCGGCCGACGACGAGGCCGCCAACGTCGGCGGCCGCGACACCCAGTTCCTGAGCTCGAACCAGCTGCTCGATGCGTTCGAGGTCCAGCTGGGCCTCCGGACCGCCTGGTAGCCGCGGATCGCCCGCGGCGGCGCCGACGACGCGCGCGCGCCGCCCAGCGCCCGGCAGCGGCGCGGGTCGTCGGCCGAGCCCGGGCCCGTGGCGGCGCGTACGGTGGGCTTGCCTGAGCGCCCGCGCCAGGTCGCGCTCACGCGCGGGCCACGCGCGCGCGACCATCGCGCATGGCCCTCGGCGATGACGATCGCGACGGACCGAGCGCTCCTCCGGGCCGACGTGGGCGTCGACGACCGCCAGCGGAACGCCAGCGGCTCGCCCAGCGGCGCCGCTAGTCGTCGGCCGGGCCCTCGACGCCGATGCCGTACTTGCGCAAGAGCTTATGCAAGTACTTCCGATCCATGTCGGCGTCGCGCGCGGCCTTGGAGATGTTGCCCTCGGCCCGGCGCAGGAGCCACGTCAGGTAGCGGCGCTCGAACGCCTCGGTCCAGCGCTCTTTGGTGTCGCGGAACGACTGCCCGGCCTGGAAGTCGACCAGCTCGCCGGCGCTCGCGGTCCGCATCAGGTCGCCGCCCAGCGGCGCCACCAGCGCGCCGGGATCGCTGCCCAGCGCCAGCGCCCGCTCGATGACGTTGCGCAGCTCGCGCACGTTGCCCGGCCAGTCGTGGGCGTACAGCGCCGCCCGGGTCGCGTCGGTCAGGGTCGGCACCGGCAGCCCGGCCGGCGCCAGCTTGGTCAGGAACAGATCGATCAGCGCCGGCACGTCGTCCTTGCGGTCGCGCAGGGCCGGCGCGGTGATCGGGACGACGTTGAGGCGGAAGTAGAGGTCCTCCCGGAACTTGCCCTTCTCGACCTCGCTGCGGAGATCCTTGCGGGTCGCCGCGATCACCCGCAGGTCGACCTTGAGCGTCTTGGCGCCGCCGACCCGGCGCAGCTCGCGCTGCTCGAGCACGCGCAAGAGCTTGGGCTGGAGGTCGAGCGACAGCTCGCCGAGCTCGTCGAGGAAGACCGTGCCGCCGCTCGCGAGCTCGAACGCGCCCTGCCGGGTCGTGACCGCGCCGGTGAACGAGCCCTTCTCGTGGCCGAACAGCTCGCTCTCGATCAGCGTGCCCGCGACCGCGCCGCAGTCGACGACGACGAACGGGCCGGCGTGCCGCGGCGACAGCAGGTGCAGCGTGCGCGCGATCATGTCCTTGCCGGTGCCGGTCTCGCCCTCGATCAGCACGGTCGCGTCGGTCGGCGCGATCCGCTCGATCAGCCCGAAGATCTCGCGCATCGCGGTCGACTTGCCGACCATCTCGCCGAGGGTCTCGCGCTCCGACGGCAGGATCTCGATCCGCTCCTCGAACGGCGTGAACTTCAGCTCGACCGCGCCGGCCGCGACCACCGACCCGGCCCGGAGGTACGCCTCCTTGATCTCGGCGCCGTCGAGGAACGTGCCGTTGGTCGAGTGCAGATCGCGGACGAGGTAGCCCTTGGCGTCGCGGACGATCTCGAAGTGCACGCGCGAGACGGTCTCGTCGGACACCACCAGATCGTTCTCGGGCGCCTTGCCGACCCGGAGCACGTCGCTGGCGACCACGAACTCGGTGCCGCGCTGGGTGCCCTTCGTGACCACCAGCTTGCAGCGCCGGAGGTTGACGGTGGCCGGGGTCGCCTCGCGGCGGATCCGGGTTCCGCCCAGGACATCCATCGCCGCCAGTGTACCACCGGTGGCCCGCGCCCCCCGATGGATCGCGGCGCCTCCGCGCGTTGACCCCGCGCCGGGCGCCACGCTACCGTCCCGGCAGTGCTGCGCATCCGCAGGGGACTCGTCGCCATGGTCGGATCGGCGCTGGTGGTCATGGCCACCGCGCCCGCACGCGCCGACGACCCGGCGCGCGCGGAGGCCGACGCCGCCGCCGCCGCCGCGACGCCGTCGGAGGCGCCGTTGCCATCGTGCCTCGATCAGTCGATCAAGGACGAGCTCGGCCAGACGCTGCGGCCGCGCGGCGTCCAGAAGCGCGCGTTCACCAAGCGCGGCCACGTCGAGCTGATGGCCCGCGGCGGCCTCTACGCCGGCGACCTGACGTCGTCGTCGTGGATCGCGGGCGGCGCGATCGGGTTCTGGTTCACCGAGGATCTCGGCCTCGAGCTCGGCTTCGAGCTGACCCCGGTCGCGCTCGACCTCGACAGCCCGCTGGCCGACTTCTTCGGCGACGATCGGTTCGAGAAGGGCATGGGCTACCTGCCGCTGGCCAACCTGGTGTGGTCGCCGATCCACACCAAGATGAAGATGGGCGGCGACATCGTCCACGGCGACTTCCTGGTCTACGCCGGCGGCGGCCGCCTGATCCACGACAGCGTCCAGGGCGCGACCTTCGACGCCGGGTTCGCGCTCGAGCTGTTCACGACCAGCCTGCTGACGGTGCGCTTCGACGCGCGCGACGTGATCACGGTGCAGGAGGCCGCGGCCGAGACCCGCCTCACCAACAACCTGGTCGCCAGCTTCGCGCTGGGCCTGTGGATCCCCACCCCCCTGTGAAGACGCTCACCCCTGCCCTGGTGTCCCTGGTCGTCGCGGTCGCCGCGGCCGCGCCCGCGCGCGCCGAGCCCAAGGTCACCGACGAGCGCACGACCTCGATGTGCGTCGATCGCGAGATCGCCGACCGGCTCGCGCTCAAGCGCAAGCGCCGGGGCGCGGTCGACCGGCTGTTCGTCAAGCAGCACCGGCACGAGCTGACCGCGCTCGGCGGCTACTACGCGTCGGATCTGTTCAGCGGCACCTGGGTCCTCGGCGGCGCCTACACGTTCCACATGACCGATCAGACCGCGGTCGAGTTCGGCGGCGGCGTCACCCACGCCAACGCCGACGTGATCCGCGCGATCGAGGACGAGCGCGGCGTGGTCCTGGCCGACGACTTCGCGCAGGTCCTGTACGGCGAGTCGCTGCTGGTGTGGAGCCCGGTCTACGGCAAGCTCCGCCTCGGCGGCTCGGTCGCCCGGTTCGATCTGCACCTCGACGCCGGCGTCGGCGTCGTCGACTCGGCCACCAGCCGCGGCGCCATGGGCGTGGCCGGGGTCGGGATGAAGCTGTTCGTCGGCCACGCGGTGGCGCTGCGCCTCGACGCCCGCGATCGCGTGTACCGGCAGGAGCTCCTCGACGAGCGCTTCCTGGTCAACGACACCTCGGTCACTTTCGGCTTCTCGATGTTCTTGCCGTTCGGGAACTGACCCGCGGGCCGCCGCGCGGCTCGTCACCAGCCCCGGACCGCTCGCCTACTGAACCGCACTGCATCGACGGGAGTTCTCCATGCACGGACGCACCTGGCTCCACTCTCGCGGTCGCCCGCTCGCCGTCCTGACGACGCTGGTCCTCGGCGCCGTCGGCGCGACCGCGCAGCCGGTGAAGAAGCCCCCGCCGGGGCCGCCCGCCGCGCCGACGCCCGCGCCCGCCCCGACCCCGCCGACGCCGCCGACGCCCGAGCCCTCGTCCGAGTCGACCACGCCCGAGACCGCGCCCGCCAGCGAGGCCAACGACGTCGACACGCTCCGGCAGGAGTACCTGAAGCTGCGCGACGAGCTGTTCGCGTCGCGGGCCCGGGCCGCGACGATCGCCAGCGCGCTCTACTCGACCCGGATCCAGATCAAGATGAAGTTCGGCAGCGCCCGGTTCTGGGGCGTGTCGCGCGCGGTGATCCGGCTCGACGGCGCCGGCGTGTTCGACGACACCGCCGGCGCGATCGCCACCGACGACGCGGTCCGGTTCGACGGCTGGATCGCGCCCGGCCGGCACCTGATCAGCGTGCGGCTCGAGCTGATCGGCAAGGACGACGAGCGCTTCACGACCGCGACCGAGTCGACGTTCGTGGTCCAGGCCGTGGCCGGCAAGGATCTCGAGGTCGCGGTGCGCAGCGCCGACGACGGCGACATCGCCTACGGCTGGAAGCGCGGCGAGCGCGGCGGCTACCGGCTGCACCTCGACGTCGACGTCAAGACCACCGCCCGGGCCGCGGCCGCCAAGGCCGGCAAGACCAGCGCCGCGCCGCCGCCGGCGCGGCGGACCGGCGAGGCCCCCCGTGCGCGCTAGCCGCGTGCGCGCGCTGATCGCCGCGGCCGCGCTGGGCCTCGCGGGCACCGCCAGCGCCGACGAGCCCGGCGGCGCCGCCGACGCGCCGGCCGAGGTCGCGCCCGCGCCCACCACCGCCACCGGGCGCTACTTCGCCGAGCTCGAGCGCATGGGCCTGGTCGACGCCGCCAGCGGCGACCAGGCCACGCTCACGCGCGACCTGGCCGCGGCCGAGCGGCTGCTGCGCGACGGCGATCCGATCGACGCCGCCGTCGCGCTCGCGACGATCGTCGAGTCGCCGCGCTACGCCGACTTCGCGGACTTCGTCGAGTACGGCAACGCCGAGTACTACCTGGGCGTCGCGCTCCAGGGCGCCGGCGCCTACGGCGCGGCGATGCAGGCGTTCGAGCGGGTGCTGCGGCGCGGCCCCGACGCCCCCTACTGGGGACCGGCCCACCGCCGCGCGGTCGACCTGGCGCTCGAGACCCGCGACTTCGCCGGCACGCTGGCCCGGATCGAGGCGCTCGACGCCGGCGCGGCGATCCCGCCGAGCGCCGCGGGCGAGCGCGCGTACCTGCGCGGCCGCGCCGCCTACCAGGCCGACGACCTGATCGCGGCCGAGGGCCAGTTCGCGACGATCTCGAAGAAGAGCCGGATGTACTCGTCGGCGCTGTACCTGCGCGGCGTCATCCGCACCCGCAAGGGCCAGTGGCGGGACGCGGCCGAGGCGATGTGCGAGGTGGCCGGCACCGCCGACAGCGATCGGATCACGTTCGTCGTCGACGAGCGCTACTTCACGATCAAGGACCTGGCCCGGCTCGGCCTGGGCCGCCTCGCCCACGAGCGCGGCGAGTACGACGACGCCTACTACCACTACTTCCAGATCCCGTCGGACTCGGTCCACCTGCCCGACGCGCTGTTCGAGGCGGCGTGGTCGATGTACCAGAAGCGCGAGCTCGCGACCGCGCGCGATCTGGTGGCCGACCTGCGGCGCCAGTACCCCGACGCGCCGACCTGGCCCGAGGCCGCCCTGCTGGCGGCGTACGTCGAGCTGGCCGACTGCAAGTTCGACGACGCCCGCACCACCTACGATCAGGTCGTCGCCGAGCTGGCGCCGGTCGTGACCGAGCTCGACCGCATCCGCAAGGATCCCGACGCCCGGCGCGTGCTGTTCGATCGCGCGCTGGCGCGCTGGCGCGATCAGGCCGCCGGCAACGAGCCGGCCGCGCACTCGGCCGACGTCACCGCGCGCGTGCTCGGCCTGGTCCGGCTCGATCCCGGGTTCGTGCGCCTGCACGAGTCGGTCACCGGCCTGCGCCGCGCCGCCGGCGAGGCCCCGGGCCTGGTCCGGGTCTGGAACGGCCTGGCCCGCCAGAGCCGCGCCGATCGCGTGGGCGCGGTCTCGGGCGAGCTCTCGCTCGAGGACGAGGCCGCGGTCGACGCCAACGGCGTGGCCGAGGATCTGCGCGCGCTCGACGAGCAGGTCGCCCGGGCCCGGCGCGAGCTGGCCCGGGGCAAGGCCGCCGGCACGGTCCCGGACGACGTCGCCGCCGAGGAGGGCGCCCGCCTGGCCGCGCTCGCGAGCAAGGTCGACGCCGCGACGGCCAAGGCCCGGGCGCTCGCCGCCGCCGCCGACGCCGACCGCGCCAGCGCCGCGCCGGCCGGCCTGCGGCCGCTGCTCGACGACGATCTCCGCGGCGCCCGCCGGCTCGATCGGGACAGCCACGCGCTTTTGCGCTCGCTCGAGGACGCGTCCGCGCGACAATCCCAGGCCATGGTCGACCGGCTCTACACGAGCACCAAGCGGATCCTCGACAAGGCCCGCCTGGGCAAGGTCGACGCGGTCATCGGCCAGAAGCGCGCGCTCGACATCAAGGTCCAGGACCTCGCCAGCGGCCGGTTCCCCGAGGAGCTGTACGGCCGGCTGTGGGAGCAAGGCATGATCGGCGACGACGAGGAGCTGTGGCCGTTCGAGGGCGAGTACTGGGCCGACGAGTACGAGGGCTGGCGATGATCCGGCGCGCGCTGTTCGGCGCCGCGGTGGCCGTGGGCCTGGCCGCGGCCGCGCCCGAGGCCGGCGCCCAGGTGGCCGAGGTCAACCTCGATCGCGGGCCGACCTCGGAGCTGTACCTGCGCAAGCGGCCGCCGGTGCCCGAGGCGCCGGTGCTCGACGCCGAGCTCCAGAAGCTCCTGACGTCGACCCAGAAGCAGCGCGACGAGCGCCGGCTCGAGGCCATCGGCCTCTTGCGCGAGTTCCTCGCCGGCAACCCCGAGGGCGACGCCCAGGCCGACGGCCTGTTCAAGCTCGCCGAGCTCCTGTGGGAGGAGGCCCGCCGCACCTACCTGGTCGCGATGGACGGGTACGAGCGCGACCTCGAGCGCTGCAAGACCTCGACCGACTGCAAGACCGAGCCGCCGGAGCCGCGCATCGAGCTGGCCGAGAGCGCCGGCATGTACCAGCAGATCCTCGATCACCACCCGACGTTCCGGCGCACCGATCTGGTCCTGTACCTGGTCGGCTTCGCCGCGAAGGAGGCCGGGCGCGAGGACGACGCGATGGCCCGGTTCCAGGACGTCATCGAGCGCTTCCCGGCGTCGCCGCTCTACGGCGACGCCTGGATGATGGTCGGCGAGCACCACTTCGCCGCCGGCGCCTGGGACAAGGCCCGCTCGGCCTACCAGAACATCCTGACCGACAAGCGCTCCGCCACGTACGACCTCGCGCTGTTCAAGACCGCGTGGTGCGACTGGAAGCTGGGCGAGCCCGAGCTGGCCGCCAAGCGCTTCAAGGAGGTGCTCGACCTCGCGGTCGAGGCCGATCGCTCGGGCTCGGCGTCGCAGCAGCGCCGCCGCGCCGGCCTGCGCGACGAGGCCCTCGAGTACCTGGTGATCGTCTTCACCGAGGACCGCGCCATCTCGGCCAAGGAGGTGTTCGACTTCCTCGCCTCGATCGGCGGCGAGCGCTACTCGCGCGACGTGCTCATCAAGGTCGCCGACGCGTACCTGGCCCAGGCCGAGTACGACCGCGCCGTCGACACGTACAAGTTCCTGATCGCGATGGAGCCCGACGCGCTCGGCGCCGCCGCCTACCAGCGCCTGATCGTCGAGACCTGGGCCTCGGCGCTCGATCAGCCGGAGTCGCTGGCCGCCGCCAAGATCCTGGTCGACACCTACGGTCCCGGCACCGCGTGGGCCAAGGCCCAGCGCAACCGCGACGGCCTCAACCGCTCGCTGGGCGCCAGCGAGGAGCTCTTGCGCACGCTGGCCAAGAACCTCCACGCCGACGCCCAGGCCCGCGAGAAGGGCGCCAAGCCGCCCAAGCGCCCCGCCGAACCGACCGCCGCCGACGACGCCAAGTACCGCGCGTTCCTCGACAAGAACGGGCTCACCGCCGCCTACCGCCAGGCCACCGCTGGCTACGCGCTCTACCTCAGCGCGTTCGCCGACGCGCCCGGCGCCGCCGAGCTGCGGTTCTTCCGCGCGCAGATCCTGCTGCTCAAGCTCTACGACTACGAGGCCGCCGGCGACGAGTTCCTCGCGGTCGGCAAGACCGCGCCGGTCGGCAAGTACCACAAGGACGCCCTGCTCGCGGGCATGGCCGCGTTCGAGAAGGCGCGCCCGGCCGACACCGCCGGCAAGCGCGAGCTGGTCGAGGTCGACAAGAAGTTCGCCGAGGCCGTCGACCTGTACGCGACGCTGTTCCCGGCCGACCCCGAGCTGGTCGACGTCATCTTCAAGAACGGGCAGCGGTTCTACGACTACGGCAACTACGACGAGGCCATCAAGCGCTTCGGCGTGATCGTCACGAAGTACCCCGACCACCCCGACGCGGGGCCCGCCGGCGATCGCATCCTGGCCGCGCTCGGCAAGGCCGAGGACTTCGAGAACATCGAGGACTGGGCCCGGCGGCTCAAGAGCGCCAAGGCCTTCGCCGCGCCGGCCGAGCAGGAGCGGCTCGATCGCCTGATCGTCGAGTCGATCATCGGCTCGGGCGAGAAGTACAAGAAGGCGAGCAAGTTCGAGCAGGCCGCCGGCTTCTACCTGCGCGTGCCCAAGGAGTTCCCGAAGCACAAGCTCGCGGCGACCTCGATGATGAACGCCGGCGTCATGTTCGAGGAGGCCAAGGAGCCCGAGAAGGCCGCCGACGTCTACCTCGAGCTGGCCGCCAGCTACAAGACCGCGCCCGAGGCCGAGAAGGCCGCGTTCGCCGCCGGCCAGGTCTACGAGCGCGTCGCGTACTTCGACCGCGCCGCCGAGGCCTACGAGGTGCTGATCAAGGACTTCCCGAGCAGCGCCAAGGCCCCCGACGCGCTCTACAACGCCGGCGTGCTGCGTCAGGCCCTGGGCCAGAGCGACAAGGCGATCGCCCACTACCAGGCCTACGCCAAGCGCTTCGCCGACCGCAAGGACGCGCCCGAGGTCGCCTTCCGGATCGGCGTGGTCTACGAGGAGGCCGGGGACGACGGCCGCGCCGACGCCGCCTATCGCGGCTACGCCAAGTCGTACCGCGACAACGTCCGCCGCGTGCTCGAGGCCCACGTCCGGTCGGCCCGCACCTCGCTGGCGCTGGGCCAGTGGAAGCGCGCCGACAGCGAGCTCGACGACGCCGCCCGGACCTACAAGCGCCTCGAGGGCAAGGATCGCGCGGCCACCAAGACCTGGGCCGCCGAGGGCCGCTACCTGCAAGGCGAGCTGGCGCTGCGCGAGTACGAGAAGGTCGGGCTCGACGTGAAGCCCAAGCTCTTGCAGAAGACCCTGAAGAAGAAGTCCGAGCTGCTCGGCAAGGCCCAGACCATCTACCTGAGCGTCGTCGACTACGAGGACCTCAAGTGGGCGACCGCGTCGCTGTACCGGGTCGGGCAGATCTACGACAGCTTCGCCGAGGCGCTCCGGACCGCCCCGACGCCGAACGGCCTGTCGCCGGCCGAGGCCGACGCCTACCGCGAGGCCCTCGACAGCTACGTGCTCGACATCGAGGAGAAGGCCATCGAGCTGTACGAGGCCGGCTACGGCAAGGCCATCAAGATGCAAGTCTACGACGCCTACACCAAGAAGATCCGCGAGGCGCTGGGGCGGCTGTCGTCGCAGCAGTACCCGCCCGAGCGCGAGAGCCGCAGCGACGTGCGCTCCGGCGATCGCCCGCTGAGCGGCGAGCTGATCGACGAGGTGTCGCGATGAGGCGCGCCCTGATCGCGCTGGCGCTGGTGGCCGCGTGCGGCGGCAGCAGCGCCACCCGACGCATCCAGACCACCGGCACGAAGGCGCCGAAGGTCGTGCTCGACCCGGTCAAGCCCGAGGCCCGGCGCGAGTTCGACGGCGCCATGCGCGCGCTGCGCCTGGGCGGCCCCGAGGCGCCCGAGACCGCCAAGGCCCGGCTCGCGGCGGCGGTCGAGATCGACGGCAAGCTGTGGGAGGGCTGGCACGACCTCGGCGTGCTGCGCGGCAACGACGGCGACGACGACGGCGCCGTGACCGCGTTCGACAAGGCGCTCGCCGTCAACCCCAACCACGCCCCGACCCGGGTCGCCCGGTCCGAGGTGCTGCGCCGGCTCGGACGCACCAAGGACGCGCGCGCCGACTACGAGCAGGTCCTGCGCGAGAGCGACCCCGACGATCCGCTGCGGCGCGACGCGGCCGCCCGGCTCGCGTCGCTCCTGCGCGACAGCGGCAGCTACGACGACGCGATCGACGTGCTGCGCGACACGCTGCGCGTGTCCGGCGCCAACGCTCGCATCTACACCGAGCTCGGGCTCCTGTACCTCGCCCAGGGCCGCGAGGAGCTGGCGGTGCTGGTCGTGCGCCGCGCCATCGAGCTCGACGAGAAGGATCCGGCCGCCTACAACGCGCTCGCCCTGCTCTACCTGCGCCAGGGCAAGGCCCAGGAGGCGTTCGATCGGTTCGACTACGCGACCTCGCTCGATCCCGGCTACCTCGACGCGCGCTTCAACAAGGCCAGCGTGCTGCTCGACGCCGGCGACTACGTCCGCGCCAAGGCCGAGCTCGACGTGATCGTCGGCAAGCGCACCGACGACTGGGGCGCCCGCGTGGCCCTGGGCGTGGCGCTGCGCGGGCAGAAAGACTTCGACCAGGCGAAGAAGGCGTGGCAGACCGTCGTGGACAAGGCGCCGCGACGGTCCCGCGCCCGCGGCGACGCGCTGTGGAACCTCGCGACGCTCAAGGCCGACTTTCTCGAGGACGTCCCCGGCGCCAAGGCCGATCTGGAGCGATTCCTGCAAGACGCTGGGTCGGGGCACCCGAAGCGAGTGGCCGCCGAGCAGAAGCGCAAGGAGTTAGGCTTGTGACCACACCATCGTCCGCTCGATCGAGCGGGGGCCCGCGCCCCCGGACCACGTCGTTGGTGGGGGCCAGCGCCCTGGTCGCGCTGGTGGTGATGTGTGCGATGACGTCGTCGGCGGACGCCCAACGGCGCCGCCGCGGCCGGAGCAAGCCGGCCAAGCCCAGGCCGGCGCCAACCGCGCCCGCCCCTGCCCCCACGCCGGCACCCAAGCCCGCGGGCGGCGGCGAGGTCGAACCCGCTGGTGCTCCTGCGCCGGCGCCCGCCGGTGAGGACGCCGGGAAGGGCAAGCCCAAGGTGTTCGACTTCACCGGCCTCGACATCAACGGTCGGCTGCGCACGCCGCAGCTCCTCTACTTCCTCGATCGAGCCAGCGAGGAGCTCGAGCGCGCGTCGCTCGAGCGCCGCTCGTTCATCCCCGAGATGGTGAACTCGATCGACGAGAGCAAGCTGTGAGGCCGGCGGTCGGCGCGCCGGTCGTCCCGGTCGCGCTGCGCGCGGCGCTGGTCTGGCGCGGCGAGGTCATGGGCGACCGCGTCAGCGTCGGCCAGCCGATCACGCTGGGCGCCAGCGCCAGCTCGACCTTCGTCATCCCGGATCTGTCGCTGCCGGCCGAGTTCGCGATCATCCGGCCCGGCAACCGTGGCTACCTGCTGACGCTGTCGGCCGGGATGCGCGGCACGGTCTGCATCGAGGGCGAGAAGCGCGAGGTCCACGACTTCGTCCGCCGCGGCGGCGAGGGCGGCGACGGCGCCGCCGGCGAGTTCCGCGCCACGCCGATCGGTGTCCGCGACTGGGGCGTGATCGATCTCGACGAGTCCGGCCACTACCAGCTGTTCTTCCAGTTCGTCCCGGCCGAGGTCCCGCTCGGCGCCGGCCCGATCATCCTGGGCCTGCTGCTGCCGGCGCTGGCGTTCTCGCTGATGCTGCACATGGTCTTCCTCTGGGCGACGTTCCAGTTCGAGGATGACTCCGACGACATCGTCTACCCCGGCCCCGACGATCTGACCGGCCGCTACCTGATCAGCCGGCTCACCGCGCCGCCGGATCCGCCGCCGCCGCCGCCCGCGGTCGGCGCGGCCGCCGCGTCGGCCTCGGCCCAGGGCGAGGTGAAGAACATCAAGTCCGCCACCAAGGGCGAGTCGGGCAAGTCCGGCGGCAAGGGCGAGGTCGAGCGCGCCCGCGATCCCAACGCCCTCGACGTGCCGCGCGACGCCCCGCCGCCGCCGCCGCAGGTCGCGTTCATGACCAGGAGAACCGGCAGGTGCTCGACACGCTGCTGCAGACCGATGTCCGCACGCAGCTCGGCAAGTTCACCGGCCTGCCCGGCGAGAAGAAGGCCGGCGGCATGGGCTACGGCAAGGGCGACGGCACCGGCGTCGGCGACGAGCTCGGCGGCACCGGCACCACCCGCGGCGGCAAGGGCAACGGCCCCGGCGGCGGCGGCTCGGCCGAGGGCGACTTCGTCAGCCACGGCAAGATCGACACCGGCGAGACCCGCGCGCCCAAGGGCGCGGGCGGCACCGGCAGCGGCGTCAAGGAGGTCGCGGTGGTCGGCACGGGCTCGGCGAGCGGCGACTTCGGCGGCCTGACCCGCGAGGAGATCGACAAGGTCGTGAAGTCGCGCGCCGGGCTGATCAAGTCCTGCTACCAGCGCGAGCTCGACAAGACCAAGGGCATCGGCGGCAAGCTGGTCGTGAACTTCTCGATCGCCCCCGGCGGCGACGTGACCCGCCAGAAGGTCGACTCCGGCAAGAGCTCGCTCCACAACGCCTCGGTCGAGGACTGCGTGCTGCGTCAGATCGCCAAGCTCAAGTTCCCGGCCAAGGGCGGCGGCGTCGTCAACTACCCGTTCATCTTCTCGCAAGGCTGACCCAGCCCGATCATGCGCCCTCGTCGCCCAGGAGCCTCCATGCGCGCCCTCGCCTGCACATCGCTCGTCGCCGCGCTCGCGGCCAGCGCCTGCGCCAGCGACCCCCAGTACATCCCGGGGCCCGCCGCGATCGAGGTCGGGGTCGACACCGGCGATCCGACGATGCCGCCGAGCACCGTGGCGACGGCGTCGGTGACGCTGCCGATCAAGCCGGAGACGATGCCGGCGATGCTCGAGCGCCAGGCCCGGGAGACCGAGCTCGGCATCGAGCTGGCCTACGTGCGGCTGGGCGATCTCGACGTGTCGATCGAGTGGACCGTCAAGAACCTGGCGATGGCCGAGGCGGGCGTGAAGGTCAAGATCGACGGCGGCAACCAGTTCTTCTACTACGTGCCGCTCAACTTCGTGATCGACCCCGACGAGGACGAGACCCCGCCGTCGCTCGCGGGCGGCATCCCGATGCGGGTCCCGGCCGGCGGCACGCTGTCGGGCGTCGTGCGCGAGGACCAGCTGCGCGAGGCCTCGCTCGATCTCGAGGCCATCTCCCGGGGCATGGTCAATCCGTTCGCGGCGATGTTCAACATCAACGAGGATGACCCGACGGTGCTCGTGGCCGGGGTGCCGGTGCCGCAGGACGCGGTCTCACAGATGATCCGATACGACATCAGCGTCGAGGCCGACCAGCACGTCGTCCTGGAGTACACGCTGCGGGTGCGCGATCAACGCGGCATCCTGCACGAGCAGCTGCTGGCGGCGCCCGCCACGGACATCGTCACGTTCACGCCCGCCGAGTACATCCCGCCGCCCCCGCCGGCGCCATGATCACCCCCGCGATCACGACGGCGACGACTTGACGGCGCGCGCCCCGGCGACGACAGTTTTGGCGATGCCCCGTCTGGCCGTCGTTCTGGTCCTGGCCGCGGCCGCGGTCGCGCCCGCGGTGGCGCACGCCCGGCCCGCCAGCAAGGGCGTGTTCGCCGAGGTCGGCCTCGGCGGCGGCGGCGCGCTGGCCGCGAAGAGCGCCTGGGTCCAGCCCGGGCCGGCGCTGGCGCTGCGGCTCGGCACCGATCTGTTCTCGTGGTTCTCGGTCGGCGTCGCGGCCGGGTCGTCGACCCACGCCGCGACCGTGCCGGCCCCGCCCGAGGGCGAGTACGTCCAGCTCTACCGCGCCCGCGCCGACGCGCGCGTGACCGCGCGCCTGAACGCGATCGCGCTCTACGTCGAGGGGGGCGCCGGCGCGGCGATGCTGTCCTCGAACGTCCTGGCCAAGGTCGGCGTCCAGGATCCCGACGAGCGGTTCTCGCTGCTCGTCGCCGGCGGCGGCGGCTTCGAGTACCAGCTCCAGAACCGGCACTACGCGCTCGGCCTCGGCGGCGAGTACTGGCTCGCGCCGGGCTTCGACGCGCTCTCGGGGGTCGAGGTCCGCGCCTTCCTACGCTACACGTACGGCGGGGCGCGATAGCGGATCGCTGGAGGCGGGAGGCGCTGGGGGTGGCGCGGGTCCCCTCGGGCCGCGGTTCGGGGGGCCCGGCTCGACGTGAGCGGGGTGCCGCACCACGACATCCGGAGCCCGCCCACCCGGGCCGTGGAACTTACGCGTCCGACGGAGACCCGGACCACCCCTGCGCTCGCGACGACTGTGGCGATCGCCGCGGTGTTCGAGCGCGCGACGCGATCGGATCGCGGGAAGGACGCGGGTACGACACCACCGTTGGGGCAGCGCGACGAGGGCCGCGGGGGACGTTCCGCTGGACGACGCGACCGCGGTGATCCGCGCGGAGAGCGCCACGGGCGCCGGCGGGCGGTCCGGGGCTCCGTCGGGGAGCCCGCCGCCCGTCATGGGTGCGATCGCGCACTGGACGATCGCCGCGGCGAGCGCCACGAGCACCGGCGGGCGGTCCGGGGCTCCGTCGGGGAGCCCGCCGCCCGTCATGGGTGCGTCGCGCACTGGACGATCGCCGCGGCGATCGCCACGAGCACCGGCGAGCGGTCCGGGGCTCCGGCGGGGAGCCCGCCGCCCGTCATGGGTGCGTCGCGCACTGGACGATCGCCGCGGCGATCGCCACGAGCACCGGCGAGCGCAGGGGTGGTCCGGGTCTCCGTCGGACGCGTAAGTTCCACGGCCCGGGTGGGCGGGCGCCGGACGGTCGTGGTGCGGCACTCCGCTCGCGTTGTGCCGGGCGCCCCGAGCCGCGGCCCGAGGGGACCCGCGCCACCCCGCAGCGCCTCCCGCCGCTCGTCGACTGATCGCGTCGACGCGGGCGGGTCAGCGCAGGGCGTGCTTGTTGGGGCCCAGGGTCGTGGCGAGGGCGCGGCGGAAGTGCGCCCGGGGCTCGAGCATGCCGAGGACCGAGGCCACGCCCATGCGCTGACGCCACAGGAGCGTCACGGCCGGTGGCAGGGCCAGGCCGCCGGCGGCCAGCACGTCGCGGGTGGCGGCGGTCAGCTCGCCCGCGTAGTGCCGATCCCAGGCGAACGGCGCGTCGGTCGCGAACGGCGCCGCCAGCGCCCGCTCCCAGTCGCGGTGGACCACCGTCGACAGCGATGAGGTCGTGTGCAGGATCCCGGCGGCGGCCAGGGCCATGCGGAAGCGCTCGGCGCCGGCGAACGGATCCTCGTCGAGGATGCCCTGCCAGATCGCGCGATCGGCGGCCCGGGCGTCGGCGTCGAGCTCGACGGTGCAGCCGAAGTCGAGGAACCACACCCGGACCGGGTCGCCCTGGCTCACCAGGTAGTTGCCGGGGTTGGGATCGGCGTTGAAGAAGCCGTGGTTGAGCGGCGTGCCCCAGGCGAACCGCACGATCGCCAGCGCGACCTCGGCGTGCAGCGCCCCGTCGCCCGCCGGCAGCTCGGCCAGCGGCAACCCCGGCGCCCGCGCCATCGTCAGCACCCGTCCGGTCGAGCGCGCGCGATCGACCGCCGGGATCGCGATCGCCGGATCGCCGGCCCAGGCCGCGGCCGCCCGCTCGAGCGCGTCGGCCTCGGCCCGGTAGTCGAGCTCGCCGACGATCGCCGCGCGGATCGCCGCGAGCGCCGGCGCCGACAGCGCGTGGCCCAGCGGCAGCCCCGCGAGCCGGCGCACGAACCCGTCGGACGCGACGTCGGCGGTCAGCGCGTCCGCGATGCCGGGGTACTGCACCTTGACGGCGAGGGCGCGGCCGTCGGCGTCACGGGCGGCGTGGACCTGCCCGAGCGAGGCGGCCGCGATCGGCGACGGATCCCACTCGGCGAAGATCTCCTCGGGCGGCGCGCCCAGCTCGGCCAGGACCACCTCCGCGATCGCCGCCGACGCCGCGGCCGGGGCCGCGTCCCAGAGCGCCCGCAGCTCGGCCGGCGCGCCGCGCCCGGTGTAGGCGTGCAGCTGCGCCACCTTCGCGACGCCGCCCTTGAGCACGCCGGCGTGGCGCGCCAGCTCGCGCTCGGCGGCCTCGTCGACGATCCGATCGTCGTGATCGGCGGAGGTCGGATCGGTCGTGACGATCTGCTTGGCGCGAGCCCAGATCCGGGCCAGGCCGACCCGCGCGTCGGCGCCGAGGCGGCGGCGCAGGCGCGCGCGGGTCTCGTCGCTCACGTCACACCATCTTGGCGCGGGTGCTGGCCGAGATCCGGGACGCGAAGTTGCGCTCGCGCTCCTCGACCAGCTCGCCGATGTACGAGAGCACCTGCGGGTGGGTCATGATGATCTCGCGGAAGTCGGTCGCCGGCAGGCACAGCGCCAGGCACTTGGGTCGGGTCCGCACCGTGATCTGGCTCGGCTCCCCGGACAGGAGCGAGGTCTCGCCGATCAGCTCACCCGGCCCGAGCGCGGCGATCGGCGCGTTGTCGCGCAGCACGTCGACCTGCCCCGCCAGCAGCGCGTACAGGCCCTGGGCCTTGACGCCCTGCTGCGTGATCGTCGTGCCGGGCTCGATCTCGAGGAACTTGAAGCGGCTGACCAGGTACCGCCGATCAGCGTCAGCGAACGGCGCGAACAGGGGGTGGGTCTGCACCAGCCGGTCGACCAGCCGCTCGCGCAGGAACCGCAGGATCACCGGCAGCACGTCGGCGTGGTCCGACACCAGCGCCGCGATCACGTCGCGATCGATCGCGAGCAGCTGCGTGGTCGCGGTGGCCTCGATCGTCGCCGACCGCGGCTGCTCGGTCACCAGCGCGACCTCGCCGAAGAAGGCGCCGGGGCCGAGCCGCGACACCTCGATCCGCGGCGGCCCCTCGCTGACGACCGCGACCTCGCCGTCGACCACGACGTACAGCGTCGTGCCGGCGTCCCCCTGGCGGAACAGCGTGTCGCCGTCGACGAGATCGACCAGCGCCAGCCGCTCGATCAGCGACTCGAGCGCTGCCGACGACAGGCTCGCGAACAGCGGCGTCGCCGCCAGCGCCTTGCGGGCCGACTCCGAGTACGCCTTCGGCTCGGCCAGGAGCGGCACCTCCTCGAGGTCGTCGATCGACAGCTCCTCGGGGTCGTCGCCGTGCTCGATCTCGATGCCGGCGTCGCTGTCGCCCTCGCCGGCCACGAGCGACGAGAAGATCTCGATCGACGGGCCATCCTCGAACGGCTCGTCGTCGATCGGGATGACCATGATGCCGGACGACTCGCCGCGATCGTCGACCTCGGCCTCGGCGCCCGGCATGACCGTGGCCAGCGCCACCGAGTCGAGCGGCGCGCCGCGATCGATCGTGATGTGCGACCCCGAGCGCTCGCGGCCGTCCTCCTCGACGGCGTCGCGGGGCTCCTCGGTGCCGTCGAGGGTGAACTCGCCCTCGGTCGCGGTCGCGGTCGCGGACGTGGCGGGCTCGGGCGGCGGCGCCTGGACCGCGGGGCGGACGAACGACACCGACGGCGGGGTCGTCGTGGGGCGGCCGCGCGTCGGCTCGCTGGCGCGCAGCATCTCGACCACCGGCAGGCCGTGCAGCGACAGGTGGCGATCGGCCAGCGCCCCGGCCTGGGACCGGCCGGCGTCTTGCTGCTCGCTCATCGTCGCGAGCCGACGCTTGGCGCTGTCGTGCCCCGGCTCGAGCGACAGGATCACCTTGCACACCGCGATCGCCTGGACCATGAAGCCGCCCTGGACGTAGCGCTCGATCGCGCGCTCGTAGGCGGCGACCGCCTCGCGCTCACGATCGAGCCGGCGGTAGCTCTCCGCCGCCCGCTTGGGCCAGTTGGGCTCGCTCGGCTCGAGGCGCTCGAGCTCGAGGTAGCACTCGACCGCCTTGCGGTGCTTGCCCTCGGCGGCCGCACGTGCGGCTTCGTCGCGGACCTGGCGGGCGTCACGGCGGGCCATGGCGCGCGACTATAGCGCGAGCGGCGGCCCCGCACGGCCGCTGGTGATCCACCCGTCGTACCGATCGATCGCGCGACGGGTGGTCGGGCCGAAGCCCTTGACGGCGCCATCGATCGCGAGGACGGCCGTGACGCCGCGGCGGCTGCTGGTCGTGAACACCTCGTCGGCCCGATCGAGCCGCGCCCGCGTGACCAACCCACGCGCGATCGCGACGCCGTCCGCGGACAGCAGCTGGACCAGCCGGGCGGCGGTGACGCCGAGCAGCACGGGCCCGTCGGCGATCGTCACGCGGCCACCCTCGACGATCGCCACGTTCGACGTCGCGGTCTCGAGCACGCGGTCGTCGGGATCCACCAGCAGCGCGTCGTCGGCGCCGACCGCGTCGGCCGCCGCGAGGGCCAGCACGCTCGCCAGGTAACTCCCGGTCTTGGCGCCGGCCGGGACGAGCGCGCCGGTGCGCCCGCAGCGCTCGACGGTCCGGGTCACCAGCCGCACGCCGACGCTCGGGCTGGGCGTGAACGGCTCGACGAGCACGACCGCGCGCCCGGGCTGCGCGCGCCGGCGCCGGACCGCGGTGCCGTCGCCGGCGGTCCAGATCACCCGCGCCACCGCGGCGGGCTCGGCCGCGGCGTCGATCGTCGCGGCGATCCAGGCGCCCAGGGCCGCGGCCGGCGGAGGCAGGCCGCACGCCGCCGCTGACCTCGCCAGGCGGGCGAGGTGGGCGTCGCCGTCGACGAGCCACGCCCGCTGGGCGCGCGCGATCTCGAAGACGTGGTCGCCGAACAAGAGGCCGCGGTCGGTCACCGGGATCGCGGCCCGCGCCAGCGGCGTGACCTCGCCATCGATCGACGCCATCGCCGGCATGGTGCGGTTCTACCAGCCCCCGCCCCTGACGCGAGTTCGTTTCATGAACGATCTTTACATCTTGCAGAAATGACGCAACGCATTAACGTCGGTCCCATGACGACCACCACCGCCACCGCCGAGCCCGCTCCGTCCGCCCAGATCCCGCACGCGATCGCCGTGCGCTGGACCGCCACCACGACCGCCGTCCGCTCGCGCGTCGCCGCCACCCTCGCCCGCTTGCGGGCCGCGCTCGACCTGCCGAGCGCCACCGAGGTCGCGGCCCTGGTCGCGCGGCTCGACGCCATCGACGCCCGGCTGGCGGCGCTGGCCGAGAGCGAGGCCGCGAACGACGACGAGGACAGCGAGCCGCGTCGGCGCGGTCGCGCCCGCCGCAGCTGATCGCCCGGCGCGCGATCGGGTATGGTGCGCGCGATGTCCGAGCCGGCAGCTCCCCGCGCGCTGATCATCGTCCCGACCTACAACGAGCGCGGCAACGTCGAGGACGTCGTCCGCCACTTCCTGCCGCCGCTGCCCGGCGGCGAGCTGCTGTTCGTCGACGACAACTCGCCCGACGGCACCGGCGAGCTGCTCGACGAGCTGGCCGCGCGGGATCCCCGGGTCCACGTGCTGCACCGGCCCGGCAAGCTCGGGCTCGGCACCGCGTACCTCGACGGGTTCCGCTGGGGCCTGGGCCGCGGCTACGACTACCTGTTCGAGATGGACGCCGACTTCAGCCACGACCCGAGCTACCTGCCGGGGCTGTACCAGCGGGCGGTGGCCGGCGCCGACGTGGTGATCGGCTCGCGCTACGTCGCGGGCGGCGGCACGCGCAACTGGGGCCTGGGCCGCAAGCTGATCTCGCGCGGCGGCAGCCTGTACGCGCGCACGATCCTCGGCGTCAAGCTGCGCGACGTCACCGCCGGCTTCATCTGCTACCGGCGGCGCGCGCTCGAGACCATCGACCTCGACGCGATCCGCTCGAACGGCTACTCGTTCCAGATCGAGATGAAGTACCGGGCGCTGCAGGCTGGTCTGACCGTGGTCGAGGTGCCGATCGTCTTCGTCGATCGCCGGATCGGGCAGTCGAAGATGTCCCGGAAGATCTTCGTCGAGGCGATGAGCCAGGTCTGGCGGCTGCGCCTGGGATCTCGGTGAGGCGCCGATAGGGTTCAATCCGGGCAGGTCTTGTTGTAGCGTTCTCGACATGCGCCTGCTCCGCCTCCGCGTCCGCACTGCCGACGAGTGGCGCGAGCTGATCGCCGCCGGGGTCGCCCCCGACACGCTGTTCGTGCCCACGACCGACAAGGTCGGCGATGGCGAGGAGGTGCTGGTCGAGGTCACCGCGCCGTCGCTGCCCAACAAGGTGGTGTTCCGCGGCGCGGTCCACTCGTGGCGCCCGGCCTTGCCGCGCCTGCGGGTGCGGGCCGGCGCCAGCGTCCACTTCGCCACCGGCGAGGAGCACAAGCGCGACTTCATCGGCAACGCCCTCGACGGCCGCATCGCCGACGTGCCGCGCCGCAAGCACGATCGCTTCCCGCTGACGGTGGCGGTGCGGTTCCGCGCCGGCGAGCAGCTGGCGTTCGAGACCGGGTCGCTGGTCGAGGTCAGCGCCGGCGGCGCGCTGCTGACCGCCGACGTGCCGCCGCCGATCGGCGCCGAGGTCGTGCTCGAGATCACCCCGCCCGGCGCCGCGGCCGCGATGACGGTGGCGGCGCGGGTCAGCTACCACACGCCCCAGGGCGCGGCCGGGCTGCGGTTCGTCAGCCGCGACGGCGACGGCGCGCGCCGCCTGCGCGAGCTGGTGCGGCGCCTGGTCGTCGAGTAGCGATGGCCCGCGACGCGTACCCGCGCGTCCGCGACACCCTGCCGGTCGAGGCGCTGCTCCGCGACCTGATCGACCTCCACCACCTGACGCCCGAGGTGCGGGCGCACCGGATCCTGATCGAGTGGGCGACGCTGGTGGGGCCACAGATCGCGCGCGTGACCGCGCCCGACGGCCTGCGCAACGGCGTGCTGTCGGTGTGGGTCAAGACCTCGACCTGGATGCAGGAGCTCCGGCTGCTGCGCGACCGGGTCATCGCCGACATCAACGCCGGCCTGGGCGATCCGCCGACGGTGACCGAGCTGCGCCTGCACTTCGGCGCCGCGCGCCTGGTCGACGGCGGCGATCCCCTGGCGCGGCTGCGGCGCGATCGTGATCGGCGCCGTCCGCCGCCCCGACGGGTCGCGACGCCGGCGCCGCCCGGAGCGCGCGGCCGCGATCGCGCGCGAGGCCGCGCTGGTCGACGACCCCGAGCTGGCGGCGCTCATCCGCGACGTGCGGACCCGCCACGACCGCTGACGCGGCCTTGCCGCTAGCCGCGCGTCATCGCCTGGCGCAGCTCGCCCACGAACGCCTCGACCGCCGCGGCCGCGCCGGTGGCGCCGGCCGCGCCGATCCGCTCGACCACCGCCGAGCCGACCACGACGGCGTCGGCGACCGCCGCGACCGCGGCCGCGTCGGCCGGGGTCTTGATGCCGAACCCGACCGCGACCGGCGCGCCGGTGGCGGCGCGGATCGTCGCGATGCGATCGCCGGCGACCCGGGCCGGATCGAACGCGGCGCCGGTCACGCCGGTCAGCGAGATGTAGTAGACGAACGGCGGCGCCAGCGCGCGCAGCCGGGCGACGCGCGCGGGCGTCGACGTCGGCGCCAAGAGCGGCACGACGCCGAGGCCCTGGGCGGCCAGCGGCGCGGCCAGCTCGTCGAGCTCCTCGATCGGTAGATCGACGGTCAGCGCCGCGTCGACGCCGGCCGCGGCGGCCTCCGCGGCGAACCGCTCGACGCCGTAGACGAAGATCGGGTTGTAGTAGCCGAACAGGACGATCGGCACGTCGACGCCGGCCGCGCGCGCCGCCGCGACCGCGGCCAGCGCGCTGACCAGCCCGCCGCCGGCGGCGAGCGCCCGCTCCATCGCCGCCTGGATCGCGCGGCCGTCGGCCGACGGATCCGAGAACGGCACGCCCAGCTCGACCACGTCGGCGCCGCCGCGCGCCGCGGCCGCGATCACGTCGGCGGTCGCGGCCGGCGACGGGTCGCCCGCGGTCAGGTAGACGATCAGCGCCGCGCGATCCTCGGCGGCGACCGCGGCCAGGCGCGCGCGCAGGCGCGGGGCGGTCACGCCCGCGGCGGTCACAGCGACACCCCCAGCCGCTGCGCCACGGTGATCATGTCCTTGTCGCCGCGCCCCGAGAGGTTGACGACGATCACGCCGTCGGGCCCGACCTCGGCCGCGACCTCGGCGACCGCCGCGATCGCGTGGGCGGTCTCGAGCGCGCACAGGATGCCCTCGGTCCGGGCCAGCTGCTGCAGCGCGGCCAGCGCCTCGGCGTCGGTGCGGCTGACGTAGCGCGCGCGCCCGACGTCGCGCCAGTGGGCGTGCTCGGGGCCGACGCCGGGGTAGTCGAGGCCGGCCGAGATCGAGTGGGCCTCGGCGATCTGCCCGACCCGGGCGTCGTCGGCGTGGGTCAGCACGTACGACTTCGAGCCGTGGAGCACGCCGATGCGGCCGGCGCCGAGCGTCGCGGCGTGGCGCCCGCTGGCGACGCCCTCGCCCGCGGCCTCGACGCCGATCATCTTGACCGCGGCGTCGTCGACGAAGCCCGCGAACAGCCCCGCGGCGTTGGAGCCGCCGCCGACGCACGCGACCAGGGCGTCGGGCAGCCGGCCGAGCTGAGCCAGGCACTGGGCCCGGGCCTCGATGCCGATGACCGCTTGCAGCTCGCGCACCATCCACGGGTAGGGGTGCGGCCCGGCGACCGAGCCGATCACGTAGAACGTGTCGCCGACGTTGGTGACCCAGTCGCGCAGCGCCTCGTTCATCGCGTCCTTGAGCGTGCGGGTGCCGCTCGCGACCGCGATCACCCGCGCGCCCAGGAGCTTCATCCGGAACACGTTGAGCGACTGCCGGGCCACGTCCTCGGCGCCCATGTAGACGTCGCACGGCATGCCGAACAGGGCCGCGACCGTCGCGGTCGCGACGCCGTGCTGGCCGGCGCCGGTCTCGGCGATCAGCCGGCGCTTGCCCATGCGCCGGGCCAGCAGCGCCTGGCCGACGCAGTTGTTGATCTTGTGCGCGCCGGTGTGGTTGAGGTCCTCGCGCTTGAGCAGCACCGTGGCCCCGACCTCGGCGCCGAACCGGGCCGCGTGGTACAGGCGCGACGGCCGGCCGACGTAGTCGACGAGCAGGCGCTCGACCTCGGCCCCGAAACCCTCGTCGACCCGCGCCACCCGCCACGCCGCCTCGAGCTCGGCCAGCGCCGGCATCAGGGTCTCGGCGACGTACTGGCCGCCGAACGGGCCGAAGCGGCCGCGCGGCCCGGGATCGTGAGCGGTGGCGAGGATCATCGCGCGCGAGTCTACCGCCAAGGCCCGCGCGCGACAGCCGCGGGGGCCGACGAGCGCACGGCCGGGCGCCACGTCCGAGCGGCCCGCTCGCGCTGGGGCGTCAGCGCCGCAGGTAGCTGACCGAGCGGTGCGCGGCGTCGATGAACTGCTGCACCTTGGTCGGGTCCTTGTCGCCGGGCGCGCGCTCGACCCCCGACGCGACGTCGACGGCGAACGGCCGGACGGCGCCGATCGCGGTCGCGACGTTGACCGAGGTCAGGCCGCCGGCGAGGACGATCGTGTGGCCGGCGGCGACCGCCTGGGCCGCGAGCGCCCAGTCGATGACCTGGCCCGTGCCGCCGCGGCCAGGGCCGGCGGCGTCGAGGACGTGGGCCGCGGCCGGCCACCGCGCCAGCCGCGCGAGATCGTCGGGCCCGGCCACGGCGATCGCCTTCCACACCGTCAGGCCCGCGGCCGCGAGCGCGGCGCCGTCGGCGGCTGGCTCGTCGCCGTGGAGCTGCACGATGTCGAGGCCGACCGCGGCCGCGGTCGCGATGATCTCGGCCACCGGCGCGTCGACGAACACGCCGACCGCCCGCGCGCGCGGATCGACGGCGCGGATCGCGCGCGCCGCCGCCCGGGCCAGGCCGCGCTCGACCACGCGCTGCGAGCCCGGCCAGAAGTTGAGGCCGACGAACGCGGCGCCGCGCCCGACCGCGTAGGCCGCGTCGTCGATACGGGTGACCCCGCAGATCTTCACCGGGATGGTCATGCGTCCTCCAGCAGCGCCGCCAGCGCCCGCCCCGGATCGGGGGCGCGCATCAGCGCCTCGCCCACCAGCACCGCGTCGACGCCGGCCGCGCCCAGGGCGACCACGTCGGCGCGGATCCGGATGCCGCTCTCGCCGACCAGCACGGTGCCGGGCGGCACCTGCGGCGCCAGGCGCGCGGTCAGGCTCATGTCGATCGTCATCGTCGTCAGATCGCGGTGGTTGACGCCGAGCAGCCGCGGCGCCAGCGCCAGGGCGCGCTCGGCCTCGGCGGCGTCGTGGACCTCGACCAGCGCGTCGAGCCCGTGCTCGCGCGCGCACGCGGCCAGCTCGCGCAGCGCGCCGTCGTCGAGCGCGGCCACGATCAGCAGCACCGCGTCGGCGCCGGCGGCCCGGGCCTCGTCGATCTGGTAGGGGTCGATCACGAAGTCCTTGCGCAGGAGCGGCACCGCCACCGCGGCGTGGACCGGCGCCAGGAACGCGAGATCGCCGTCGAAGAACTGGCGATCGGTCAGGACCGACAGCGCCGCGGCGCCAGCGGCGACGTAGCCGCGCGCGATCGCCACCGGATCGGCGCCGGCGCGGATCGGCCCGGCCGACGGCGACGCCCGCTTGATCTCGGCCAGCGCCCGCACCGCGCCCCCGGCCGGCCGCGCCAGGGCCGCGGCCAGGCTGCGCGCCGGCGGCGACGCCCGGGCCGCGCGGGTCAGGTCCTCGAGCGAGCGCGCCGCGCGCGCGGCCGCGACCTCGGTCGCCTTGACCGCGAGGATCTCGGCCAGGATGCTCACGCCGCCTCCTTCGACGCCGCGATCCACGCCTCGAGCGCGCGGGCGGCGCGGCCGTCGTCGATCGCCGCGGTCGCGAGGGCCGCGCCGCCGCGCAGCGAGTCGGCGACGCCGATCGCGTGCAGCGCCAGCCCCGCGGTCATGACCGCGGCCTTGCGCACCGCCCGGGTCGGGGCCGCGCGATCGATCGCGTCGGCGCCGGTCAGCACGCGCCACAGGATCTGCGCGTTGGTCGCGGCGTCGCCGCCGATCAGCTCGTGTGGATCGGCGCCGGCGACGCCGAAGTCGGCCGGCGCCACCGCGTACTCGCGCACGCCCTGCCCGGTCCACTCGGCGACCCAGGTCATGCCGGTGACGGCGATCTCGTCGATGCCGCCGTCGCCGTGGACCACGAACGCGCGGCGCGCGCCCAGCCGGCCCAGGGCCCGGGCCATCGGCGCGCACCAGGCCTTGTCGTAGACGCCGACCACCTGGTGCGCGACCGCGCCCGGGTTGGTCAGCGGCCCGAGCAGGTTGAACAGGGTCCGGGTCCCGAGCTCGCGCCGTGGCCCGGCCGCGTGGCGGGTCGCGGCGTGGAACGCCGGCGCGAACGCGAAGCCGATGCCGACCCGGGCCAGGCACGCCGCGACCGCCTCGGGCGGCGCGTCGATGCGCACGCCGAGGGCCTCGAGCACGTCGGCCGAGCCGGCCTTCGACGACACCGCGCGGTTGCCGTGCTTGACCACCAGCGCGCCGGCCGCGGCCGCGACGATCGCCGCCAGCGTCGACACGTTGACCTGCCCCGAGCTGTCGCCGCCGGTGCCGCAGGTGTCGACCGCGCGGGCGGGGTCGGCGACCGGCCAGCGGCAGCGCCCGGGCCCGCATCGCGCTGGCCGCGCCGGCCAGCTCGTCGGCGGTCTCGCCCTTCATGCGCAGCGCGACCAGCAGCGCGCCGATCTGCGCCGGCGTCGCCGCGCCCTCCATCAGCTCGCCGAACACCGCGGCCACCTCGTCGAACGGCAGATCGCGCCGGGCGATCACCGTCGCCAGCGCCGCCTTGACCCGCGCGCTCACGCGGCCCCGCCGCTGGCGCGCAGGAAGTTGGCGAGCAGGTCCTTGCCGGCGGCGGTCATGATCGACTCCGGGTGAAACTGCACGCCCTCGACCGGCGTGGCGGTGCCGGCCAGGGCCTTGACCCGCACGCCCATGATCTCGTCGTCCCAGGTCTTGGCCGTGACCTCGAGCTCGTCGGGCATCGACTCGGGCGCGATCACCAGCGAGTGGTAGCGGGTCGCGACGAACGGGTTGGGCACGCCCGCGAACAGCCCGCGCTCGTCGTGGAAGACCTTGCTGGTCTTGCCGTGCATGACCTGCGCGGCCCGGACGATCCGACCGCCGTAGACCTGGCCCAGGCACTGGTGGCCCAGGCACACGCCCAGGATCGGGATGACGCCGGCGAAGCGCCGGATCACGTCCATCGAGATGCCGGCCTCGTTGGGCGTGCACGGCCCGGGCGAGATCACGAGCTGGCGCGGCGCCATCGCGGCGATGCCGTCGAGGGTCAGCGCGTCGTTGCGCTCGACCCGCACGTCGGCGCCGAGCTCGCCGAGGTACTGGGCGAGGTTGTAGGTGAACGAGTCGTAGTTGTCGATCAGCAGCAGCATCTCAGGAGCCCTCCGGCGGCTGCCCGGCCATCGCCACCGCGCGCAGCACCGCGCGGGCCTTCGCCAGCGTCTCCTCCCACTCGGCGGTCGCGACCGAGTCGGCGACGACGCCGGCCCCGGCCTGGACGTGGATCGTGGCGCCGGTGGTCACGAGCGTCCGGATCGCGATCGCGAGATCGAGGTTGCCGGTGTAGCTGACGTAGCCGACCGCGCCGCCGTAGAGGCCGCGATCGGTCGGCTCGAGCTCGTCGATGATCTCCATCGCCCGGATCTTGGGCGCGCCCGACAAGGTGCCGGCCGGGAACGCCGCCCGCAGCACGTCGCGCCAGGTCTTGCCGTCGGCGAGCTCGCCCTCGACGTGGCTGACCAGGTGCATGACGTGCGAGTACCGCTCGATCACCATCTGCTCGGTGACCTGGACCGAGCCGGTGCGCGCGACCCGGCCGACGTCGTTGCGGCCCAGATCGATCAGCATCAGGTGCTCGGCCAGCTCCTTGGGGTCGGCGCGCAGCTCGGCCGCGAGCGCGGCGTCCTCGTCCTTGGTCGCGCCGCGGCGGCGGGTCCCGGCGATCGGCCGCAGCGACACAGTCCCGGCCTCGAGGCGCACCAGCGTCTCGGGCGAGGCGCCGGTGACCACCGCCTCGGGGTAGTTCAGGTGGAACATGTACGGCGACGGGTTGATCACCCGCAGCGACCGGTACACGTCGAGCGGATCGACGTCGCCCCGGGCCACGTCGAGCCGCTGCGACAGCACCACCTGGAACGCGTCGCCGGCCAGGACGTAGTCCTTGATGCGGTCGATCGCCGCCTCGAAGTCGGCCTGGCCGAAGGCCGAGGCCGCCGCGGGGATCGGGGCGTCGGGCGGCAGCGGGGCCAGCGGCTTGAGCGCCGGCCGCGGCCCGCGCAGGGTCGCGATGATCGCGTCGATGCGCGCGCACGCCCGATCGTAGGCCGCCTCGGCGCGCTCGGGCCGGGCCACGTACGGCGTCGCGACGACCTTCAGCGTCTGGCGCAGGTTGTCGAAGATGACGACCGTGTCGGTGATCGCCATGCACAGCGTCGGCACGCTCAGCCCGGGCTTGGGGCGCGCCGGCAGATCCTCGAACGCGCGCACGCAGTCGTAGGCGATCCATCCGACCGCGCCGCCCCAGAACCGCGGCAGCCCCGGCGCCGGGCTCGGCCGCAGCTCGCCCATGACCTCGGCCAGGGCCTCGGCCGGATCCGCCGCCGCCCACGCGGCGGTCCGGGGCGGGCCGCCGCCGTCGACGTCGAACCAGGTCACCCGCGGCCATCCCCTCGGCGCACGGTCAGCACCGCGCGCGGCGCGACGCCGACGAACGAGTACGCCGCCCACGTCGCGCCGCCGACCACCGACTCGAGCAAGAAGCTGTAGGCGCCGCCGCCGAGCGCCGCGTAGGCCGACACCGGCGTGTCGCTGTCGGCGCACAGCTCGCGGTAGACCGGGATCAGGTTCGCGGTCGCGGCCGCGCGCACGAACTCGTCCCGCGCCGGATGGTACATGCGCCGACCTGTGTACACCGAGCGCGGGCCGCCGTCACGCCGCGGACCCCAGCGTAGACTGCGGGGGTGCCCGACGATCTCGCGCTCCGCCCCTTCACCCCCGACGACGCCGACGCGGTCGCCGCGCTGAGCGCGCGCTGCTTCGATCCCGATCCCGCGTGGACGCCGGCCCAGGCGGCTTCGATGCTCACCGCCGCGGCGCTCGGCGGCGGCGCCCACGCCACGGTCGCGACCCGCGGCGGCCGCGTCGTCGGGGTCGGAGGGTTCGTGCGCGCCGCGCCGTGGCTGTTCCTGTGGCCGCTCGCCGCCGACGACGGCCCGGCGGCCGGGGCGCTCCTCGACGCGACGGTCGCGGCCGGCCGTGGCCCCGGGGTCGCGACCGCGCGGGTCAGCACCCGGACCTGCGAGCCGCACAAGCTGGCCGAGGTGGTCGCGCGCGGGTTCCGCCGCTCGATCGACTTCGTGCAGCTCGCCCGGCCGACCGCGCCGTCGCTGCCAGCCCCGGCGGTCGCCGCCACGCCGCGCCGCGGCGACGCGATCGATCGCGCGGCCGCGCACGCGCTCCACGAGCAGGCCTTCGCCGCGCTGGCCAACACCGCGCCGATGGCCGCCGCCGACTTCGCGGAGCTGCTCGATGGCCCCGGCGCCTGGTCGGCCGCGACCTCGGCCTGGCACGACGCCGCCGGCGCCTGCGTCGGGTTCGTGATCGGCGCGACCGCCCCCGATCACGGCGTCATCGAGGCGATCGGCGTCGATCCGGCGTGGCGGGGCCGCGGCCTCGGGCGGGCCATGATCGCCGACGTCCTGGCGATCGCCGCCGGCGCCGGCGTCGCCGAGGTCCGGGCCATGGTCGCCAGCGACAACCCGGCGTCGCTGGCGCTGCACGGCCGAGCCGGGTTCGTCGAGCGGGCCCGCAAGGAGCTGTGGGATCTCGCGTTGTGACCGGCCGCCGCCGCGGGTAGATTGCGCCCGCCATGTCCCACGCCACCGATGTCGTCCGCGCCACCGATCCCGAGCTCGCCGACCTGATCGCCGCCGAGGAGCAGCGCCAGCGCGACACGATCCGGCTGATCGCGTCGGAGAACTACGCGTCGGCGGCGGTGCTCGCGGCCACCGGCAGCGTGCTCACCAACAAGTACTCCGAGGGCTACCCCGGCAAGCGGTACTACGAGGGCCAGGCCCACATCGATCGGATCGAGCAGCTGTGCCTCGATCGCGCCAAGGCGCTGTTCGGCGCGGAGCACGCCAACGTCCAGCCCTACTCGGGCTCGCCCGCGAACCTGGCGGTGTACCTCGCGTTCTGCAAGCCCGGCGACACGATCATGGGCCTGGGCCTGCCCGCCGGCGGCCACCTGACCCACGGCTGGCCGGTGTCGATCACCGGCTCGTACTTCCGCGCGGTCCAGTACGGCGTGCGGCCCGACACCCACCGGATCGACCTCGATGAGGTCCGCGCCCTCGCGCTCAAGGAGCGGCCGCGGCTCCTGTTCGCTGGCGGCACCGCGATCCCGCGCACGATCGACTTCGCGGGCTTCGCCGCGATCGCGCGCGAGATCGACGCGATCTTCGTCGCCGACATCGCCCACATCGCGGGGCTGGTCGCGGCCGGCGTCCACCCGAGCCCGGTGCCCCACGCCGACGTCGTGTCGTCGACGACCCACAAGACCCTGCGCGGCCCGCGCGGCGGCATGCTGCTGTGCCGCGAGGGCCACGCCAAGGCGATCGATCGCGCGGTGTTCCCGGGCCTGCAGGGCGGCCCCCACAACCACACCACCGCCGGCCTCGCGGTCGCGCTCAAGGAGGCCGCGACCCCGGGGTTCCGCGCCTACGCCGCGCAGATCGTCGCCAACGCCCGCGCGCTCGCCGCCGGCCTGGTCGAGCGCGGCTTCGCCGTGATCACCGGCGGCACCGACAACCACCTCGTCCTGGTCGACGTCACCAGCAAGGGCACCGCCGGCAAGCCGCTGGCGAAGGCGCTCGATCGCGCCGGCATCGTCTGCAACTACAACACCGTGCCGTTCGACCCGCGCAAGCCGTTCGATCCGTCGGGCATCCGCCTGGGCACGCCCGCGGTCACCAGCCGCGGCATGGCCGAGGCCGAGATGGCCCAGATCGCCGCGTGGATCGATCAGGTCGCGCAGGCGCCGACCGACGACGCCGCGCTCGCGCGGGTGCGCGGCGAGGTGCTCGAGCTGACCCGCGGCTTCGCGGCCCCCGGCCTCGCCGAGGCGTGATCGCGCGGGTGCGCGGCGAGGTGCTCGAGCTGACCCGCGGCTTCGCGGCCCCCGGCCTCGCCGAGGCGTGACCGATCACTCGGGGCTGTCGTCGGGGCCCGCCGACGGCGCGGCCCCGGCGAAGGTCAGGTAGACGTAGGAGAGGCCGTCGGGCTCGGTCGCGGTGCGCGCCACGCCCTCGGACACCGGCGCGCCCGACTTGAACGCGATCCGGACCTCGACGCCGGCCGGGTGCCCGGGCTTGCCCTTGCGCGCGCGCGCGGCCTTGACCGTCCTGGCGCTGATGCGCGCGACCGGCGCGTCGAAGAACCGGGTGTCGAGCGGGCGCCGGGTGTTGTGGGCCTGCCGGGTCAACCCCGCGAGCGAGACGATCACCTCGCCGCCCTCGACCCGCTGGCTGATCGTGAACGGCTGCGCGGCCTGGAAGAACACCTCACCGGCGCCGTCCTCGGCCCTGAACCCGACCCAGCCGAGCGTCTTCGGCGCCGGGCGGGTCGTCTTCGCGTCGGGCGACGGCCGCCCGCTCGGGCTCACGCCGCCGTACTCGCCCTCCTTGTGGTGGGTGCCGTCGTCGCCCGGGCCCCCGGCCCACGCCGGACCGGCGAGGAGCGACAGCGCAGTGATCACGGCGGCGGCGGTGCGACCCATGCATGGATCCTACGAGGCGCAGCCGCCGCGAGCAAACTTTGCGGTCACCCACGCCGGGACGGGTCGGACAGCACCAGCGGATCGACCGCCATCGGGCGGAACCGCGGGCGCACCTCCCCCACCGCGAACAGCGAGCCCGCGACGACGACCAGCCCGCCCAGGCCGACCGCCGTCCGGGCCTGGTCGACCGCCGCGGTCAGATCGTCGGCGCACTCGACCAGCCCGCCGCACGCCCGCACCCGCGCCGCCAGCGCCGCCGGGGCCAGCGCCCGCGGTTGATCGTAGCGGGTCGCGATCGTGGCATCGACCACCGCCGCCAGCGGCGCGACGATGCCGTCGACGTCCTTGTCGGCGCTGATCGCCAGCACCAGCACGCGCGGGCGCTCGGGCCGGGCCGCGATCGCGCGCGCCAGGGCCGCCGCGCCGGCCGGGTTGTGGGCGCCGTCGAGGACCACCGTCGGGCCGCGGGCGACCTGCTCGAGGCGACCGGGGTGCACCGCCGCCGCGTAGCCGGCCGCGCGCACGTCGGCCGGCGCGACCAGCGCGCCGACCGCGACCAGCTCGTCGAGCACCGCGTCGGCGCACGCGGCGTTGGCGCGCTGGTGGTCCCCGGCGAGCGCGGTGGCCGGGGCCCGGGCGACGTCAGCGTCGGTCACGAGCCGCGTCGTGGCCACGCCCGCGCGCGCGGCCGCCGCGGCCAGCATCGGCACCGCCTCGGGCTCGCCGGCGCGGCCGATCACCGCGCGCTGGCCGGCCTTCCAGATCCCGGCCTTCTCGTCGGCGATCTGCGCCAGCGTCGCGCCCAACAGATCCTGGTGGTCGAGCGCCACGCCGGTGACCGCCGCGATCGGGGCCGGCACCGCGGTGGTCGCGTCGAGCCGTCCGCCCAGGCCGACCTCGAGCACGGTGATCTGCGGTGCGGCCTCGGCCAGGATCACCAGGCCCAGCGCGGTGACCTGCTCGAAGAACGTCAGCGCCTCGCCGCCGGCCGCGACCACGCGCGCGAAGGCCTCGACCACCGCGGCCTCGTCGGCCAGCGCGCCGTCGACCGTGAACCGCTCGCGCAGGCTAGCCAGGTGCGGCGAGGTGTAGACGCCGACCCGGGCGCCGGCGGCCTGCGCGACCGCCGCGACCAGGGCCGCGGTCGAGCCCTTGCCGTTGGTGCCGCCGACGTGGACCACCGTGCCCAGGCGCCGCTCGGGGTGGCCGAGCGCCGCCAGCACCCCGGCGATCCGGTCGAGCCCGAAGACGATGCCGGCCCGGCGCGCCGCGAACAGCCGCGCCAGGACCTCAGGGTAGGTCGTCGTCACGGTCGCTCGACGAGCCCAGCTCGGACTCGTCGAGCGTGTCGCCGACGTCGGGGCCGGGCGCGTGCGTGAACCAGCGCAGGGCGCGCACCAGCGCGGCCTTGAGCTCGAGCCGCGGCACGACCTGATCGACCATGCCGTGCTCGAGCAAGAACTCGGACCGCTGGAACCCGGGCGGCAGCTGCTGGCGGATGGTCTGCTCGATCACCCGCGGGCCGGCGAAGCCGATCAGCGCGTCGGGCTCGGCCAGGATGATGTCGCCGAGCATCGCGATCGACGCGGCGACGCCGCCGGTGGTCGGGTGCAGCAGCACCGCGATGTACGGCACCCGGGCCTCGCGCAGGCGCGCGCGCGCGGCCGAGGTCTTGGCCATCTGCATCAGCGAGAGCACGCCCTCTTGCATGCGGGCGCCGCCCGAGGCCGTGAACAGGATCGACGGCCGCCGGTGGGCGACGCGCGCGCTCGAACTGCCGCGCGATCTTCTCGCCCACCACCGAGCCCATCGACCCGCCCATGAACTCGAACACGAAGAAGCCGGTCTCGACCGGGATGCCGCCGACGGTGCCGGTGCCGGCGCGGTAGGCGTCGCCGTCACCGACCTTCTTGGTGGCCGAGCGGATCTGGTCCGCGTACTTCTTGCCGTCGACGCGGGAACCCCAGGCGGATCCGAGCTGGTCAGGTGGGTGTCGTGCTCGGTCCACTCGCTGTCGAGGATCATCCCGATGCGCTCGTCGGTCGACATCTTCAGGTGATGTCCGCACGACGTGCACACGCGGAGGTTGGCGATGAGGTCGCTCTCGTAGAGCGTGGCAGCGCACTTCTCGCACTTGATCCAGATCCCCTTGGGGACGGATTTTTTGGGCTCGGCTTCCAGGCCGCCCGAACGAGACCACCAGGCCATGGGAGCGCGTGAATACCCAAACCGGCCGCCCACCGCAAGCGGGGCGGGTCGGCATGGCGCCGGGGCTCCGGGATCGCGAGGCGCCGGGCACGGCACGCAACCCACCGACATTGCTCAACATCGGCCAATTTGACGCCGCTTCTGGAGCAAACCATCTCGCGGTTTCCGCTCGAGTCTGGTACGTAACCAGCGCCCGTACCTGGGGCTCCAGGTCCAGGGCTAGTCGACTGATCGCTCGGGTTCGTCTTCGTGAGGTTTGCGATGTCCGCGTCTTCTGTCCTGATCATCAACGAAATCGAGAGCGAGCGGGAAGAGATCGGCCGGGCGCTCGAGGCCGAGGGGTTCAAGGTGGTGCAGGCGTCGTCGCCGGCCGAAGCCGTGCGAGTGATCTGGGAGGGCTCGTTCATCGCCGCGGTCGTCTCGACGCTCCTGACCGGCACCAGCACGACCGCGCTGACCCAGCAGCTGTCGCAGATGGCGCCCGAGCTCGAGACCCTGGTCTACGGCAAGAACGACGAGCTCCAGCGCCTGGTCCGCAAGGTCTGCGAGATCCGCGACGGCGAAGCCGCCGCCTGATCAGCGCCGGTCCGCAGCTCGATTCGTGCGGCCGTCGTCCACGCGGGCGCAGGTCCGTCGGGAGGCCAGGCCCGTCGTCCACGCGGGGCGCAGGTCCGTCGCGAGGCACGCGCCCGCTGACGCTCAGGTGTTCGGGAAGCGGTCGCGCAGCTCGAGGAACTCGAGGAAGTCGAGCAGGCGCCCGACCTCGGGGATGACCAGGCCGTCGGCGTCGATGCCGGCGTCGCGGGCGGTCGTGACGAGCTGCGCGGCGGCCAGCCGGTTGAGCACCTCGGCCACCTCGCGCGTGGTCAGCGCCACGCGCTCGGCCAGCTCGTCGACCCGCAGCGGCAGGTGCACCGCGTAGTCGTGGGCGCCGCCGGCGGCGGCGTACTGCTCGTCGGCCATCTGCCGCAGGCACTGCACGACCCGGTGGTTGGCGTTGGGCAGGAGCAAGAGCTCGACCTGCTGGTTGGCGCGCTCGAGCCGCCCGGCCAGGGTCCGGATCATCCGGACCGCGATCTCGACCCGGCCGCGCAGCATCGCCTCGAACGTGCGCGCCTCGATCACCAGCAGGCGCGCCGGCTCGCGCACGACCGCGGTGGCCGAGCGCGGCCGGGCGTTGATGAGCGCCATCTCGCCGAGGAACTCGCCGGGCGGCAGCACCGCCAGGACCCGCTCGCCGCGGCGGATCTCGACCGTGCCGCTCTGGATGACGTACATGAAGTCGCCCGGGTCGCCCTCGCGAAAGAGCACGCAGCCGGGGGCGTAGTCGCGGGCGAAGCGCTCGATCAGGTTCTCGGACACGTCGACTCTCCCGTCCGCGTCATCGCACGGTGGCGTGACGCAGGATGTGGAACAGCGTGCGCCCGCCGGCCGCGCAGGCGGCGCGGACGCCGCTCGAGCGGCTCGGGACGATCGTGGTGCCGAGGTCGACCTCGACGATGTTGAGGCCGAGCCGGAGCGCGCGCACGAGCATCTCGACGTCCCAGCCGGCGCCGCGATCGCTCATGCCCAGCGCGACCAGCGCCGGGTAGCGGATGGCGCGGACCGGCCCCGGCCGCCCGAAGCGCTGGCCGTAGACCGTGTCGATCAGGCGGCCGATCGCGCGGTCGCGCAGGCGCGGATCGACGGTGCCGGAGATGGTCAGCTCGGCCTCGCCGCTGACGATCGGCGCGAGCAACCGGCCGAGCTGCTCGGCGTCGAGCCGGGCGTCGGCGGGCACGAACGCGACCACCTCGGGCGGCTCGGGCTGCTGGCCGAAGTGCGCGAGCGCGCGCAGGCACGCGGCGCCGTACCCGCCCGACGGCTCGCGCAGCACGACCGCGCCGAGATCGCGCGCGATCCCGGCGGTGCCGTCCCGCGACGCGCGATCGACGACGATCACCGCGTGGGCCTCGCGCAGCGCCGCGCGATCGAGCGCCGTCGGCAGCTCGCGCTCGGCGTCCTGGGCCGGGATGACGACGTCGGTGCGCGCGCGCCTCACCCGACGATCATGGGACGCCGGCGCCGCGGTGTCAAAACGTCGACCTGCCGATCCGGTGGCTTTGGCCGATCGCCGCTATCCCGCACGCCGGTTTTGTGCGACATCCGCACCGATGGCGATCACCTACAAGGACGCCGGGGTCGACATCGACGCCGGCAACGCGCTGATCGACCGCATCCGGCCGCTGGCCCGCGCCACCATGCGCCCCGAGGTCGTCGGCGGCATCGGCGGGTTCGCGGCGCTGTGTCGCATCCCGGCCGGGCTGCGCGAGCCGCTGCTGGTCTCGGGCACCGACGGCGTCGGCACCAAGCTGCTGACCGCGATGGCGACCAACCGCCACGACACGGTCGGCATCGATCTGGTCGCGATGTGCGTCAACGACGTGCTCGTGACCGGCGCCGACCCGCTGTTCTTCCTCGATTACTTCGCGGCCGGCCAGCTCGACGTCGAGGTCGCGACCCGGGTCATCACCGGCATCGCCGAAGGGTGTCGCCAGGCCGGGTGCGCGCTCGTCGGCGGCGAGACCGCCGAGCTGCCGGGCCTCTACGCCAAGCAGGACTACGATCTGGCCGGCTTCTGCGTCGGCGTGGTCGAGCGCAGCGAGCTGCGGCCCCGGGCCCAGGCCCTGATCGCCGGCGACGTGGTCATCGGGTTGCCGTCGAGCGGCCTCCACTCCAACGGCCACTCGCTGGCGCGCAAGGTCGTGCGCGAGGTGCTGGGCCTGGCCTGGGACGCGACCCCGCCCGAGCTCGGCGGCGCCACCGTCGCCGACGCGCTGCTCACCCCGACGATCATCTACACGCCGGCGTTCCGGGCCCTGGCCGGCCACCCGTGGAAGGCCGCGGCCCACATCACCGGCGGCGGCCTGACCGAGAACCCGCCGCGGATCTTCGCCGACGACGCGCTCGCGGTCGAGCTCGATCCCGCGACCTGGGACGTGCCCGGCGTCATGACCCTGATCGCCTCGGCCGGCGTCGACGCCCACGAGCTGCGCCGGACGTTCAACCTCGGCATCGGCATGATCATCGTCGTCCCGGCCGACGCGGCCGCCGCCGCGATCGCGGCGCTCGCGCCCTGGCGCGGCCGCGCGATCGGCCAGCTGGTGCCGCGCGCCGGCGGTGAGGCCAGCCGCTTCGTCGGGGACGCCGCATGAAGATCGGCGTCCTGGTGTCGGGCCGCGGCACCAACCTGGGCGCGCTCCTGGCCGCCGAGGACGCCGGCCGCCTGGCCCCCGCGACGATCGCGGTGGTCATCTCCAACCGGCCCGGCGCGCCCGCCCTGGCGCGGGCGACCGCCGCCGGCAAGCCCGCGGTGGTGATCGATCACCAGGCGTTCGGCGATCGCGCCGCGTTCGAGCGAGCGCTCCTGGCCGAGCTGACCCGCCACGAGGTCGAGGCGGTCGTGCTAGCCGGGTTCATGCGGGTGCTGACCACGACCTTCGTCGCCGCGTTCCCGCGCCGGATCGTCAACACCCACCCGGCCCTGCTGCCGGCGTTCCCCGGCGTCGACGCCCCGGCCCAGGCGCTGGCCCACGGCGCCAAGGTCAGCGGCGTCACGGTCCACTTCGTCGACGACGGCGTCGACACCGGCCCGATCATCGCCCAGCGCGCGGTCGCGGTCCGCGCCGACGACGACGCCGCGGCGCTCCACCAGCGCATCCAGCGCGAGGAGCACCAGCTCTTGCCGATGGTGGTGCGCGCGCTCGCCGCCGGCCAGATCGCGGTCGCGGGCCGCGTCGTGACGATCAGCCCCGAGGCCGACGGTGCCGACCAACTCGTATGATCTGATCGTGATCGGCGACGCCACCCCCGGGCTGGCGTGCGCGGCGCTGTGCGCGCGCCGCGGCCTGCGCACGCTGGTGCTCGCCGACGAGACCCGGCCGGCGCGCTACCCGCTGGGCCCGCTCAAGCTGCCGACCGCGCTCGGCCTCCTGCCCGGGCGCGGCACCGGCGCCGCCGCCCGCATCGTCCGCGAGCTCGGCCTCGATCACGCGCTCAAGCGCCGGGTCCGCGAGGTCCGCGTGACCGCGCAGCTGGTCGGCCCCGACGCGCGCATCGATCTGTCGAGCGAGGCCCAGGTCCAGGCCAAGGAGCTGGTGCGCGAGCTCCCCGACGCCACCGAGCGCGCGCTCGCGGCGTGGGACCAGGCCGCCGAGGTGGCCCGCGCCGGCGACGCGCTGCTCACCGGCGACGACGCGTTCCCGGGCGTCGGCTTCTTCGAGCGCCGCGACGCGGTCAAGCAGGCCGCGCGCGCGACCGAGGCCGCCGCGGCGTGGTGGCAACCCCTGGCCGACGCGCCGCTGCTGGCGGCGTTGACCGCGCTCCCGGCGGCCGCGGGCGGCGGCGCGATCGATCCGCCGCCGCTGGCGATCGCGCGCGCGCTCGAGCTGTGGCGCGCCGGCGCCCCGGGCCTGCGCGGCGACGGCACCGGGCTGCGCGAGCTGCTGATCGAGAAGCTCACCGCCGCCGGCGGCGAGCTGCGGGTCGGCGTCGCCGCCGAGCTGGTGTCCGGGTGGACCAAGCTGACCGCGGTCCGGCTCGCCACCGGCGAGGAGCTCGGCGCGGGCCAGGTGGTCGCGGCGGTGCCGGTCGACGAGCTGGTGCCGCTGTTCGGCAAGAAGCCGCCCAAGCGCGTGGTCGAGCTGGCCGCGGGCGCCGAGGTCGCCGGCTGGACCTACGCGATCAACCTGGTCATCGACGCGGCGGCGATCCCCGAGGGCATGGCGCCCGCGGTCCTCGCGGTCGCCGATCCGCGCGCGCCGCTGGTCGGCGCCAACGCCCTCGGCATGTTCGCGTCGGAGCCCGACGATCAGGGCCGGGTCGTGCTGACGGTCACCGCGACCGTGCCGCGCGCCGGCGACGACGCCGCGCCCCCGACCCCGGCCGCGCTCGCGACGTTCCGGGCCCAGGTGCTCGAGCGGGTCGAGGACATCGTCCCGTTCGTGCACACCCACCTGGTGGTCATGCACTCGCCCTACGACGGGGTGGCCCCGGTGGTCCCCGGCGGCCGCGGCGGCTTCGATCCGCCCCAGGGCGGACCGGCGGTGCTGCCGGCGGTGTGGCGCGCCAACCTCGACGGCGGCAGCGGCCTGGCCGGGGTGCCCTACGCCACCGGCGTCAAGAACCTGACCCTGGCGTCGCCGCAGGTGCTGCCCAACCTCGGGCTCGACGGCGAGCTCGCGGTCGGCTGGAACGCCGCGCGGATCGCCTGCCACCTGGCCGGCAAGAAGCGCGACTTCCTGCGCGACGAGGTCGTCAGCGCCTGAGCCCGCGCTGCGGCGGGTTCATCGCCGAGCCGACCACCGCTGAGCCACCGTCAGCGCGGCCGATCGCGGGCCGCCACCGGCGAGACAGCCCCCGACGCAGCGTGTTACACGAGACCCGAGGCACGCATGAACATCGCCCTGTTCGTCATCCTGCTGGCGGCCGCCTTCACGTTCTTCGCGCGGACCATGTGGCTGTTCGGCCGCGCGGTCGCCGGTGGCGCCCCCGATCCCCGTCCACGCACCGATCAGCTAGGCGCGCGCCTGGCCTCGGTCGGCATCTACTTCTTCGGTCAGAAGAAGGTCGCCGAGGAGGGCCCGCTGCACCGCACCAGCAAGCACCACCTGTTCATCTTCTGGGGCTTCCTGATCATCACGATCGCGACCGCCGACCTGCTGATCTCGGGCGTCGTGCCGCCGCTGGCGCTGCACCGCTGGATGCCGGGCGTGCTGTACCGGCCGCTCTACGGCGTGATCGACGTGTTCAACCTGATCGTCCTGGCGATGGTCACCTGGGCGGTCATCCGCCGCGTGCTGGTGCGGCCCGCGCTGATCCCGATGACGCTCGACGCCGCGCTGATCCTCGGCGCGATCGCGTCGCTGATGCTGACGCACTTCCTCTACCACGGCTACGAGGTCGCCCAGGCCCGGGCCCTGGGCCAGGCCGGCCCCGAGGGCCTGATCATCTCGAAGTGGCTGGGCTCGCTGCTCGCGCCGGTGTCGGCCGCGACCGCCCACCGCGGCGCGGTGTTCTCGTACTGGCTGCACGTGCTGATCGTGCTGACGTTCCTCAACTACCTGCCCTACTCGAAGCACATCCACCTGCTGGGCGCGCTGCCCAACATCTACACGCGCAACCTGTCGAGCCGCACGCTCGACCTGCCCAAGCTCGACCTCGAGGACGAGCACCAGTGGGGCGTCGGCAAGTACGAGCAGTTCTCGTGGAAGAGCCTGCTCGACACCTACGCCTGCACCGAGTGCGCGCGCTGCTCGAACTACTGCCCGGCCTACGGCACCGGCAAGAACCTGTCGCCGATGCAGCTCGTGCACGACATCCGCTACGAGATGCTCGATCGCGTGGCCCTCGCCGACAAGATCACCGCGCTCGAGGGCGACGTCGCGGGCCTGACCGAGTACGCGGCCCGCTCCGGCCTCGACCAGCCCGGCCACGAGCACCCCGACCTGATCGCCGGCCGCGCCGCGCTGGCCGCGGCCCGGCAGCAGTCCGAGGACATGCCGCGCCTGACCGGCGGCCGGATCGCCGAGGACACGCTGTGGGCCTGCACCACCTGCGGCGCGTGCCAGGAGGTGTGCCCGGTGTTCATCGAGCACCCGATGAAGATCATCCAGATGCGCCAGAACCTGGTGCTCGAGCAGGAGAAGGTCCCGGGCGAGCTCGCGCGCATGTTCAAGAACGTCGAGCGCCAGTCGAACCCCTGGGGCATCGCCGCCAGCAAGCGCATGGAGTGGGCCGAGGGCCTCGACGTGCCGACGATCGAGGATCACCCCAACCCCGAGTACGTGCTCTGGGTCGGCTGCGCCGGCGCCTTCGACGCCCGCATCGTCAAGCAGACCCGGGCCATGGTGACCGTGCTGCGCGCGGCCAAGGTCGACTTCGCGGTGCTCGGCCACAGCGAGGGCTGCACCGGCGATCCGGCCCGGCGCGCCGGCAACGAGATGCTGTTCCAGATGCTGGCCGAGCAGAACGTCGAGACCCTCAACGCCACCGGCGTCAAGAAGGTCGTGACCAGCTGCCCGCACTGCCTGCACACGCTCCGCCACGACTACCCGCAGTTCGGCGGCGACTGGGAGGTGGTCCACCACACCCAGCTCATCGACCACCTGATCAAGGCCGGCAAGCTCGAGGTCGGCGGCTCGCCGGTCGAGCGCGTGACCTACCACGACAGCTGCTACCTCGGCCGCTGGAACAAGGAGTTCGACGCGCCCCGCGACGTGCTCGCCGCGCTGGCCCCGTCGGGCGGCGTCACCGAGCTGACCCGGAACAAGCGCCACGGCTTCTGCTGCGGCGCCGGCGGCGGCCGCATGTTCATGGAGGAGCACGAGGGCGAGCGGGTCAACCTGAACCGCACCGACGAGATCCTCGCCACCGGCGTCGACGCGGTCGCGGTCGCCTGTCCGTTCTGCAACATCATGATCACCGACGGCGTCAAGCAGCGGAACCAGGACGAGCGGATCCAGGTGCTCGACATCGCCGAGCTGGTGGCCAAGTCGTTCGACGTGCCGGTCAGCGCGCTGGCCCGCAAGAAGCGCGACGCCGCCGCCGAGTAGTCGAGGGCGGCGCCGCCGCCGAGCAGTCGAGGGCGCGGCGCGGCCGCGCGGGGGGCGGACGAGGGATGACCAGGTCGGCATCTCGAGGGGCCGGCCCCCACACCGCGCCACCCAGGACGCGACACGCCCGGCGCGTGGACGGGCGCTCGACCGAACGAGTTCCACGCGCCGACGTCGCCCCAACCGCGCGCCCGGCGACGCCACGGCGCGGGCGCGCCGAGCTATGCTCCGTCCCCATGCGAAGTACGGCCGTTGTATTCGTCGCGCTGCTGGCCAGCGCGGGCTGTGATGACACCGACGACGTCGACGGCACCCGCGGCAGCTGCGCCTCGGGCGGCGCCCTCGCCGGCTGCCCGGACAGCCAGACCACGCCGGCCGGCGCGTGCACGCGGCTGGTCGAGTGCGGCAGCTACCCGCTCGACGCCGCGGAGGACGGCGACCGCGACTGGGGCCAGTGCGTCGACGAGCTCGAGCGCATGCCCGCCGACCGCGCCGCGCTGGTGATCGCCTGCGTCGCCAGCTCGACCTGCGACGAGCTGCTGGCGCCCGGGTCGCCCCACCCGTACGCCCACCCGCTCTGCTTCGAATTCGGGGCGCAGTGATGACCCGCGCCCCGTGGATCCTCGCGGTCGCGCTCGCGGCCGCCGCGGCCGCGCCGGCCCAGGCCCAGCCCGCCGACGTGCCCGCGCTGATCGGCCTGGTCGAGAAGCAGCCGGCCGGCGTCGATCGGCCGACCTGGAAGGAGCAGCGCCGCGACGCCGCGCGCAAGCTGGCGGCCAGCGGCGACAAGCGCGCGGTCGCCCCGCTGATCAAGCTGGCCGACAACGAGGCGTTCGACGTGATCGGCGAGATCGCGATCGAGGGGCTCGGCGCGCTCGGCGACAAGAGCGCGGTGCCGGTGCTCGAGAAGATCGCCAGCGACGCGTCGCGCGATCGCACCCAGCGCGACCTGGCGCGCAAGGCGCTGGCCAAGCTCGGGGCCGCGGCCGCCGCCGCCGCCGCCCCCGCCGGATCCGACGCCCGATCCCACGCCGGATCCCACGCCGCCGCCCGATCGCACCACGGATCCGACGCCCGACCGGGCGCCGCCGCCCGACGGCGTGCCCGATCTGCTCGGCGCCCGCACGCCGCCGCCGCCGACCACCGACCGCTTCGACGACGGCGTCCTGGCCCAGTCCGAGGCGCTCACGTTCGCGGTCGGCGCCGCGACGCTGGCCTACGACACCGTCCGCCAGCGCACCGCGTTCGACCTCGACGCCAGCGGCCGCTACGCCCGCTGGATCGATCGCGACCAGACCGCGTGGGGCGCGCACGCCGGCGCCCGCGTGATCGCCGGCCTGCGCGACCCCGACGGCCCCGCCACCTCCCGCGCGACGATCGTCGACCTCGACGGCGGCGGCGAGTTCCGCGCCTACGCCGGCCCCGGGCTCTACGGCCTCGGCCGCGGCGTCGTGGCCGCGCGGATCCAGTACCTCGCGATCGAGCGCGACGATCCGATGGATCCCGCGACCAAGGACGTCCGCACGGTCGCCGATCTCGGCGTCGCGATCGGCGGCGGCTACGGCCGGGTCATCGACGTCGGGCCGCGGCTGCGGGCGCGCCAGCTCGAGCACCTGCTCGAGGCCAGCCGCGCGCTGGGCCGCCCGATCGACGACGCGCTCGCCGCCAAGCTGCAGTCGGCGTGGTGGGACACCCGCCGCGATCGCACCGGCTACCGCCAGCTGACCGCGACCGTCGCGATCCTGCGCGAGGCCGGCGTGCTCCTCGGCGAGCCCGACGCCGGCACGACGTTCGCGATCCTCGAGGTGCTGCGCGACCCGAGCTTCGACCACCGGGTCAGCGGCGTCGACGCCAGCCTGCAGATCGGCGAGGAGTACCTGCTGCGCGAGGACGACCCGATGGTGCCGGACGGGCGCACCGAGCTGGTCCTCGCGACCGTCACCGTCGGGCGCCAGCTCGGCCTCGCGCACGACGTGCTCGGGCACCTCGACGCGCGCTACCGGATCCTCGCCGACGACGGCGTGCCGGCGCCGTGGCGGGTCGGCGCCGACGCCCGCTGGCGCCGGTTCGTCCACGCCGATCACGGCGAGCTGGTCGGCGCGTTCGACGTCGGCGCGTCGCTGGCCGCGTCCGAGGACGACCTCGACGACACCGACCTCGGCCTCGCGGTCGGCGGCACCGCCGGCTGGACCTGGACGCTCAACCGGGCCTCGTCGATCCGGGCCGGCGCGGACCTGCGGCTCGACGCCGGCGAGGTGTTCTTCGGCGCCAGCCTGGCCGCCAGCTACGGGTTCCTCGACGCCGGGTTCGCGCGCTCGGCGCCGTGAGCGCCCGCACCTGTTGAACCATTGGACCGCTCTGCGGTAGGCTGGTCGCCGTGGCCCTGATGTCGCTGTCATCCGCGCACCGCTCCACGCTCACCGCCGTGGCCGAGGCGGCGCTGCCGGCCGGGCAGTTCATGCCCGCCGGCGGGTCGCACACCGTCGACCGGGTCGAGCAGGCCTTCGGCGGGTTCCCGGAGCTCGCCCAGCGCGGCTTCGGCGCGATCCTCAGCGCCCTCGACGCGGCGGCCCTGCTGACCCGCCGGCGCCGCTTCGCCCGGCTCTCGACCGACGAGCGCCTGGCGATGCTCGAGCGCTGGCGGACCGGTGACCTGGCCCGCCGGACCGCGGTGCGCGCGCTCCTGGTGCCGCTCAAGGTCGCGCACTTCGACGATCCGGCGCTCTATCGCCGGCTCGGCTGCGTCTACGACACCCGCGGCAAGCGCGAGACCCGGGCGCCCTACCCGCGCGAGCGGGTCCACGACCTGGCCGCGACCGACCACGACCTCGCGATCGAGGTCGACGTCGTGATCATCGGCACCGGCGCCGGCGGCGCGGTCGTGGCGCGCGAGCTGGCCGAGGCCGGCCTCGCGGTGGCGATGGTCGAGGAGGGCCGCTACTTCGAGCGCCACGAGTTCACCGGCCGCCCGTTCGCGATGCAGCAGCAGATGTACCGGGCCGGCGGCGCCACGTTCTCGCTCGGCAACGTCACGATCCCGATCCCGATCGGCGTCACCGTCGGCGGCACCACCACCGTCAACTCCGGCACCTGCTACCGCGTGCCCGAGCGCGTGCTCGCGCACTGGCGCCAGGACTACGGCCTGACGGAGTTCACCAGCGATCACCTGGCGCCGTACTACGAGCGGGTCGAGCGCGTGCTGGGCGTGGCGCCGACCGCCGCCAGCGTGCTCGGCGGCTGCGCCCGGGTCGTGGCCCGGGGCTGCGACGCGCTCGGCTACCGCCACGCGCCGCTGGCCCGCAACGCGCCCGACTGCGACGGCCAGGGCGTGTGCTGTTTCGGCTGCCCCACCGACGCCAAGCGCTCCACCAACGTGTCGTACGTGCCGCTGGCGCTGCGCGCCGGCGCCGAGCTGTTCACCAGCGTCCGGGCCGAGCGCATCATCGTCGAGGGCGGCCACGCGGTCGGGCTCGTGGCGCGGACCCACGCCGGGCGCACGCTGACCGTCCGCGCCCGGGCGGTCGTGGTGTCGTGCGGCGCGCTGATCACGCCGACCTTCCTCGAGCGCAACCACGTCGGCACCAGCTCGGGCCAGCTCGGCCGCAACCTGTCGATCCACCCGGCCGCCGGCGCGCTGGCGGTGTTCGACGAGCCGATCGAGAGCTGGCGCGGCGTGCCCCAGGGCCTCGCGATCGAGGAGTTCGCCGAGGAGGGGATCCTGTTCGAGGGCGCGGCCACGCCGCTCGAGTTCACCGCCGCGCTGATGCCGCAGCTCGGGCCGCGGCTGATCGAGCTGTGCGAGGGCTTCGACCACATCGCCAGCTTCGGCCTCATGGTCGCGGACACCTCGCGCGGGCGCGTGCGCCTGGTGCGCGGCCGCCCGGTCATCACCTACGTCCTTGGCGACGCCGACGTCGCGCGCCTGCGCCGCGGCATCGACATCCTGGCCCGGGTGTTCTTCGCCGGCGGCGCGCGCACGGTCATGCTGCCGGTCCACGGCCACACCGAGATCCACAGCGTCGACGAGCTCGCCCGGCTCCGGGCCGCGACGATCCGCGCCAGCGACCTCGACCTGTCGGCCTACCACCCGCTCGGCACCGCCCGGCTCGGGCTCGATCCCAGCGCCTCGGTGGTGTCGCCCGATCACCAGGTCCACGACACCCCCGGCCTCTACGTCATCGACGGCGCGTCGGTGCCGAGCTCGCTCGGCGTCAACCCCCAGGTCACGATCATGGCCCTGGCCACTCGCGCCGCCGAGCGCCTGGCCCAGCGCCTGAGCTGAGCGGCGGGCGGCTCGGCAGCAGTCCGCTGCACGCCGGCAGGGTCACGCCACGCGCACGACCACGATCTGCAGGTAGCGGTCGCGCGCCTGCGCCGCCACCGTCGGATAGTCGGCCGGCAGCCCGCCCTGGGCCACGATCACGCCGTCCCGGCCGGCCAGCTTGAGGCCCTTGGCGACGAGGCGACCGAGCGAGCCGAGCTCGTGGGTGTTGGCCGCCAGCCACAGGCAGCCGCCGGGCTCGACCACCGCCGCGGCCTGGCCGATCAGCGCCGGGTAGTCGCGGTCGAGCGTCCACGGCGCGCCGCGCGCGGTCGAGAACGTCGGCGGATCGATCACGATCAGCCGGTAGCGCTCGCGGGCCTTGTCGGCCCGGGCCAGGAACCGCACCGCGTCGCCGGTCTCGAACCGCCAGCGCTTGTCGGCGGGATCGAACCCCGAGCGCGCGAAGTTGCCGCGGGCCCAGGCCGCGACGCCGTCGGAGGTGTCGACCGAGACCACCGAGGCGGCGCCGGCGCGCGCGCACGCGACCGACAGCATCGCGGTGTACGAGAACAGGTTCAGCACCGCGCCGCCGCCGACGAACCGGCCCAGGCGCTGGCGCTCCTCGCGCATGTCGGTGAACAGCCCGACGTTGAGCCCGCCGAGCGGGTGGATCTCGACCGGCACGCCGTGCTCCTCGGCCACGTACCGCTCGGGCGGCGCGTCGCCGACGATCTCCTGCGCGACCTCGCTGGCGCCGCCGCGGGCGCGGACCTTGACCACCACGCCGCGCACGCCGGTGAACCCGCGCACGGCCTCGGCCAGCTGCTTGGCCCACGGCACCAGCGCCGGCGCGTACGCGTAGAGCACGGCGTACCGCCCCAGCACGTCGCACGTGAACCCCGGCAGCCCGTCGCCCGCGCCGTGGACCAGCCGATAGGTCGCGTCGTCGCCGGGCAGCCCCAGCGCCTTGCGCCACGCCAGCGCCCGCTCGAGCCGCCAGCTCAGGACCGCCGCGCTCACCGTCGGGAAGCCGTCGGCCGGCACCAGCATCACCCGCAGGCGCTGGTTGTCGGGGTCGACGATCGCCACGCCGACGTCGTCGCCGCGCGGATCGATCAGCGTCACGACCGCCCCGGCGGCGTGGCTCGCCGCGGCCGGCAGCCGCGCGGTGTCGACGTCGCGGCCGCCGCCCGCGACGAACGTGGCGGCCTCGGCGGTCACCTCGAGGATCGGCGCGGGCACGGCGCCAGCCTACTCGATCGCGCGCCGTCGCCGCCGCACCGCCGCCGCCAGAACCACCAGCGCGATCGCCGCGCCCCCGTCGCCGCGCCCGCCGGCCGCGCAGCCGCCGGTGATCTCGGCGCCGAGCCCCGCGTCGGGATCGGGCAGCGGCGGATCGGTGCCGCCGGCGCAGGCCTGGCCACCGACGCACGCGGCCGGCACCTGCTGGCGGATCCAGCGCTGGTAGTAGTCGACGCGGGTGTCGACGCCGCCTTGATCGCAGGTCGGCACCGCGGTCGCGCCGCGCGACACCACGCCGACGACCCGCGGGCCCTCGCCGAGATCAACGATGGCCGGCCCGCCCGAGTCGCCGTAGCAGTTCTGGGCCTCGCCCGGGTTGCTGATCTGCAGCTCGCTCGGGCTGCGCGCGACGATCGGCGCCTCGGCGTCGACCTTCAGGCCCGCGCTGGCCGGATCGCCGTCGACGGTCTCGCCGTAGCCGACCAGCGTGACCATCATGCCGTCGGCCAGGGTCGCGGCCTCGCGCGCGCTCGGGATCGGCAGCGGCTCGACGCCGGTCACCGGCTCGGCCAGGCGCAGGATCGCGAGGTCGTAGTACAGCTGCGGCCCGTCGCCGATCGGCCGATCGATGTCCCACATCGGATGCATGACGACCGCCGCGCCGGCGATGGTCGTGACCGCGCCGCGGGCGTCGTGATCGAGGGTGAACGCCGGCGGCGGCGCGCCCTCCTGGAAGCAGTGGGCCGCGGACAGCACCGCGTCCGGGGCGATCAGCGTGCCGGTGCAGATCACACCGCCCTCATAGATGGCCCCGATGGCCGGGTACAGGCCGGTCCCGGTCGGCGCGCCGCCGATGATGGCGTCGCCGGTCGTGCCCAGGCTGGGCTCCGCGCCGGGCTCGACGCAGCCGCCTGCGAAGGTCCCAGCCGCGAGCACCAGCGCGAGGCGATACACACGAGCGTGCGATGCAGGCGCCAGGCCGGCCACAATGAGAGATCCCCATCAACCGTTTCGGATACTTGCCGAGGCATCCGAACCCCGGTGCGGGGACTCGGGCCCCAGCTGCGGACCTCTGGTTGCAGCCTGAGTGCACGAAATTGCGGCCTGGCGGCCGGAACCGCGCAAGTCTCGCGCGGGCCTGGTGCTTGCTAGCATCGAGCCCATGGTCGCTTCCCGCACCCTGACCGGCCTCCTCCTGATCGGCCTTGGCGCTTGCACCGTTGGCGACCCCAACGCCCTCCCCGGCGATCCGATCGACGCCAGCGGCGGCGGCGGCGGCGGCGACGGCGGTGGGGGCGGCGACGGCGGCGGTGGGGGCGGCGACGGCGGCGGCAACGCCAACTGCGAGCCCGCCCAGATCCCCGGCAACGGCCAGCACAACCCCGGCGCCGCGTGCGTCGGTCAGGGCTGCCACGACGGCGCCACCGCGGGTGTGCCGCGCTTCTACCTGGCCGGCACGCTCTACACCAGCGCGGCCGGGACGACGCCGCTCGCCGGCGCCACGATCCTCCTGCCCAACGGCATGGGCACGCCGACCAAGATGGTCACCGCGACCAACGGCAACTTCTGGCTCGAGACCCCGATCACGCTGCCGGTCCGGGCCAAGGCCAGCCTGTGCCCTAACACCGACCTCGCCATGTCGGCGATGGTCAACCAGCCCAACTGCAACGCCGCCGGCTGTCACTCGACCGGCAACCGCATCCACCTGCCCTGACCGGCCCATCGTCGACCGCCGCTGGCGCGGCCGCGATCCTCGGCGGTCGTCCGCTGGCGCGGGTGCGATCCTCGGCGGCCGTTCGCTGGGGGGCGCGACCCTTGACGGCCCTTCGCTGGCGCGGGTGCGATCCTCGACGGCCGCTGGCGCGGGTGCGGTCCGCGATCCCGCCGACGAGCCGCCGCCGACGAGCCCGCGCAGCTCAGGCGCCGGTCGAGCCGATCCCCGACGGCCGCCGCGCAGCTCAGGCGCCGGTCGAGCCGAAGCCGCCGGTGCCGCGGCCGGTGGGCGACAGCGCGTCGACCACCTCGAGCGTCGCCTGCACCACCGGCGCGATCACCAGCTGCGCGACCCGCATGCCCGCGGTGATCGTCAGCGGCTCGGCGCCGTGGTTGACGAGCACGACCGCGACCTCGCCGCGGTAGTCGGCGTCGATCGTCCCCGGCGCGTTGAGCACCGTCACGCCGTGCTGGCGCGCCAGGCCCGAGCGCGGCCGGACCTGGCCCTCGAACCCGCGCGGCAGCTCCAGCGCCAGGCCGGTGCCGACCGTGACGCGCGCGCCCGCCGCCAGGACCACCGGCGCGTCGAGCGCCGCGGCCAGGTCGAGCCCGGCGGCGTCGGCGGTCATGTACGCCGGCACGACCGCGTCGGGACGCAGCCTGCGAAAGCGGACCACCGGCGCGGTCACCCCCGCCCTCAGACCACGAAGTTGTTGATCTCCTCGGGGCCGGGCTTGGCCTCGAGGACCTCGCGCCGCGACAGGCGGATCTTGCCGTCGCGGTCCACCTTCACGCACTTGACGATCACCTCGTCGCCCTCCTTGAGCACGTCCTCGACCGCGCGGATGCGCTCGTTCGAGATCTCGCTGATGTGGAGCAGGCCGTCGGTGCCCGGCAGGATCTCGACGAACGCGCCGATCTCGATGATGCGCTTGACGATGCCCGAGTAGTACTGCCCGACCTCGGGCTCCATCGTCAGGCCGGCGATCAGCGCCTGGGCCTGCTCGAGGCTGCGCGCGTCGCTCGACGCGATCGACACGACGCCCGAGTCGCTCACGTCGATGTGGGCGCCGGTCTGCTCGACCAGGGCGCGGATGGTCTTGCCGCCCGGGCCGATGATGTCGCGGATCTTGTCGGGCTTGATCTGGACCGTGACGATCCGGGGCGCGTTGCCCGACAGCTCGTCGCGGGCCGCCGGCAGCACCTCGTTCATCTTGTCGAGGATGTGCAGGTAGCCGCGGCGGGCCTGGGCCAGCGCCTCCTCGAGGATCTGCCGGGTCAGGCCGTCGACCTTGATGTCCATCTGCAGCGCGCAGATGCCGACCTTGGTGCCGGTGACCTTGAAGTCCATGTCGCCGAGGTGGTCCTCGTCGCCGAGGATGTCCGACAGGATGGCGTACTCGTCGCCCTCCTTCATCAGGCCCATCGCGATGCCCGCGACCGGCATCGTCACCGGCACGCCCGCGTCCATCAGCGCGAGGCTCGCGCCGCAGACCGAGGCCATCGACGAGCTGCCGTTGGACTCGAGGATCTCCGAGACCACGCGCACGGTGTACGGGAAGTCCTCGTACTGTGGCAGGACCCGGCCGACCGAGCGCTCGGCCAGGAAGCCGTGGCCGACCTCGCGCCGCGACTGGCCGCGCAGCATCTTGACCTCGCCGGTCGAGAACGGCGGGAAGTTGTAGTGCAAGTAGTACTGCTTCTTGATGTCACCGAGCAGCGTGTCGAGCTTCTGCTCGTCGTACTTGGTGCCGAGCGTGACCACCGCCAGCGACTGGGTCTCGCCGCGCTGGAACAGCGCCGAGCCGTGGGCCTTGGGCAGCACGCCGACCTCGATGTGGATCGGGCGGACCTCGTCGAGGGCGCGGCCGTCGATGCGCTTCTTGGTCGCCAGGGTCTGGCCGCGGGCGTGCTTCTTGACCAGCTTGGACCAGGCGCCGTCGACCTCCTTGCGCTTGCCGGCCCAGGGCTGGCCCTCGGCGGTGAGCTGATCGGCGACGGCCTTGTGGGCCTCGCTGACCGCGCTCGAGCGCTTCTTCTTCTCCTTGGTCGCCATCGCCTTGGCCAGGGCCGCGAGGCCGAGGTCCGAGACCTTGGTGAACAGGTTCTCGTCGGCGACCGGCTTGGTGAACTCGCGCTTGGGCTTGCCGTTCGAGGCGCGCAGGCGCTCCTGCAGCGCGATCAGCGGCTGGGCCGCCTCGAGCGCGAACAGCATGCCGTCGATGATCAGCGACTCGCCGACCTCGTGCATCTCGCCCTCGACCATCATGATCGCGTCCTTGGTGCAGGCGACGATCATGTCCATCGTGCTCAGCTTGCGCTCGGCGAAGGTCGGGTTGGCGACCAGCTTGCCGTCGATGTAGCCGACGCGGATGCCGACCAGCGGGCCGTCCCACACCAGATCCGAGATGTGGATCGCGGCCGAGGCGCCGGTCATCGCCAGCACGTCGGTTGGGTGCTGCTTGTCGTAGCTGATGACGTTGGCGATGATCTGGGTGTCGATGAACCAGCCCTTGGGGAACAGCGGGCGGCACGGGCGATCGATCAGGCGGCAGACCAGGATCTCCTCGTTGGTCAGCCGGGCCTCGCGCCGGAAGTAGCTGCCCGGGATCTTGCCCGCGGCGTAGAACTTCTCCTGGTACTCGCAGGTCAGCGGCATGAAGTCGAGATCGCGCGGCTGCTGCGACCCGGTCGCGGTCACCATCACCACGGTCTCGCCCTGCCGGACCAGGACCGCGCCGCCGGCCTGCTTGGCCCACTTGCCGGTCTCGATCGTGATCTCTTTCCCGCCGACGACGCAGGACTCTTGAACGTACGCCATATCTACAGACCTTTCGGGTTGAGGGCCGCCCCTCGTGACCCGCCGGTCTGAGCCGTCACTCCAGCCCGGGAGCCAGAAGCTCCAGGGCTCGACAGAAGGTTCATGCCGTGCCGCGCCTACGTGAGTCGACCGTTTGCGGGCGCACACTGCCACAAGTTCCGGACCGACGCGAGGGGGGAACGGCCCCGGCGGCGATCGCCGGGCGCGGCCCTCGCAGCCTCCCGGCGGCGGTGCTAGACCCCGCCTGTGACGTCCCGCATCGCCCTGCCCTGCCTCGCCGTCCTCGCCGCCGCCTGCGGGCGCGACCGCCCGAAAGATCCGCCGGCGCCGCCGTCGAGCGCCACGCCGCCCGCGGCCGCGGCCCGGGGCCAGCAGGCGGTCGGCGCGCTCAAGCAGCAGCTGCGGACCGAGCTCAGCAAGGCCCTCGAGGGCGGCACGCCCCACGCGATCGAGGTGTGCGGCACCGCGGCCAAGACCATCGCCGAGCGCGTCGGCGTCGACGGCCTCACGCTCGGGCGCGCGACCCGCAAGCCGCGCAACCCCGCCAACGCCGTCGCCGGCTGGCAGGCCGAGGCCCTGGCCGAGTTCGAGGCCACCGCCGCCGCCGGCAAGAAGCTCGACGGCGCCCACTACGTGCGCCAGCTCCCCGACGGCCAGGTCCGCTACGCCGAGCCGCTGGTGACCCAGGCGCTGTGCCTGAAGTGCCACGGCGCCGACCTCGAGCCCGACGTCCGCGCCGCCCTCGCCGCCGCCTACCCCGACGACCAGGCCACCGGCTACGCCGACGGCGCGCTCCGGGGCCTGGCCTGGGCCGAGTACCGCGCCACGCCCTGAGCTTCCAGAGGCCCGGTCGCAAGGCCGCAGGGTCCGCGGAGGTCCGAGATCACGCGCGGATCGCGTTGGTACCTCGGGGGCAGGCCCCGACGGGGCCCCAGGCGAGACGCGCAGCTCCCGGCGCGGGGACCGGTGCTCGACCGAAGAAGTTACAGGCCCTGAGCCTCGACGACCCGCGTCGCAGTCAGGTCAGCGGCGGCGGCGTCAGCACGCTGGTCTCGCCCTCGGAGCGCGCGATCGTCACGGCGCCGACCGAGTCGCCGAACATGTTGACGGCGGTCCGGACCATGTCGAGCGGGCGGTCGAACACGAACAAGAGGCCCATGCCCAGGATCAGGTCGGGCTGCGGGCCGTCGGGCAGCTGGGCCTGGACGGTGCGCAGGATGATCGCGATCGCCACCAGCGACGCCGACGGCACCCCGGCCACGCCGACGCTGGTCAGGAGCGCGACCATGACCACGACCGCCTGCTGCCCGAACGACAGGTGCACGCCGAAGGCCTGGCAGATGAAGATCGCGGCGACGCACTCGTAGAGCGCGGTGCCGTCCATGTTGCAGGTGGCGCCGATCGGCAGCGTGAAGCCGGCGATCCGCGGCGACACGCCGGCGCGGTTCTCGACGCAGTCGATCGTGACCGGCAGCGTGGCCGAGCTGCTCGCGGTCGAGAACGCGGTCACCAGCGCCGGCGCCATCGCCCGGTAGTGCCGCACCGGGTTGACCCGGGCGACGAAGCGCAGCACCAGCGGCATCGTCACCAGGAAGTGCACCATCAGCGCCGCGAACGCGACCGCGGCGAACGTGGCGATGCCGGCCAGGAACGACGCGAACCGGGCGTCGGGCCACAGGGTCGCGTACTGCTCGGCGAAGGTCCGCGCGATCAGGCACGCGACGCCGATCGGCGCCAGCCGCAGGATGACGTGGGTGACCATCAGGCTCAGGTCGTAGATCGCCTCGACCAGCGTCTCGAGCGCGCGCCGGCGCTCGGGCACCAGCCGCGCCAGGAAGTAGCCGACCACGATCGACACGACGATCAGGCCGACGAAGTTGCCCTCGGTGGCGGCCGCGAACAGGTTGTTGGGGATCATGCTGCGGAAGATCCCGAGGAAGTCGCCGAGCTCCTTGCCCGCGACCCGCCGCGCGACCTCGCCCTGCTCGCCCTGGAACGCCGACAGGTCCTGGCCCTCGAGGATGCCGACCCCGTGGGACAGGCCGGGGGTGAACAGGTTGACCAGCACCAGCCCGGTCAGGATCGCGATCAAGCTGGTGATCAGGTAGTAGCCCAGGGTCTTCGCGCCCAGCCGGCCGAAGTCGCGGTTGCCGCCGATCCGGGTCACCGCCAGGAGGATGCTGGTGGTGATGAGCGGGATCGTGATCGCGAACAGCGCGTTCAAGAACATCTCGCCGACCAGCGCGATCAGCGCGAACGGCATCGTGCCGCGCACCGCCTTGACCCCGACCACGCCCCGCTGCGCCGCCTCGGTGTCGCCGGGGATCCGCTCGACCGCGAGCAGCCCCAGGCCGAGCCCGACCACCGCGCCGAGCAGGAGCCCCAGGAAGACCTGGGAGTGGAGCTGCCAGCGCCAGAAGCGCCAGCCGGCCCCCGGACCGGCCCCCGGAGCCGGTGGAGAGGTCGCCTCGGTCATCGGGGCAGTGTAGGCCGCCTCGCGGGGGCGCGGCGGGGGGCCGTCGCCCAGATCGCGCGGCGACGTGCGATCGGCGTGAACCGGATCGCGCCGGCGGTCACGTCAGGGGTGAGCAGGTCGTCGCGCCGCGTGTCGCGCCGCGCCTGTGACCGCCCACCGCCGAGGACCGATCATGCCTGGAGCTCTCCCGCAGCCACCGTTCGCGCCCGCGACCGCCCGTCCGGTCCAGGTCGCCGTGCCCGGCCTCGCGCCCTTGCGCGACGGGTTCTTCCTGCCGTTCGCGAGCGGCCGCCACCCCGACACTGACGCGATCGCCGAGGGCAACCTCGCCTGGCTCCGCGATCACGGCCTGCTCGACCAGCGCAGCCGCCGCACGTTCGAGCGCGCGCGCTTCCACGAGCTCGCCGGGCGGGTCTACCACCGCGAGGATCGCGACGCGCTGCGCCTCGCCGCCGACTTCATCGCCGCGCTCTTCGTCCTCGACGATCGCATGGACACCGGCCGCGACGCGGTGTGCCGCGACCCGGCGCGGGCCCAGGCCGCGATCGACGGGCTCCGCCTGGCCGCGCGCTCCGGGCGCCCGCCCGCGCGCCGGCGCGAGGGGCTCGACGCCGTGGCGTCGGCCCTCGCCGACCTCACCCGCCGGCTCGAGGCCCGCGGCGCGCCGACCGGCGCGTACCTCGACGAACTCGACGCGTACCTCGACGGCGTGGTCGAGGAGACCCGCCGGCGCCGCGACGGCTTCACGTCGGTGGCCGACTACGCCGACGTGCGGGTCGCGTTCAGCGCCGTCGACGCGTGCGTCGCGCTCGGCCTCGCGGTCGAGGGGCGCACGCTGCCGCCGTCGCTGCGCCCCCTCGCGCGCGCCGCGAACCTGTCGGTGTCGTGGATCAACGACGTGTTCTCGTGGCCCAAGGAGCGCGCGCTCGGCGAGCCGTCCAACCTGATCCGGGTCCTCGCCGAGCACGAGCAGCTCGACGAGACCGCGGCCTTCCACGCCGCCTGCCGCGCGTGCGACGACGTGGTCCGCGGCTACCTGATCGTGCGCGCCGCCACCGACCACGACCGCGCCGCGCTCGACCTGCTCGAGCGCTGGATGCAGGGCAACTACGACTGGCACGCGTGCGCCACCGCCCGCTACACCGACCACCTGTCGGTCGCGCCCGCCGCCGCCGCCGCGGCCTGACCCGGGGGCGCGATCACCGCGCGCGCTGACCGCCACCGGTCGACGATTGTCCGCGCGGCGCGGGCGGCGGCCGGTGTAGGGTCCCGCCCCATGTCCTCCGTCGTCCGGGTCGCGGCGTCTCGCTGGTCTGCGCTGCTGGTGATCGCCGCGCTCGTCGGGTGCGGCGGGGATGACACGCCCGACACGCCGGCCGACGCCGGGTCGCGCGACGCGGCGCTGCCCCCGGACGCGGGGCCGGACCCCGACGCCGCACCGCCGGCGTGCGCCACTCCGGTCGAGTGCGCGGCGCAGGCCGAGCAGCGCGCCGCCGATCGCTTCGACGCGGTCCTGGGCGATCCGCTGGCGCTGACGGTGTTCCTCGCCGGCGTGCCCAAGGGCGCCGATCTGCACAACCACCTGTCGGGCGCGGTCTACGCCGAGACCTTCCTCGACTGGGCCCGCGCCGACGGCAACTGCATCAACGCGACCACGTTCGCGGCGGTGTTCGCCGGCCAGTGCTCGACCACCAACCTGCCGACCCCGGTCAGCGGCGCGTTCTACGATCAGATCGTCGCCGCGTGGTCGATGGAGGGCTTCGTCCCCGGCGCCCAGTCCGGCCACGACCACTTCTTCGCGACGTTCGGCAAGTTCGGCGCGATCGCCGGCGCCCACCGCGACGACGAGCTGGCCGACGTCGCCACCCGGGCCGCGAGCGAGAACCAGCTCTACGTCGAGACGATGTTCAACCTGGCCCGGAACGTCGGGACCCTGGCCGCGGCCGACTGGGCGGGCACGGTCACGGCCGCCGATCTGCCGACCTTCTACGCCACGCTGACCGCGGACCCGCTGTTCGCGAGCCGGGTCGCCGCCGACGTCGCGGTCGTGACCTCAGCGACCACGGGCTACCGCGCGGCGCTCGGCTGCGACGGCATCGATCCCCCGAGCGCCTGCGACGTGACGATGCGGTTCGTCGCCCAGGTCTCGCGCACCGGCGCCAACGACCAGATCTTCGGCCAGCTGGTCGGCGCGTTCGAGATGGCGCGCGCGACCGGCCAGATCGTCGGCGCCAACCTGTCGTCGCCCGAGGACGACAGCGCCGCGCTCACCAACTACGAGCTGCACATGGCGATGCTCGACTTCCTGTACCACCAGTACACCGAGTCGGGCGTGAGCCCGCTCCAGGTCACGCTCCACGCTGGCGAGCTGACGCCGGCGTTCCTGCCGCCGGGCAGCACCGCCAACACCTTCCACATCCGCCGCGCGGTCGAGGTCGGCCACGCCACGCGCATCGGCCACGGCCTCGACGTCCTGTCCGAGACCGACGCCACCGGCCTGCTCGACCTGCTGCGCGACCGCGACGTGCTGGTCGAGATCTGCCTGAGCAGCAACGACCAGATCCTCGAGGTCAGCGGCGCCGCCCACCCGCTGGCCGCGTACCTCGCGCGCGGCGTGCCGGTCGCGCTCGCGACCGACGATCAGGGCGTGTCGCGCTCGAGCCTGGCCGGCGAGTACCGGCGGGCCGCGCTCGACCAGCACCTGACCTACCGCCAGCTCAAGGCCATGGCCCGCGCCAGCCTCGAGCACGCCTTCGCCCCCGGCCCCAGCCTCTGGACCTCGATCACCACCGTCGCCCCCGTCGCCGCCTGCGCCGCCACCGCCACCGTCGCCGTCGGCGGCCCGCCCGCGCCCGCCTGCCAGCAGTTCCTCGACACCAGCGAGCGCGCCCGCCTGCAGTGGGAGCTCGAGCGCCGGTTCCTGTCGTTCGAGCGCAGCCAGCCCGGGGCGTGAGGTCCGCCGCCGGCGCGCCCTCGCCACTGCGGCCCGGGCCCGGGCTCAGGGGCCGGCGCCGAGGATGGTCGCTGCGCGTCCCCGCGGACCACGTCGTCGTGGGCAGCCGCGGCCGGCGCGCGCCATCGCGCGGACCGACCGCGCCGACCAGGTCGGCGGCCAGCCGCCGAGGACCACCGCCCGGACTCTCCTGGCCCCCGCGGAGCAAGGCGCGCGCCATCCTGAGCGTCTGCCCGGTGCTGTCACCGCGGGCTCGCCGTCGCCAGGGCCCGCGCAGGTCATGGCCCGGGCGCCACGAGCGTGCTGTCACGTTGTCCCCGCCGCGGGTCATGGACCACCGCGATCGCTCGATGACGCTGATGCCCGGCCGCCGCAGGGATGGCCCGCGCCCCGGGCGCGGCGTTGCAATCCGCATCGTGCGCAAGGCGCCAACCCGATCTGCGCTCGTCATGGGCGCGCTCGCCGTGCGCGTCACCGCCTGTCCCGGAACGCTCCCGACGCCGACGCCCTTCCTGGCCCGCGCGCCCGAGATCGGTGCGATCCCCGTCGCTCGGCAGATCGCCGCCGGCGTTCGGTGGCTGCAGCACCGCCAGGACCGTGGCGCCGGTGCTCCACCCCGGCCTGGGGTCCGCACGGTCGACGGCGACCGCGTCTCGACGATCGTCCCGTCGCGATCGATGTCGTGCCGCTTCGCAGGTCCGCTCGGCCGAGCTCGTGCCGGAGTCCATCGATGGCGCCACCCCGACCGTTACGCGTTCAAGGTCGCCACGCGGCCGTTGCGACCGCGTCGGCGCGTGGCGCGACCGTTGGTCGCGCGCCGCTACCGCGATCATCACCTCGTCCTCGGCGCCGGGTGGTCGTCGATCCGCCGATCCGCGACGAGTCACCGCGGCTCTCGCCGCGTGGCGCTCCGGCGCTGGTCGTCGACGCCCCGGCCGCGGCCAGCGGCGCCCCGCGCGCTGCGCCGACTGGAGCGAGCTGCCGTCGCCAGGTCGGACTGGGCGTCGGCGACCTCACGGTGGCCGACCCGGTCGAGGTGCCGCGCCGCCCCGCGCTCGATCGCCCGGCGCCGCGACGCGATAACTCGCCGAGCTCGGCCCGGCCGCTTGCTCGAAGTTCGGGCCGCGGCCGGATGCCGGTGTTCGACGCGCGGCTCGACCGACTCGTCGCGCATCGGCCCGCGCGACCGTGCGTCGGCAGGCTGCAGCGGAGGAAGTTCTCAGTCTTGATGACCGGCATCCTCCTGGCCGCGATCGCCTTCGCGGTCGACGCCCGACTCATCGACCGGCGGCGCGCCGGGCCGTGCTCCGGCAGCTGCACCGGCCCGGGCCCGACCGGCGCGGGGTCAAGCGGCCGACGTCGCCGACATGCCGGCCTACCCGGGCTAGGCCACGGTGGCGCTGGCCGAGGACATCGACGGCGGCTACACCGCGACGATCACCACCAGCGACGCGTCGGCCGTGGCGACGATCCGCGCCCACGCGGCGTACGTGGTCGGCGCGTCGAAGGCCGGCGCCGGCACCGACGCCCTCCGCTTCGGCGGCGCCACCGGCGACCGCACGCGCAACTGCCCGGTGATCCTCGACGGCACCACGATCACCCGCGGAGGAGGTCGATCAGCGCGGCATGACGTGCCTGGACGCGCCGTCGCGCTCGCCCTGCGCGCGAGGCCAGGATCGCGCCGGCTCACGATCATGCGCGACGGGCCGGTGCCCGGTCGTCCGGCGCCGGTGCCGCGCCGCGTGCGCCGAAGGTTCGAGCTTGTCGACGATCGCCGCCGCCAGCCCCAGGCTTCCACCCGGACGACTGGGCGGTGAAGCGCCCGCGATCTCGGCGGATCAAGGGTCCGGGCCGTTCGTCCGGCACTTCGCGATGGGGCGCGATTCGCGACCGTCGAACCTCGCGGCCGCGCGGTGGAGGCACGACGGGCGAGCTGCTGGCGCCGGGCCACCTGCTCCGGTAGATTCCGTCGATGCGGGCGGCGATCTGGACGACCTGGACGCTGGCGGTCCTCGTGGTCACTGGGGGCGTGGCCGCGTTCGTCGGCGCGTACCGGCCGAGCAGCGCGTCGGCCGCCGGGCGCCAGGCGCAGCGCTACGCGGCGGACCGCGCGGCGGACGGCGCGGTGGTCGGGGCCGGGATCGGGTTCGTGGTCGCGGGGCTCGCCGGGTTCGCGCTCAAGCGCCGGCGCCCCTCCGCCACCCGCCCCACCGCGCCCGCGCTCCCCCCGACGACGATCGAAGCGCTGGCCGCGGACGTCGTCCACGAGGTCCTGATCGATCTGCGCCGTCAGCTCCGGCGCCTGACCGACGCCAAGGAGCCCGACATGGTCGCGTTCGTCGACGCCATGCTCACGGGCGCGGTCCGCATCGGCGCCAGCGACGTCCACCTGCATCCGCTCGCGGCCGGCACCGACATCGCGTTCCGCGTGCAGGGCGTCCTGCACGAGGTGATGACGTGCCCACGCCATCACCACAAGCAGCTCGTGGCGCGGCTGAAGGTGATGGCGAGGCTGATCACGTTTCGCGCCGACCAACCGCAGGACGGACACTTCGTGCTCACCGTCGCGGGCAACCCCGTCGACTTCCGCATCTCGGTCCTGCCGACCAACCACGGCGAGCGCGCGGTCCTGCGCGTCGCCAACATCGGGCTCGCGCTCCCCGATCTCGGGGCGCTGGGGCTGCCCGAGCGCTTGCTCGAGCGTTACCGGATGATGCTCACGCGGCCCCAGGGCATCGTGTTCCTCACCGGACCGACGGGCAGCGGCAAGACCACGACGATCTACGGGTCGCTCGCGCACATCAAGCGTTCGCGCGGCGAGACCACGCAGATCGCGACGATCGAGGACCCGATCGAGTTCGACGTGCCGTTCCTGACCCAGACCCAGGTGAAGCCCGACGTCGGGCTCACCTTCGCCGCTGGCCTGCGCTCGATCCTCCGCCAGGATCCCAACGTGATCATGGTCGGCGAGATCCGCGACGGCGAGACCGCGCACATCGCGGTGCAGGCCGGCCTCACCGGCCACCAGATCGTCACCACGGTCCACGCCGACTCGGCGGCCGGCGTGTTCAATCGCCTGATCGAGATGGGCGTCGAGCCGTTCCTCCTCGCCTCGGCGTCGCTGGCCTGCCTGTCCCAGCGACAGGTCCGGTCGCTGTGCCCGCACTGCCGCGTCCTCGAGCCGCCGTCATCCGACGAGCGGCTCCGCCTCGAGCTCGCGGGGATCGCCGACGAGCAGTTCTACGCCCCGCGCGGCTGCCCCAAGTGCGACCGGACCGGCTACCTCGGGCGGACCGCGATCTACGAACTGCTCGAGGTGACGCCCGCGATCCGCGAGCTGGTGAACGCCAAGGTGCCGACCCCACGCATCCACGCGGCCGCCGAGGGCCAGGGCATGGTGCCGCTCCTCCACGCCGGCATCGAGCGCGTCCGGACCGGCGCCACCTCGCTGCGCGAGGTCCTCCGGGTGTGCGGATGAGCGACCGCGATCCGCGCGCGGCCGATGGCGGTGCAGGCGCGGGCTCGCCCGGCGACGACCCGGTCCAGCTCGGCCGGGCCGACGAGATCCTGTACATCCAGGAGCGCTACCAGCGAGAGCCGAAGCCGTCCGCCACCGCCACCGCGGTCGTATCGCCCTTGCCGGCGTCGCCCGCGGACCTCCTGGCCGCGGCGCCGCCCGACGCCGCCCCGACGCGCACCCTCGCTGCGCGCCCGCCCGGGCGCGGCCTCGACGCCGCCCGCCTCCTCACCGCCGTCCTGGCGCTCCTGCTCGCCGCCGCCTTCTTCTACCCCGCGATCCACGACGCGCTCGACCGCAGGGCGCGGCTGCTCCGCCCGGCGCGCGACGGCCAGGCGCGCGAGGCCCCGGCCGATGCCTGGGCCCGCGCGGGCTCCGGCACCACCGCCTACCTCTCGATCGACGCCACGCCAGCGGGCGCCCGCGTGATCATCGATGGCGTCGAGCGCGGCACCACCCCGTTGCTCGCCAGCGTCCCCTGCCTCACCGGATCCCAGGTGACGGTCGAGCTCACCGCCACCGGCCACGCGCCGTGGCGCACGACGGTCACATGCGAGCGCGATCTGGTGTTCGCGATCGCCCCGGCGCTCGCGCGCGCCCCCCGGCCGCTGATTGCCCCGCCGCAAGCCGGCACCGGGGTCGGCGTCGCGACACGGCGACCGCGCGGCGTGCCGCTACGGCCTACGATCGACGCGCCGGTCGCGACAGCACCGCGACCGCTTCGGGCCACGCGCGCGCGTACTTCTTCGACTGATGGCGGCCGTGTGCGGCGTCGAGCGGCGTGCCCTGCGTACCCCTCGCGGCGATGGTGCGATCGGCGCCACGGGCGAGCAGCGCATCGAGCACGGCGAGGCGAACGCGCGCCTCATCGGGCGGCCACGCGGCGGTCGAGGTCGCGGCGGCGTACCAGAGCGCGGTGCGACCGGTCGAGTCTTGTGCGTCGATGGGGCATCCGGCGGCGAGCAGTCTCTCGACGATCGCGATGCGGGCGGCGGCAGGACGCCGGCCGCCACCGCCCGCGACCTCGTGGAGCGGCGTGGCCGCATACGTGTTCAGGGCGCGCGCGTCGGCGCCGCGATCGAGCAGCAGCGCCACCAGCTCGCGCTGACCCACCCCCGCCGCTCGATGGAGCAGCGTGAACCTCCGGTAGTCACGCGCGTCGACGTCGCCGCCGGCCCCGAGGTACGTGCGCAAGGCGGCGAGGTCGCCCGCCGCCACATCGTCATGGATCGCCACGCCGGTAGCCTAGACCAGCGCCACGGACGACGGCGGCCGCCGGCAGCGCCGGGGCGCGGGCGCGTGGCGAAGGCGGCTTGGTTCACCAATAGAAGCGACCCCAACGGGATTTGAACCCGTGTCGCCTGCGTGAAAGGCAGGTGTCCTAGGCCTCTAGACGATGGGGTCGTAAGTACGTGAGCCCAGAAGGATTCGAACCTTCGGCCAACGGCTTAAAAGGCCGCTGCTCTACCGCTGAGCTATGGGACCTAGCTCCGGGGCAACGCAATCTGCCCCAAGGCCGGGGCGCTTGCAAGGATCCCGTCCAGGGACCTTCGCAACAGTGGGTGCGCTTGCTATCCTCGCGCGCGATGTACCCGGCACCCGACTCTAGCGTGGGATGCCTGCCCCGGGGTGGTCGATCGTGACCGACCGCCGGATCGCCGAGCGTGTCCCGGTCCGCCTGACCGCGACCTACCGCTCGGTCCACGGCGCGATCCACGGGGTCGTGACCGACCTGTCACGCCACGGGCTGTTCTTCGCGGGCCTCCACACCGAGGACATCGGCACCGCTGGCGTGGTCGAGGTCCACCTCCGGGACCGCCAGCTGGTGCTGCGCGGGCGGGTCGCCCGGCACGATCCCGGGCCCCACGGCGGCCTGGGCTTCTCGTTCGACGACCTCGAGGACCACGCGCGGCGGCAGATCGCCAACATCGTGCTCTCGGCCCACTCGTCGCGCTGAGCCGCCGCGGATCGCTGCGAAAAAGCTCGGGTTCGCGCGCAAGCTGGTCGCGCTCGCTTGATCCAGGGGGGCCCGAAAGTATGATGCCGAGCATGGTCCCGGCCAGACGTATCGCGCGGCCCGAGGGCACCGTGGCTGACCCTGCGGTCGCGCGGACGGACGCGCCAGGTCGCCCGGGACGCGGCGGGCCGCGCGGGCGGCCTTGTCCGGGGACGCTCGGACCACCGCGACCGCGGCCGCCTGCGCCCACGCGCTGGCGGGGCTGGCCGAGGTCCCGGCCGGCGCGGTCGTGGCGCTCTACAGCGCGATGCGCGGCGAGCTCGCGACCACGGCGATCGCGGCCGGGCTCCTGGCCCGCGGGGTCGCGCTGGCGTACCCGGTCGTGCGCCCGGGCCGGGTGGCGCTGCAGTTCCGGCTCGCGAGCCCCGACGCCCTGGTCCCGGTCGGGCGCTGGCAGATCCCCGAGCCGCCCGAGGCGTGCCCCGAGGTCGGCCTCGACCGCCTCGCGGCCGTCATCGTCCCGGCGCTGGTGCTCGACCGGCGCGGCAACCGGCTCGGCTGGGGCGCCGGGCACTACGATCGCACCCTCCCCGCTTGCGTCGGCGCGCTGCGGATCGGCCTGGTGTTCGAGCTGCAGCTCGTCGACCACCTGGCGCCCTCGCCCCACGACGTGCCTGTCCACATGATCGCGACCGAGGTCGCGTTGTCCGCGGGCGCCGCGCGCGCCCGACGAGGTTCGCCCCCATGACCATCGTCTATGTGATCGTCGCCATCATCGGCGGCGCGGTGCTCGGGCTCGTGCTCGGGCGCGCCGGCCGCAGCGGCGCCGGCGACGCCGGCGTGGCCGACGAGACCGTCGCCAAGCTGCGGACCGCGGCCGAGGCCGAGGCCGCCGGGATCAAGAAGGCCGCCGAGCTGGCCGGCCAGGAGCTGGCCGCCAAGCGCAAGAGCGAGCTCGACGACGAGCTGCGGCAGCGGCGCGACGAGCTGCGCAAGCGCGAGGAGGGCCTGACCACCCGGGAGCGCGAGCTCGATCGGCAGCGCAAGGACGGCGAGCGCCGCGGCGCCGAGCTCGACAAGCGCGAGCGCTCGGCCGAGGGCAAGACCAAGCAGGTCGACGCCGCGCTCGAGAAGGCCGAGGCCGCCCAGGCCGCCGCCAAGACCCGGCTCGAGGAGGTCGCCGGCCTGTCGGCCGAGGCCGCCCGGGCCCGGCTCGAGGACGCCGTCCGCCGAGGCCCAGGCCGCCGCCGCCGCCGAGATCAAGCCCATCACCGACGAGGCCGAGCGCGAGAGCCAGGCGCGCGCCAAGACCGTCATCGCGACCGCGATCCAGCGCTACGCCAGCGAGTTCGTGCACGAGCGCACGATCGCGGTCGTGCCCCTCCCCTCCGATGACCTCAAGGGCCGGCTCATCGGCCGCGAGGGCCGCAACATCCGCGCGCTCGAGGCGGCGACCGGCATCGACATGATCATCGATGACACCCAGGAGGCGATCACGATCCGTGCTTCAACCCGGTCCGACGCGAGATCGCGCGGCTCGCGATCGGCGCGCTGGTCGCCGACGGCCGCATCCACCCGACCCGGATCGAGGAGGTGGTGCGCAAGGCCGAGAAGGACGTCGACAAGGTCTGCCGCGAGGCCGGCGAGCAGGCGGCGTTCGATCTCGGCATCCACCGGGTCCACCCCGAGCTGGTGCGCCTGCTCGGGCAGCTCAAGATGCGGTCGTCGTACGCCCAGAACCTGCTGGCCCACTCGGTCGAGGTCGGGTACCTCGCCGGCATCATGGCCGGCGAGCTGGGCCTCAACGTCAAGCTGGCCCGCCGGGCCGGCCTCCTGCACGACATCGGCAAGGGCGTCGACCACGAGCAGGAGGGCGACCACGCCGACATCGGCGCGCAGCTGGCGCGCAAGCACGGCGAGTCGCCCAAGGTCGTGTCCGCGATCGCCGCGCACCACGGCACCGTGCCCGCGACGTCGATCCTCGATCACGTGGTCGCGGCCGCCAACCAGCTGTCGGCGGCCCGGCCCGGCGCCCGGCGCGAGACCCTGGCCTCGTACATCAAGCGGCTCGACGACGTCGAGGCCATCTGCCAGCGCTTCGACGGCGTCGGCAAGGCGTTCGCGCTGCAGGCCGGGCGCGAGGTCCGGGTGATGGTCCAGAGCGATCAGGTCGACGACGCCCAGGCGATCGTGCTGTCGCGCGACCTGGCCCGGGCGATCGAGTCCGAGTCGTCGTACCCCGGCCAGATCCGCGTCGTGGTCGTGCGCGAGACCCGCGCCTCCGACTACGCCCGCTGAGCGTCGGCGGGGCCGCGCCGGCGGCTCAGATCTTGACGGCGTCGTCGGGGTCGGGCGTGGGGTCGGCGATCTCGAGATCGATGTGCGTCGCCTGCGGGATCTCGACCCGCACCGCGCGCTCGGTCGCCTGGATCTCGGCGGCCACCGCGTGGATCGCCGCGGTCGCGATCCGCCGCATCGTCGGGGCCCGGGCGGCGCCGTCGAGGGCCGCCGGGGTCGTCGGCACGGCCCCGTCGAGCAGCCGGGCCAGGTGCTCGTCCTCGAGCACGATCTCGGCCTTGAACGTGAACAGCTCCGGCGTGAGCTGCCGGGTCTTGACGTCGCGCACCGCCCGGATCCCGGGGCGCCGCAGCAGGATCTCGGTGAAGCGGTCCTCGATGCCCTCGGGCACCGAGCGCCCGAGCAAGAGCTCGCGGTTGGCGAACACCAGGTGGACCGCGACGGCGCCGAGCACGACCCCGACCACGATCGAGCCGACCGCGTCCCAGGCCGGATCGCCGGTGACGTAGGCGGCGATGATGCCGCCGCCCGCGAAGAGCAGGCCGAGCACCGCGGCGCCGTCCTCGAGCAGGATCGCGACCGTCGCCGGGTCGGCGCGCTCGCGGACGTACTGGAAGAACGGCAGCTCGCCGCGCCCGCGGGCGAGCGTGCGGATGGCGTAGAGCAGCACGCCGCCCTCGATCACGAACGAGGGGCGCCGAGCACCACGAAGGTCACCGCGCTCAGCTCGGGCATGTGCGGGTGCTGGAGCGCGGTGACGCCGTGGTAGACGGTGACGCCGCAGCCGACGAAGAAGATGCCGGCCGCCGACAGCATGCCGAAGACGAAGCGCTCGCCGGCGTAGCCGTAGTGGAAGCGGTCGTCGGCCTCGCGCGCGCTGCGGCGCAGGCCGAAGAACAGGAGCAGCTGGTTGCCGGTGTCCGCGGCGCTGTGGATCGCCTCCGACAGCATCGCGCCCGAGCCGGACAGCAGGAACGCGATCAGCTTGATGATCGCGACGAACAGGTTCGCGGCCAGCGCCGCGAGCACGGCCTTGATCGGGGAGGCAGGCGTCGCCATCGGGGCCGGGTATATACATCAGGTCGGCGCCCGGGACCCGGCCCCGGCGACCGCGACACCCGCCGCGGCGCACCCGGCGCCGTCAGCACCGGCGGCGCCGCGTGACGACCGTCGGCACGCACGGCGACCGTCGGCACGCACGGCGACCGTCGGCAACGCGCGGCGACCGTCGACGACGCGCGGCGACCGTCGGCAACGCGCGGCGACCGTCGACGACGCGCGGCGACCGTCGACAACGCGCGGCGACGCGCGGCGACCGTCGGCAACGCGCGGCGACCGTCGACGACGCGCGGCGACCGTCGACGACGCGCGGCGACCGTCGACAACGCGCGGCGACCGTCGGCAACGCGCGACGACGCGCGGCGACCGTCGACAGCGCGCCACGACCGTCGACGGCGCCCGTCGACCACCGACGCTGCGTCGCCGTCAATGACGAAGCCACGAATCTTTTGCGTCAGACAAGGCCGGATTCGCGGGGTATCTACCGGAGATGAATCGCGATCGTCCGTGAGCGTGCTGGCGGCGGCGCCGGGGGAGACGACACCGCAAGCCACGGTCGCCGCCGGGCGAGACCTCGGTCGACGGGGCGCGCGACCCGGCGGGCGCGCGCGCGCCGATCCGGGCCGAGCTGTTCAGCGTCGATCAGCTCGCCCGCCACGCGACGAAGATGGCGGGCTGGCACGAGCTCGACGTCGCGCGCCGCCGCGGCCCCGACCGGCTGCTGGCGCGGCTCGGCGAGAACCAGGCCGCGCTCGCCGACGCCTACGCGCTGATCACCGACGCGGTCGCCCGAGGCCGCCGGATCACGCCGGCCGCCGAGTGGTTCATCGACAACTACCCGCTGATCGAGGAGCAGATCCAGACCGCGCGCCTGCACCTGCCGCGCTCCTACAGCCGCCAGCTGCCGCGGCTCGCCAACGCCGCCCGCCCCGACACGCCCCGGGTCTACGACCTCGCGCTCGAGCTGATCTCGCACGCCCACGGGCGGGTCGACAGCGACGGGCTGAGCGCGTTCATCGGCGCGTACCAGGTCATCGCGCCGCTGCGCCTCGGCGAGCTGTGGGCGATCCCGATCATGCTGCGTCTGGCGCTGCTCGAGAACCTGCGGCGGGTGGTGTCCGCGGTCGCCGCCGGCCGCCGCGACCGCGAGCGCGCCGCCGGCTGGGTCGAGCGGATGACCGAGGTCGGGCTCGGCGATCCGGCGCAGGTCGTGCTGGTCCTGGCCGACATGGTCGAGGACGCGCCGGCGCTGACCGATCCGTTCCTGGCCGAGCTGGCCAGCCGCCTCCGCGGTCACGGCGCCGCGCTCGCGCTCCCGGCGGCGTGGCTCGAGCAGCGCCTGGCCGAACAGGGCCAGACCATCGAGCAGGTCTTCCAGCAGGCCAGCCAGACCCAGGCCGCCGATCAGGTCTCGATCGGCAACAGCATCGGCAGCCTGCGCTTCCTGGTCGCCACCGACTGGCGGGTCTTCGTCGAGTCGATGAGCGTCGTCGAGCGCGCGCTGCGCGGCGATCCGGCCGGGGCCTACCCGGCGATGGACTTCGCCACCCGCGACCGCTACCGCCACGTCGTCGAGGACATCGCCCGGCGCAGCGCCCTGACCGAGGTCGAGATCGCGCGCGCGGCGCTGGCGCTCGCCGCCGCCGGCGCCGGCCGCACCGCGCACGTCGGCTGGTTCCTGATCGATCGCGGCCGGGGCGAGCTCGAGCGCGTCGCCGGGATGCGCCGCCCGGTGCGCCTGCGGCTCCGACGCGGGCTCCAGCGCGCCCGCCACACCGCCTACGGCGGCGCGGTCGTCCTGGCGACCGCCGCCGCCACCGTCGGGCTGGCCGCGCTGGTCCCGCTCGGCCACGGGGGCTGGCTCGCGATCGCGTGGCTGGCGGTGCTCGCGCTGTGCGCCAGCCAGATCGCGATCGCGCTGGTCCACTGGGCCGCGACGATGCTGATCCATCCGGCGGTGCTGCCGCGGCTCGACTTCGCGCGGGCATCCCGCGGCCCAGCGCACGCTGGTCGCGGTCCCGACCATGCTCACCGACGCCGCCGAGGTCGACGAGCTGGTCGAGGCGCTCGAGATCCGGTTCCTCGCCAACCGCGACCCCAACCTCGGCTTCGCGCTCGTCACCGACTTCCGCGACGCCGCCACCGAGCAGGCCGAGGGCGACGCCGCGCTGCTGCTGCGCGCGCGCGGTGCGATCGACGCGCTCAACGCGCGCTACCCCGGCGACGGCGGCTTCTTCCTGCTCCACCGCAAGCGCTGCTGGAACCCGCGCGAGCGGCTGTGGATGGGCTGGGAGCGCAAGCGCGGCAAGCTCGAGGAGCTCAACGAGGCGCTGCGCGGCGACCTCGCGCGCTTCGACACCGTCGTCGGCCCGGTCGACCGGCTCGCCGGCGTACGGTACGTGATCGCCCTCGACAGCGACACCGCGCTGCCGCGCGAGGCGGCCCACCTCCTGGCCGCGACCCTCGCCCACCCGCTCAACCGGCCCCACTTCGACGACGCGCTCGGCCGGGTCACCGCGGGCTACGCGATCCTGCAGCCCCGGGTCGGCGCCAGCATGGCCAGCATCGCCCGCTCGCGCTTCGCCCGCTGGTTCGGCGGCGAGCCCGGCATCGATCCGTACACCCGCGCGGTCTCGGACGTGTACCAGGACGTCTTCGACGAGGGCTCGTTCGTCGGCAAGGGCATCTACGACGTCGACACGCTGCGGCGCGCGCTGGCCGGCCGGCTGCCCGAGAATCACATCCTCAGCCACGATCTGCTCGAGGGCGCGTACGCCCGCGCCGGCCTGGTCAGCGACGTGATCCTGATCGAGGACTACCCCTCGACCCACGCCGCCGACGTCAACCGGCGCCACCGCTGGACCCGCGGCGACTGGCAGATCGTGGCGTGGCTGCGGCGGCGCGTGCCGGGGGCGAAGGCCTCGTACCGGAACCCGATCTCCGGGCTGTCGCAGTGGAAGGTGCTCGACAACCTCCGGCGCAGCGTCGTGCCGATCGCGCTGCTCGCGCTGGTGCTGATCGGCTGGACGCAGCCTGGCGCCGCGCTCGGCGCGACGCTGGCGGTGGTCGCGATCCTGGTCGTGCCGGGCCTGCTGGTCAGCGCGGCCGCGCTCGCCCGGCGCCCCAAGCAGCAGGCCCGCGGCCGCCACCTCCGCGACACCGCGCGCAGCCTCGCCCGGCAGCTCGGCCGCGAGGCCTTCGCGCTGGCCAGCCTGCCGTTCGAGGCGCTGCTGTCGCTCGACGCGATCTTCCGCACCGCCGGCCGCATGCTCGTCACCGGGCAACACCTGCTGCAGTGGCGCACCAACGCCGACGCCCAGCGCGGCGGCCCGCCGACCCTGCGCGGCGCGTTCGTCGCCGGCTGGGTCGGCCCGGCGGTGGCCCTGAGCTCGGCCGGGGTGCTGGCCGCGCTGGCGCCGGCCGCGCTGGCGCCGGCCGCGCTGGTGCTGGCCGCGTGGGCGGTGGCCCCGGTGTTCGCGTGGTGGCTCAGCCGACCGGTCGCGCGCGCCCAGCCGGCGCTGTCACCGACCGAGGAGCTGTTCCTGCACGGGCTCGCCCGCCGGACCTGGCGGTTCTTCACCACCTTCGTGGTCGCCGGGGACAACTACCTGCCCCCCGACAACGTGCAGGAGGAGCCGCCGCTCGGCGTGGCCCACCGCACGTCGCCCACCAACATCGGGCTGTCGCTCACCGCCAGCCTCGCCGCCTACGACTTCGGCTACGTCACCGCCGGCGAGCTGATCGTGCGGACCACGCGCACGCTCGACACGCTCGATCGGATGGAGCGCTTCCGCGGTCACTTCTTCAACTGGTACGACACCACGACGCTGGCGCCGCTGCTGCCCCGCTACGTCTCGACCGTCGACAGCGGCAACCTCGCCGGCCACCTGCTCACGCTCGCCGGCGGGCTCGACGAGCTCCGCCACGCGCGCGCCCCGCGGCGCCGCGCTGGTCCGCGGGCTCGGCGCGATCCTCGACGTGCTCGCCGAGACCACCGCGGCCTGGCCCGAGGTCGCCGAGGCCATCGCCCGGGCGCGCGCGGGGCTGCAGCCCGCGGCGGGGTCGGTCCCGGACGCGGTCGACGACGCCGACACCGCCGCCGACGCCCAGCTCGCCCAGCTCGCCGTCGAGGCCGACGCGCTGCGCGAGCTGGTGGACGCGCACGACGATCCCGAGGCCAGCGCGTGGGCCCAGGCCCTCGTCGACGACGGCGCGCGCGCGCGCGCCGAGCGGGCGTGGCTCGCGCCGGCCGACCCGGACCTGGCGACCGCGCGCGCCGATCAGCGCGCCGCCGAGCTCACCGCGCTCGCCGGCCGCTGCCGGGCGTTCGCCGACCTCGACGTCGAGTTCCTCTACGACCCCGCCCGCCGCCTGCTCAGCATCGGCTACGCCGTCGCCGACCACCAGCTCGACCCCGGCAACTACGACCTGCTCGCGTCCGAGGCCCGGCTCGCCAGCTTCCTCGCGATCGCGCAGGGCAAGCTGGCGCAGGAGCACTGGTTCAGCCTCGGACGCCAGCTCACGACCGCCGGCCGCCAGCCGGCGCTGCTGTCGTGGAGCGGCTCGATGTTCGAGTACCTGATGCCGCTGCTGATCATGCCGACGTACGACGGCACGCTGCTCGATCAGACCTGCACCGCGATCGTCGAGCGCCAGATCGAGTATGGCCGCGAGCGCGGCGTGCCGTGGGGCATCTCGGAGTCCGGCTACAACAAGACCGACGCGCAGCTCAACTACCAGTACCGATCGTTCGGCGTCCCCGGCCTGGGCTTCAAGCGCGGGCTCGGCGACGACCTCGTGGTGTCGCCGTACTCGACGGTGATGGGGCTGATGGTCGCGCCGCGGGCCGCGACCGAGAACCTGCGCCGGCTGATCGCCGACGGCCAGCTCGGCGCCCACGGCCTGTACGAGGCCATCGACTACACCCCGGCCCGCCTGCCGCCCGGCGCCAGCCACGTGACCATCCGGTCGTTCATGGCTCACCACCAGGGCATGAGCTTCCTGGCCCTGGCCTACGTCCTGCTCGATCGGCCGATGCAGCGCCGGTTCGTCGCCGATCCGGCGGTGCGCGCGACCGAGCTGCTCTTGCAGGAGCGCGTGCCGCAGGTCGCGCGGATCAACCCGCACCCGGCCGAGGTCTCGTCCGCGGGCGCGGCCGCGGCCGACGCCGAGCACGACCTGCGGGTCTACACCACGCCGAACACGCCCAGCCCCGAGGTCCACCTGCTGTCCAACGGCAGCTACCACGTCGTGATCACCAACGCCGGCGGCGGCTACAGCCGGTGGCGCGACCTCGCGGTCACGCGCTGGCACGAGGATCCGACCCGCGACTGCTGGGGCTCGTTCGGGTACCTGCGCGACGTCGACCGCGGCCGGTTCTGGTCGGTCGCCCACCAGCCGACCCTGGTCGCCGCCGATCGCTACGAGGCCATCTACGCCCCGGGCCGGGCGGAGTTCCGCCGCACCGACGGCGACCTCGAGACCCACGTCGAGATCAGCGTGTCGCCCGAGGACGACGTCGAGCTGCGCCGGGTGACGGTCACCAACCGCGGCCGGACCGCGCGCACGATCGAGCTGACCACCTTCGCCGAGGTGGTGCTGACCACCGCCGCCGCCGACGCGGCCCACCCCGCGTTCAGCAACCTGTTCGTCCAGACCGAGCTGGTCGCCGACCAGCAGGCGATCCTCGCCACCCGCCGACCGCGCTCGGGCGACGACCAGCCGCCGTGGATGCTCCACCTCTTGACCCTGCACGGCGCCGGCGCCGGGCCGGTGTCGTACGAGACCTCGCGCGCGGCCTTCCTCGGCCGCGGCCGCTCGGTGACCGATCCGGTGGCCATGTACCGCGACCGGCTCACCGACAGCGCCGGCGCGGTGCTCGATCCGATCGTCGCGATCCGCGGCCGGATCGTGGTCGCGCCCGACGCGACCGCGCGCTTCCACGTCGCCACCGGCGTCAGCGAGACCCGCGCCGGCGCGCTGCACCTGATCGAGAAGTACCGGGACCGGCACGCGCCCGATCGCGTGCTCGAGCTGTCGTGGACCCACGGCCGGGTCGTGCAGCGCCGGCTCGACGCCTCCAACCTCGACACCCAGCTCTACGATCGCCTGGCCTCGAGCGTGCTGTACGCCAACCCGATCCTGCGCGCGCCCCGCAGCCTGATCGCCCGCAACCGCGGCGGCCAGGCCAACCTGTGGGCGTACTCGATCTCGGGCGACCTGCCGATCGTGCTGGTCCGGATCGCCGACGTCGCCCACCTCGACCTCATCCGGCAGCTGGTCCGGGCCCACACCTACTGGCGGCTCAAGGGGGTCGCCGCCGACCTGGTGATCTGGAACGAGGACCCGTCCGGCTACCGCCAGGTCTTGCACGACGAGATCCTCGCGGTCATCGCCGCGGTGACCGACAGCAGCCTGATCGATCGCCCCGGCGGCATCTTCGTCCGCCGCGGCGAGCAGATCTCCGAGGACGACAAGGTCCTGATGCAGACCGTGGCCCGGCTGATCGTCAGCGACAGCGGCGCCTCGATCGCCGAGCTGCTCGACCGCCGGGTCCGCGCCGAGGCCGCCACGCCGCTGCTGCGCGGCGGCGACCGCCGCGTCGCGCCCAGGCTGCAACGCGCGCCGGCGGCCGCGGAGCCGGTCGAGCGCCCCGACCTCGTCGGGTTCAACGGCGTCGGCGGCTTCACCCCCGACGGCCGCGAGTACGTCATCACCACCAGCAGCGACGCCCGCAGCCCGGCGCCGTGGGTCAACGTGCTCGCCAACCCGTGGTTCGGCACCGTCGTCAGCGAGAGCGGCGGCGCCTACACCTGGTGCGAGAACGCGCACAGCTACCGCCTGACGCCCTGGCACAACGACGCGGTCACCGACGTCAGCGGCGAGGCCTTCTACCTGCGCGACGAGGACGACGGCCGGTGCTGGTCGCCGACGCCGCTGCCGGCGGGCGCCGCCTCGGTCTACGCGACCCGCCACGGCTTCGGCTACAGCGTGTTCGAGACCACCGCCTACGGCCTCGCGAGCGAGCTCACCACCTTCGTCGCCACCGACGCGCCGGTGAAGTTCGTCGTGATCAAGCTGCGCAACGAGTCGGGCCGGCCCCGCCGCGTCTCGCTCACCGGCTACTTCGAGCTGGTCCTGGGCGCGAACCGGACCACCAACCTGCCGCACGTGGTCACCGAGCTCGACAGCGGCAGCCGCGGCCTGATGGCCCGCAACGCCTACAACACCGAGTTCGCGGCCCGGGTCGCGTTCCTCGACTGCAGCGAGGACCAGCGCGCGGTCACCGGCGATCGGACCTCGTTCCTCGGCCGCAACGGCACGATGGCCCGCCCGGCGGCGATGAGCGCCGCCCGGCTGTCGGGCATGGTCGGCGCGGCGCTCGACCCCTGCCTCGCGATGCAGACGGTGATCGAGCTCGGCGACGGCGAGGCGCGCGAGGTCGCGTTCACCTTCGGCTCCGGCCGCGATCTCGGCGACGCCGGCCACCTGGTGCACCGCTTCCGCGGCGTCGGGCCGGCCCGGGCCGCGCTCGAGCAGGTCTGGGCCACCTGGAGCCGGACCCTCGGCGCGGTCCACGTCCAGACGCCGGATCCCGCGCTCGACTTCCTGGCCAACGGCTGGCTGCTCTACCAGGTGCTGGCCTGTCGGATGTGGGGCCGCAGCGGCTTCTACCAGTCGGGCGGCGCCTACGGCTTCCGCGATCAGCTCCAGGACGCGATGGCGCTGATCCACGCCCAGCCCGCCCTGTTCCGCGAGCACATCCTCGGCTCGGCCGCGCGCCAGTTCCGCGAGGGCGACGTCCAGCACTGGTGGCACCCGCCGCTCGGCCGCGGCGTCCGGACCCACATCTCCGACGACTACCTGTGGCTGCCGCTCGCGGTCTGCCGGTACGTCGCGACCATCGGCGACACCGGCGTGCTCGACGAGCAGGTCGGCTTCCTCGACGGCCGCAAGGTCAAGGACGACGAGGACAGCTACTACGATCTGCCGGCCCGAGCCGAGGAGACCGCGACGCTGTACGAGCACTGCGTGCGGGCGATCCGCAACGGCCTGCGGTTCGGCGCCCACGGCCTGCCGCTGATGGGCAGCGGCGATTGGAACGACGGCATGAACCGGGTCGGCGAGCACGGCCGGGGCGAGAGCGTGTGGCTGGGCTGGTTCCTCCACGACGTGCTGACCCGGTTCGCCGCGCTGGCCCGGACCCGGGCCGACGACGCCTTCGCCGACACCTGCGTCGCCCGCGCCGAGCAGGTCCGGATCGCGATCGAGGCCGAGGGCTGGGACGGCGGCTGGTACCGACGCGCCTACTTCGACGACGGCACGCCGCTGGGCTCGGCGACCAACGCCGAGTGCCAGATCGACTCACTGCCCCAGAGCTGGGCCGTGCTGTCGGGCGCCGGCGACCCCGAGCGTGCCGGGCGCGCGCTGGCCGCCGTCGACGAGCGCCTGGTGCGGCGCGATCTCGGGCTCATCCAGCTGTTCGATCCGCCGTTCGACACCTCGGACCTCCGGCCCGGCTACATCCGGGGCTACGTCCCCGGCGTGCGCGAGAACGGCGGCCAGTACACCCACGCCGCGGTCTGGACCGCGATGGCGTTCGCGGCCGCCGGGGATCGCGCACGGGCCTGGGAGCTGTTCGGCCTCATCAACCCGGTCCACCACGGCGACACCCCTGCGGCGATCGACGTGTACAAGGTCGAGCCTTACGTCGTCGCCGCCGACGTCTACACCAACCCGCAGCACGCCGGCCGCGGCGGCTGGACCTGGTACACCGGCTCCGCCGCCTGGATGTACCGGCTCATCCTCGAGTCGCTCCTCGGCGTCCAGCTCGAGGTCGATCGCCTGCGCGTCGAGCCCCTCCTCCCCGACGCCTGGGACGGCTTCGAGCTCCACTACCGCCACCGCGCCACCTGCTTCCACATCCATGTCCGCAACCACCGCGGCACGCACCGCGTCGTCTGCGACGGCACCCTCCAGCCCGACCACACCATCCCCCTCTTCGACGACCAGCACGAGCACCAGGTCGACATCGACCTCCCGGGGACAGGCTCCTGGGTCGCAACCACCCGAAATCGATGACCAATTCCGCCCTACCGCGGCCGAATTGGGGACAGGCTCCTGGGTCGCAACTCCCCGAAATCGATGACCAATTCCGCCCTACCGCGGCCGAATTGGGGACAGGCTCCTGGGTCGCAACTGCCCGAAATCGATGACCAATTCCGCCCTACCGCGGCAGGATTGGGGACAGGCTCCTGGGTCGCAACTGCCCGAAATCGATGACCAATTCCGCCCTACCGCGGCAGAATTCCGGCCGCGGCACGCTCGAATTCCATAGCGATCTCGAGCACCTGGAACCCAGGAGCCTGTCCCCATTCCGGCCGCGGTACGCTCGAATTCCATAGCGATCTCGAGCACCTGGAACCCAGGAGCCTGTCCCCATTCCTGACGCGGTACGCTCGAATTCCATAGCGATCTCGAGCACCTGGAACCCAGGAGCCGGTCCCCGAAGCCGAGCCGCCGCGCGCAACCGCCGACGATCGCAGGCCGCGCGCTCCGGATCGCGTCAGCCGCCGAGCGTGTAGGCGAACGCGCCGTCGGTGACGCCGAAGGCCTGAAGGCCGCCCCACCCCGCGACGACCACGCGGGCGCCGACGATCACCGCCCCGATGACGACGCGGGCTTGGTCCTTGTCGAGGGCCACGTCCCAGCGCCGGCGTCCGTCGGCGAGGTCGAAGGCGGTGAGGTGGGGGCCGTCCTTCCCCTCCCAGACCTGGAAGACCGCATCGGCGCCGACGGTGACGTGGTGATCGTCGGCGCGGGCCTCGAGCGGGTTGGCGTCCGGGACCACCGTGGTCCAGCGAGCGGTGCGGCCGTCGAGGACCGCGAGCATCGGGACGCCCGTGCCCGGCCACTTGCGGCCGACCGCGACGATCGGGCCCTCGCCACGGCGGACGAGCCGGACCACCGACATGCCCTCGATCTTCGGCAGCTTCGACCACGAGTCCGCCGTGGCGAGGCCGGGCATGGCGTTGCGGTCGTTCGAGGGGAGCGGCACGCACGTCCCCGCCGGCAGCTTGCCCTCGACCCAGGCCAGCGACGTGCGGGTGCGGTCGCGGGGCTCGACCCGCCGCGGCGCCGCGGCATCGGCCTGCTCGCCGTCGACCAGCGCGACCGTGTGCCAGCGACGATCGTTGGTGCCGACGACCGCCGCCGCGACCTGGTCGCCGATGACGCACGCGACGTTGATCCGCTCACCGAGCGCGGCGGTCCAGCGTGGAGCGCCGTCGGCGCGCGCGAACGCCCGCAGCTCGCCGGCCGGCGTCGCCATCAGGATCAGGTCGCCGGCGAGGTAGAGGGTGTTCTGCACCGACTCGCTGTAGGTGCCGATGGGGTCGCCGCGCCAAAGCGGTGCGCCCGTGTCGCCCGAGAACGCGCCGATCTGGCCCCGGTCGCCGTCGTGGACGTTGCGCGTGAGGCCGATCATGTCGTCGCCGCCGTCGCCGTCGACATCGGTGATCAGCGGAAAGCCGGTGGCCCAGGTGTCCGGGTAGATCTTCGGCGGCGGCGCCTCGACGCTCACGCTCTGACCGGGCTGCGGCGCCTGCGGGGCCGCCGCAGGCGAGGCCCGGCGCGGCGCCCGCACGACGACTGACACCCCGACCGCGGCCGCGATGACCAAGAACAAGATCGGGCCGATGAGCACGGCCCTGTTGAATGGCTGGCGCGCGATCGGCCCCTGCGCCAGGGGCAACGCGCGCGGCACCTGGAAGACCCGGCTGCGCGTCTGAATCCGAGCCGACGTGCCGCAGTACTGGCACGCCACCGACGAGGCGCCGTCGTCGACAGTCAGGCTCGCGCCGCAGTTGGGACAACGGACATTGATGGCGCGCACGCTGCCAGCATACCGCGCCCCCCGCTCGAACCGCTCGCCGCAGCCAACCACATTGCCGCCGCGGTAGCCCAGAATTCCCTCGCGATCTCGCGCACCTGCGACCCAGGAGCCCGTCCCTTTTTCCGCCGCGCCAGCTCCAAATTCCCTCGCGATCTCGCGCACCTGCGACCCAGGAGCCTGTCCCTTTGCCGCCGCGCCAGCTCCAAATTCCCTCGCGATCTCGCGCACCTGCGACCCAGGAGCCTGTCCCTTTTTCCGCCGCGCCAGCTCCAAATTCCCTCGCGATCTCGCGCACCTGCGACCCAGGAGCCTGTCCCTTTTTCCGCCGCGGTAGCCCAGAATTCCCTCGCGATCTCGCGCACCTGCGACCCAGGAGCCTGTCCCCTTTTCCGGGAGCCTGTCCCTTTTTCCGCCGCGGTAGCCGAGAATTCCCTCGCGATCTCGCGCACCTGCGACCCAGGAGCCTGTCCCTTTTTCCGCCGCGGTAGCCCAGAATTCCCTCGCGATCTCGCGCACCTGCGACCCAGGAGCCTGTCCCCATTTTCGCCGCGGTAGCCCAGAATTCCCTCGCGATCTCGCGCACCTGCGACCCAGGAGCCTGTCCCCTTTTCCGGGAGCCTGTCCCTTTTTCCGCCGCGGTAGCCCAGAATTCCCTCGCGATCTCGCGCACCTGCGACCCAGGAGCCTGTCCCTTTTTCCGCCGCGCCAGCTCCAAATTCCCTCGCGATCTCGCGCACCTGCGACCCAGGAGCCTGTCCCCACGCTTCGCGTGCCGGGCCGCAGCGGTCAAACGGTGGCCAGCGCTTCTCCGAGGCGCCAGGTGACGCACCCATGGGCCGCGCGCAGTTCCGCAGCGCCCACGAGCTCACCTCGAGCAACGCCGACGACCGCAGGAGCACTCGGTCGGGGATCTCGTCAGCGCGAGGCATGTTTGAGCACGGCCCATGGGTGCGCCACCGCCTGCGCCTCGGCCACACCCTCGCCGGGCAACCATCTCCACCAGGCCGAAGGCCGGCGCCGGCGCCGGCGCCCGAGCCGGAGCCCGAGCCGGACCCGGAGCCGGAGCCCGAGCCAGAGCCCGATCCGGAGCCCGATCCGGAGCCCGATCCGGAGCCCGATCCGGAGCCCGATCCGGAGCCCGAGCCCAAGCCGGAGCCCAAGCCGCTCCAACCGAAAAAAGAAAACAGCCCGCATCGTTAGATGCGGGCTGTGACCAGCCCAGGACATGTCCTGAGACCAGCGCAAAAAGACCCCGGCAGCGACCTACTCTCCCACAGAGTTGCCCCTGCAGTACCATCGGCCCTGGAGAGCTTAACTTCCGTGTTCGGGATGGGAACGGGTGTGGCCTCTCCGGAATTGCCGCCGGGAAAAAAATACCGAAGCACGAGCAAACGATGTGCTGACGTTCGAGGTTCGTCTGGACGGCTGCGCCCCGGGTGGGGTCGCCAGCCTTGTGATGCGAATCGATAGATGACTGACCGACCTGGCCTATGTCCCGGCGCGCCACGAACCCGAAGATTCGTGTGCCGCCCCGACCGTGGAGGGTCGG